>NZ_JBEXSY010000006.1:0-200574 GCF_040613895.1 Nocardiopsis sp. NPDC006198 | reverse complement strand
CCGGGGCCCCTCCCCCTACGACGCACCGAACACCGTGAAAACCGTCAACACGGCGCTCGTGGACGGCAACGAAGACGCACCGGCCCCGCAAGAACAGTCCGGGGAGTCGTCGGGCCCGGCGGCGGCGCTCGGATCCGCGGACCAGCCGTCCGCCGAGGCCGCGGAGAGCGTCGCGACCCGCGGCGAGTCCGACGCCGGAGAGGCCCGGGACTCGTTCCCGGATACGCCCGACGCACCGCCGACGCCGCCGCACCGTCCCGGGAGCGTCGCGCCCCTGAGCGACCGGGCGGAGCCGGAGCCGGGGGAGCGTCCCGAGGCCGCCCCGCTCCTGGACACGTTCCGCAGCGCACTCAACGAGCAGCCCCCGCCCGTCCGGAGCGGACCGGTGACCGGTGAGGAGTCATCCGCCCCGGGGGGCGGACCGTCCCCGCAGCCGGTTCCGGCCCGATCGGCGCCCGAGTCGAACACGGACGACGAGATCACCGTGTTCCTGATGGAGACGACGGACCAGGACCCGGCCGAGGTCGACGGGCCCGGGTGGAGGCGCGATCGGGAAGACGGGATGGCCGGCCTCCTCGGGCTGGAGGACCCGGCCGCCCGCGCCGCGGAGCTCGACGACCCGGGCACCAACCCGCACACCTTCGACGCGCTGCCCCGGGACCAGCGCGAGGCCGTCGTGGCGCAGGCGGCCACAGGCTGGCTCTCGTCCCTCACCCGGACCCCCTCGCTGGACACCGCCTCCGTCCAGAACAGGCTGGAGGACCTGACGTACGACGCGGGCGACAACGCCAGCGGTGACGACCTCAACGGCTGGCCGCTCTACGAGAAGAACGGGAACCGGTGGCCGACGCTCACCGATATCCGGGAGATCCACTCCGACGGCGGGAACACCCACACCTTCAACCGGCTCGTCGACGACATCTTCAAGGCGCCCGACCCCGCCCGACGGCTGCGCCACTGGTACGACAACGCGGACGAGGCCGGAGCCCTGGCCAAGGCCGCCGACGGCGCCTACCCGACGGCCGACCGGGTCCTGGACACCCTGCGCACCCTGGACGCCGCGACCGACCGGCCGCTTCCCGGCCCCGTGGAGGTGACCTTCGCGCTGAGCGGGGACGAAGGCCTCCACGGGCTCGGCGGGTACGTCGAGGGCGACCCCTCCTCGCTGGTGGGCACCGAGCAGCGGGAGGCTGGGTACCTGCGCACCTCCCTGGACCGCTCACCGGCCACGGGAGACGACGGCGACGGTACGGTCCTGGTCCGCCTGAGCGTGCCGGAGGGCGGGCGCGGCCTGTGGATCGGCGACAGGGCGGGCACCTCCGACCCGTACACGCTCCTCCTCCCCCGCGGCACCGGCTACCGCGTCACCGGCGTCACGGAGTCGGACGGGATCGTGGAGATCACCGCCGTGGCCCTGCCCGCGGAACCGCGACCGGTGGCCGCGCCCCCGGCGGAGTCCGCCGCGGTCCACGACGACGGGGGTCACGGAGACGACGAGACCGACGCCGGCTCGGAATCGGACGCCTCGGACACCTCGGACGCGGACACCTATGGCAGGGGGTCTCTCGACGAGGACGGCATCCGCCGCTTCGACTCCCCCGAGGAGATCGAGGGGCAGGACCGGTGGCTCCAGGACCCGGCTAACAACCCCCACGCCTTCGACACCCTCACCCCCGAACAGCGCGGGATGGTCGACGCCTACACCAGGTCGGCCTGGATCACCCGTGTCGCCCGCATCCGGCCCTTCCTGCCCCAGACCGTCACGCGACAGCTGATGGAGTGGCGCGCGCAGTCCCGGTCCGAGGCGGCCGACCCCGACACGGCGCAGACGGCCCACGGCTGGGACCTGTACGAGGCCAACGGGCTGTCCTGGCCGTCCGTGGAACGACTGCGCCAGATCGCGGCCTCCCCGCAGCCGTTGCCCCCGCGGACCCGGGGGCTCATCCGGTACGTCCTCGACGCCCCCGACCCCCGTGCCGAACTCGACCACTGGTTCCACAACGCCGGATACGCGGGGGTCATCGCCCGGCTCAACGGGGGCGTCTACCCCGACGCCGCCGAGACCAGGCGGCTGTTCCGCCTCCTGGACGGCGCGGTCGACCGCCCGCTGCCCGAGGGCATGGCCGTGTCCCGCGGCATGCAGTCGATCGACCACCTCCTGCGCACGACCGGGGGCACGGACCCCCGCAGGCTGGTGGGCACCGTCCACACCGAGCCCGGCTACATGTCCACCACCCTGGGCGACTCCCCGTTCAAGACGGACGTGGACGGGTTCCCCTTCCTGCTGCGCCTGGACGTGCCCCAGGGGAGCCGTGGCCTCTGGATCGGTACACGCAGCCACGACCCGGAGCAGATGGAGCTCACCCTCGGCCGCGGCACCACGTACCGCATCACCGGTGTCCAGGACAGGATCGACCCCGAATCCGGCGGCCCGCAGACCGTGGTCACCGCGACCGTGGTCCCCCTGCCACGTGCGGTGCCCGACCTCTTCTCGGAGGGGAGCACGGGTGAGGACGGCGTCCGCAGGTTCTGGAACGCGGAGGAGGCCCACTGGTACGGCCACCGCCTTCACGACCCGGCGCACAACCCGCACACCGTCAACGCGCTCCCCCGGGCACGGCACGACCTCGCCCGCGCCCTCAGCGCGCTCGCTCCCGGGGTCGACCTCACCCCGGCGGACCCGGACGGCGCCCGGGAACTGCTGGACTCCCTACGCGCGGCGAGTCGTGTCACCCAGGCCTCCACCCCCGCGGAGCGGCAGCGGGTCCTCGGGTGGGAGCTGTACGAGGCGAACGGCCTCACCTGGCCCTCCCCCGAGCGGCTGCTCCAGCTCCTGCCCGCGGAGCGGGTGGGCAACCCCGCACGGGCACGATTCATCACCGACCTCCTCAGGCACGGTCCCCAGGAGGCGGCCCGCAAGCTGGGCGGGCTGTACAACGCCGCCGGGCCCGCCGGGGTCCTGGCCCGCGCGAACGGGGGCGCCTACCCCTCGCCCGAGAGGCTGCTGGACATGCTGGCCTCCTACGAGGACGCCGTCCGCCGTCCGCTGCCCGACGCGGTCGAGAGCACCTGGTACCCGGACCCCACGGCGGCGCGGGAGCAGTGGCACGGGTTCGACCCGCACAACCCCTCCGCGCTGGTCGGGACCGAGCAGGTCACCCGGGGATACACCGCGGTCGCGCTCAACCCGCGGTCGGCCGCCCCGGGCGAAGGGGCTGCCGCGGTCGTCCGTCTCGTCCTGCCGTCGGGGGCCCACGGCCTCTGGCTGGGCGGCGCGGGCCCCCGCCCCCAGAACCAGGAGATCATCCTCCCGCCGGGGACCGGGTTCCGGATCGACTCCGTGGACACGTCCGGCGGCCGACCCGTGATCACCGCGCGGGTGCACGTGCCGGCGGACGACACCGCCGCGCCCGCGGCGGTGAGTGCGCCGCCCGCCTCGGCCGGGGCCGCGGTCGACGGGACGAACGACGCCGCCGCCGCCGGGCCGGACACGCTCCGCACCGGGAACGTGCCCGGCGACGGACGGGGGTACGTCGACGGGACCGGGATCCGGAGGTTCCGCACCGAGGAGGAACTCGACGCCTACGACCTGTGGCTCCACGACCCGGCCAACAACCCGCACGCCTTCAACGCCCTGGACCCTGCGCACCGGAACCGGATCGTCGGCTACACGATCGAGGGCTGGCTCAACACCGTGGCCCGCAATTCCATGAGCGCGGACCAGGTGGGGATCACGCTGGACCTGATGCGCCAGGACACCGTCGCGGCGTTCGAGACCAACCCCATGGGCTCGCGCGGCTGGGAACTGTACGAGATGAACGGCCTCGCGTGGCCGACCCTGGACCGGCTGCGGGAACTCCTGGCCCAGGGGCGCGTTCCGGAGAGGGCCGAGGGCTTCGTCCGGTACATCCTGGACGCACAGGACCCGCAGCAGGAACTCGACCACTGGTACGTGCACGCCGGTGAGGCCGGGGAGATCGCCAGGTCGAGCGGCGACGTGTTCCCGACCCCGGAACTCGCGCTCGAGCACCTCCGGACCCTGACGGAGGCCATCGACAGGCCCCTGCCCGAGGGGATCGAGGTGATCCGCGGTCTGGAGGAGCTGGACCACCTCGAAGGCTTCGACGGCAAGGACCCCTACTCCCTCGTGGGGACCGTCCACACCGAGCGCGGGTTCCTGTCCACGTCGCTGGGGAACGAGCTCGCCGGGGTCACGGCCAATTACGCGCACGCGGTGCACCTGGTCCTCCCCCGCGGCTCCCGGGGCATGTGGATCGGTTCGGAGAGCAGGTACCCCGGAGAGCGCGAGCTGATCCTCCCTCCGGGTACGACCTACCGGATCACCCGGGCGGGCTGGGGAGGCTTCCACGGACTGGAGGGTCTGTACATCGAGGCCGAGGTGGTCGTGCCGCCGCGGCCGGTTACCGACCCGGCCCCGCCGCAGGTCGAGGGATCCGCGGACCTGCACGTGTTCACCGTGGCGACCGACACGGACGCCACCGTCACGGGCCCCGACGAACCCGGCCTCGGCGCGGAGGAGGAGGCCGGACTGGCCGCGCTCCTGGGCCTGGAGGACTCCGGGCACGAGAGCGCCGACGACGCGTACGACGACCGGCCGCCCCGGGACCGCGACGACTCCGACGACGACCGGCCCCTCCTCGACCGCTACGACTCCGACGACGACGCGCCGACGGCCTCGGCCGGGCGCACCGACCGGGCCCTGCCCGATCGCACGGACGACGGCGGTACCGCGGCCGCGGCCCCTGAAACGAGCGGCGGAGAGGTCCGCGGATTCCGCACCCGGGAGGAATTGGACGCCTACGCGGAGCGAATGGAGGACCGGGACGGTGAACCGCACACCTACGGCGCTCTCCCGCCGGAGCTGCGCGCCCTCATCGGCGCGCACACCGCGTTCCCGTGGCTCAGCAATCTCGCCCGGCTCGGAACCTCCGACCCGGCGGCCGTCCAGGACAGGCTCGACTACTGGAACAGGATCGGCCTGCAGAACGCCGCCGACCCCGACACCCCCAACGGGTGGGCGCTCTACGAGGCGAACGGCCTGTCGTGGCCCTCGCTCGGCCGGGTGCGCGAACTGTACGCCGAGGGAGGCCGCTCCCCGGGGTTCGGGGCGGTCGCGGCGGACATCTTCGGTTCCTCCGATCCGCGGCTGCGGCTGGACCACTGGTACGAGAACGCGGACGACGCGGGGGAGGTCGCCCGGGCCAACGGCGGTGTCTACCCCACCGGGGACAGGGCCCTGGAGCTCATCCGGGACATGGACACGGCCGTGGACCGGCCCCTGCCCGGCCCGGTCGCGGTGTCCTTCGTGCTGGATGTCGACCGGGACCTGCCCGGACTCGACGGATACGACTGGGACGACCTGTCCGCCGTCGTGGGCAGGGACCAGCGCGAACGGGGGTACACCACCGTCTCCCTGGGCGACTCGCCCTTCACCACCGCACCGCGCGACACCGTGGCGGTCGTCCGCATGGTCCTCCCCGAAGACGCCCGGGGCCTGTGGATCGGCGGCCGGGGCGCGACGGGCGACCCGTACGCACTGGTCCTGCCCCGGGACTTCGGCTACCGCATCACCGACCTCCGGATCACCGACGACGGAATGGAGATCGACGCCGAGCCGGTCCCCGTGGACATGTCGGCGCGAGAGCCGTCCGCGGAGGTCGGGGACGGCGACTCGGAGACCTCCACGCTCGTCGACGAGGAGTCGCGCCTTCCGGCGGGCGACGGCCGCGGGCAGGTCGGCGACGACGGGTACCGGCGCTTCCGCGCCGTGGAGGAACTGGACGCCTACGACCAGTGGCTCCACGACCCGGCCAACAACCCCCACGCCTTCGACACCCTCACCCCCGAACAGCGGGGGATGGTCGACGCCTACACCAGATCCGCCTGGATCACCCGGCTGGCACGTATCCGGCCCCTGTCCCCGACCGGTGTGGCGAGCCAGCTGGCACTGATACGGGCCAAGGCCCAGCAGGAAGCCGGGCAGGCGGCGACCGTGGTGACCGCCCACGGCTGGGACCTGTACGAGGCCAACGGCCTCACCTGGCCCACCCTCGACCGGCTGCGCGAGATCCGGGCGAACCCGGACGGCCTTCCTCCGCGCACCGTCGGACTCGTCGACCACGTCCTCACCGCCCGCGACCCCGCCGCGGAGCTGCGCCACTGGTTCCACAACGCCGGGTACGCCGGGGTCATCGCCCGCCACAACGGCGGGACCTATCCCGACGTGGACCGCGTCCTGGAACTCTTCCGCCTCCTCGACGACGCCACCGGCCGCCCCCTGCCCGAAGGCCTGGTCGTCTCCCGGGGCATGCACTCCATCGACCACCTGCTGCGCGCGGCCGGCAGGTACGACGCCGACGACCTCGAGGGCACGGTCCACACCGAGCCCGGGTACATGTCCACCACCCTGGGCGAACAGGCCTTCAAGACCGACGCCGCCCCCTTCCGCTACCTCCTGCGGCTCAACGTCCCCCAGGAGGCGCACGGCCTCTGGATCGGCTCCCGCAGCCACGACCCCGAACAGCGCGAACTCACCCTCGCCCGCGGTTCCACCTACCGGATCACCGGTGTCCGGGACACGTTCGACATGAACACGGGCGGGATCGTGACCGTGCTCTCCGCGGAGGTGGTCCTGCTCCCGGAGGCCTTCGCGGACCCGCTCTCGGACGGACGGGTGGACGCGTCCGGTGTCCGGAGGTTCCGGACGCCCGCGGAGGCCGACTGGTACGCGCACCGGGCCGCGCGCGCGGAACGCGGCATGCCGGGGCTGGACACCCTCCCCGCGGAGGAACGCCGCGTCGCCACGGCGTTCTCGGGCACCCCGTGGCTCGCGGACCTGGCACTGGTGCCCACGGGCGACCTGCGGACGCAACTCGACCGGTTGCGCTCGATGAGCCGTACCGGGCGGCCCTCGGTCGTGGACCCCCACGGCAGCAGCGGCTGGGAGGTCTACGAGGCCAACGGCCTCACCTGGCCCACCCTGGAGCGGCTGCGGGAGATCGTGGACGCCGCCGAGGGGGAAACCCCGACAACGCGCTTCCTACGGACGGTCCTCACGCTGGAGCGCCCCGAGGAACGGCTGGCCGGTCTGTACCGCAGGAGCGGTATGGCCGGGGCGCTGGCCGCGGCCAACGGGGGGACCTACCCCTCCGCCGCGGGTGCGTGGGAACTGCTCGCAACCTACGACGAAGCGGTGGGGCGCCCGCTCCCGGAGGCGGTCGAGACGACGTGGGTCCTGAACCACACCCGCGACCTCCGGTTCCCCGAGGGGTACGACGAGAGGACCCCCTCCGGCCTGGTGGGCACGGTCCAGAGCAGCCCGGGGTACACCACGGTCTCCGTGAACCCGGAACCGGTGGGCCTGGGACACCCCGCGGTGACCGTCCGGCTGACCCTGCCCGAGGGCGCGCACGGGCTCTGGCTGGGTGCGGAGGGCCCGCGGCCGTCGAACCACGAGATCGTCCTGCCCCGGGGAATGTCCTATCGCGTCACCGGCGCGGAGACGACCGCTCACGGCCTGCTGCTGTCCGCCGAGGCCGTCCTGCCGGAACAGGACGGCACCGCGTCCGGAGCCCGACCGCCGGCCGTGGAGAAAGCCCCTCCCGCGACCGTCGGCGGGGCCGGGCAGAACACGGCCGCTCCCGGCGGGGAGACGGGACACGCGGCCGCCCCGGACGCCTCCGCGGACCCCTCCGCCACCGCCACCGGCATCCCGGTCGGCACCGGTCCCGCCGACGACGGCAGGGGGTACGTCGACGACCAAGGCGTGCGGCGGTTCCGCTCCGTGGAGGAGGCCGACGCCTACGGCCGCTGGCTCCACGATCCGGCGAACAACCCGCACGCCTTCGACACCCTCCACGACCGGCAGCGCGACGACGTGCGCGGGTACACGGCGGACGGATGGCTCAACGTGATCGTCCGCGCCAACCTCTCGGCCGAGCAGATCCAGGACAGCCTGGACGAGGTGCGGGAGGAGACCCGCCTCCAGATCACCACGGACCCGATGGAGGCCCGCGGCTGGAGCCTGTACGAGCTGAACGACCTGTCCTGGCCCACCGTCGAGCGCCTTCGGGAACTCCTGGCGCAGGACCGGGTGCCCGAACACACCGCGGGTTTCGTCAGGTACATCCTCGACGCGCCGGACCCGGAGGCGGAACTGGCGGGCTGGTACGGGCATGCGGGTGGAGCCGGTGTCGTGGCGCGGTCCAACGGGAACGTGTTCCCCACAGCGGCCGATGTGACGGCGTTCCTGGAGCGCCTCGACCGGGCCGTCGACCGCCCACTGCCCGAGACGGTCGAGATGGTCCGCGGCCTGTCCGAGGTCTCGTTCCTCGACGGGTTCCGGGACCTGGACCCCTACTCCCTGGTGGGCACCGTCCAGACCGAGCCCGGTTACATGTCCATGTCCCTGGGCAACGAGCTGGCCGAACACCACCAGGCCGAATCCGGGCACGTCATCCACCTGACCGTGCCCGCGGGCAGCCGCGGCCTGTGGATCGGTGAGAGGAGCGACTACCCGGAGGAGCGCGAGGTCGTCCTCGCCCGGGGCACCACCTACCGGATCACCCGCGCGGGATGGGGCGGATCGCTCGGGCTGCCGGGGTTCCACATCGAAGCCGAGGTGGTGGTCCCGCCGCGGCCGGAGATCGTTCCGTCACCGGAGCAGCGGGCCGGGGACGCCGCGGACGTCCAGGTGCTCACCGTGCTGACCGAGACGGACACCACCGTGACCGGCCCCGAAGAAACGGCACTCAGCGGTGGCGCCGAAGCCTTCCTGACCGCGCTCCTGGGGTTGGACTCCGTCGCCGAAGCCGCGGCCGCGGTCCCCCCGGAGACCACCGCGGAGGACTCCGCCGGTCCCCCGGAGAACGGGACACGGGCTGCTGGGCCGGACCTGCCCGACGACCGCCCCGGACGCGTCGACCCCGACGGCGTGCGCCGGTTCGCCACCGACGCCGACGGCGCGGGGTACGGGAGGCTCGTCCTCGGCGACCGGTTCCCGTCCCTGACCCCGGAGCAGCAGGAGTCCGCACGGGCCTACACGAAGAACGCGCAGTTCTACAACGACTTCTCCCGGCGGGCCAGCCCCGAGACCGAGGTCCTGCGACTCAGCGGGCACCGGTTCTTCGGTTCGTGGGTCGAGAAGTGGTTCGGCGGGCACACCCCGACCCGGGAGAACGCCGAGAAGACCTGGGGCCTCCTGCGCGAGGGGATGGAGCGGCTCGACCGGGCGACGGAGCCGATCCCGGAAACGGTCGAGGTCCGGCGCTCGGTGTTCAGCGTGGGCTTCATGGCCCCGCCGGGGCGGCCCTTCCACGACCCCACGGACCTGATCGGCACGGAGTTCGTCGAACGGGGGTTCCTCTCGGGGTCGCTGGGGGTCGAGACCGTGAACCGGACCGCCGCCTACCAGTTCCACCTGGCCGTGCCCGCGGGGCACCCCGCCCTGTGGATCGGCGCGGACAGCGTGCAACGGTCGGAGAGGGAGCTCCTCCTGCCGCGCGGAACGCGCTTCAGGATCGACGACGCGCTCCAGGACCCCGACACCGGGCAGTGGGTCCTGCGGGTCACCGTGCTCCCGTTCAGCCCCGCGACCGTGACGGAGGAAAAGGGATGACCGACGAGGAACAGGCCGCCCGGGACGCGTTCCGCCCGGACTTCGCGGGCGCCGAGCCCCGGTTCGCCGCCGACACCGACGCGCCGGTGCTGCACGTTCCGGTACTGCGGGGGGACGGAAGTCCGCTGGGCCGCCTCTGGGCTTCGCGGGACGGGGCCGCCGCGGGGTTCCTGCCCGTGCCCGGTCCGGCGGGGCTGAACGCCAAGGGCGCCTGGGTGCGCCGCCTGATCCTGGCCCGGGCCCAGGGGCTGGACGCCCTCGGCGCGCTGGCACGCTGGACCGGGGCCCCTCAGGACGACCGTGCCGGGGCGGTCCCGCCGGGGAGCGTGCCCGAGCACGCCGACCGCCTGGACGGGATCCCTCCCCCCTGATCCGGGCAGGACACCCGGTACCGCAGTGACAGCTGGAGACGAGAGGAAGTGGGGACGGCATGGACGGTGGGCACTCACCCGAGGACGGGTACCGAACGGACCGGGGCGGGGCGGAGCCCGATCCGTCCCGCGGGGCCGACGGCGCCGGGGGTCCGGCCCGCGCGCCGGGCGCGGGGCAGGGGGCGTTCGACCGGTGGAGCGACGAGGCGCTGGCCCCGGTGCTGGTCGGCCGCTCCTACGTCCCGACCACCGCGGGCCCCGTGCTGTACCTCCCCGTGCACCGGGACGGCCGCCTCATCGGGTACCTGTGGGCCTCCGAGACCGAGGAGGCCAGTGACTTCCAGCCCCTCCTGCCGCCCGACACGGCGGGCAACGCCGCCCGCGGCTGGTGGACGATGGAGCACGTGCGCCTGCGCGGTGAGGGGCTGACCGCGCTGGAGGCGCTCCGGTCCTGCGCCGGGAGGGTCGACGACCCCCATGGTGGAAGGGTGGACGCCGACGCCCCCGAGTCCCGTGCCCCGAGCCTGGAGGAACTGCGCGCCCTCGCCCGCGGCTGAGGCACCGGATCGACGACATCCGCACTCCGCTTCTCGTGGCCCGGTGCGGCGCCGGTCGGCACGGCCGCGTCCGGCGTGACCGGGATCTTCTCCGGACTGCTCGTCGACCGGCTCGACCGGTGCGTGGTGTCGGTGGTCTCGGACCTGCTGGGCGCGCTGTCCATGGTGGCGCCGCTGGTCGTCGAACTGGTGCGGGGTCCGGATCCGGCCGGGTTGCCGGCCCTGTCCGCGGCCGGTGCGGGCCCCTACGGCGAGGACGGCTGGGTCGAGGGGCGCGCCGCGGCCGACGCCGCCTCCCCGGGCTCGCGCCGTCACCTGGCCTGAGCCCCGGCCCCGTGGCGCGCCGCGGCCGATGCCGGGGAAAACGGGTGGCGGCGCGGCGGCGCCGGCGTGTAGAACCGCACCCATGCGCAAGTACCCCCGGACCCGGCACATCCGCGGCTCCCGCCTCCAGGCGGGCGACCACGACCTGGCCGCCGTGCCCTTCGGGGAGCTGGCCGGCCGGCACCTGGTCGTGGAGGAGAAGCTCGACGGCGCCAACACCGGCATCAGCTTCGGCCCCGGGGGCGCGCTCCTGCTGCAGAGCCGCGGCCACTACCTGACGGGCGGGCCCCGCGAGCGGCAGTTCGCCCCGTTCAAGGCGTGGGCCGCCACCGTCGCCCACCTGCTGTGGCCTCGCCTCGGCGAGAGGTACGTCCTCTACGGCGAGTGGATGTACGCCAGGCACACCGTCTTCTACGACGCCCTCCCCCATTACTTCTGCGAGTTCGACGTGCTGGACACCCGGGAGGACGCGTTCCTGTCCACCCCGCGCCGCAGGGAGCTCCTGGAAGGGATCCCCGTGGTGTCGGTGCCCGTGCTGCGCTCCGGCCCCCTGGACCGCCTGGAGGACCTGGTCTCCCTGGTGGGCGCCTCCACCTGCCGGACGGCCGGCTGGCGCGAGGCCCTGGCCCGGGCGGCGGTGGCGGGCGGCGCCGACCCGGAGCGGGCGCTGGCGGAGGGGGACGGCTCCGACCTGATGGAGGGCCTGTACGTCAAGGTCGAGGAGGGCGGCCGCACGGTCGACCGGTACAAGTGGGTGCGCCCCGGGTTCACGGCCGCCGTCCTGGACTCGGGTTCGCACTGGCTGGACCGGCCGGTGATCGCGAACGGCCTCGCCGACCCGGAGGTGCTCCATGCGGGTCTTCGCTGAGCTGTGCCCGGCTCCCCCGTACTGGGAGCTGGACTGGGACCGGGTCAGGGAGGCGTTCCCGTGGGTGCGCGACCTGGCGGGGGTGGAACAGGACCCGGTGCACCACGCCGAGGGCGACGTGGAGGTGCACACCCGGATGGCCTGCGAGGCCCTGTCCGGGCTGCCCGGCTGGCGGGCCAGGCCCGCGCCGGAGAGGGTGCGGCTGTTCGCCGCGGTCCTGCTCCACGACGTCGCCAAGCCCTACTGCACGCGCCGGGACGGGGACGGCCGGGTGACCGCGCACGGGCACTCGCGGCGCGGCGACCTGATGGTGCGCCGCCTGCTGTGGGAGGCGGGCCCGGACGGTTCGGCCCGGACGGGCCGGGCCGCGGAGGCCGACAGCCTCGCCGCGGCCCGGTGGCGCGAGCACGTGGCGGCTCTGGTCCGCCACCACCAGGTGCCGTTCTGGGCGCTCGAACGCCCCGACCTGCGCCACATCGCCTTCCGGGTGAGCCTGCTCGCACGCAACGACGACCTGGTGCTGCTGGCCACGGCGGACATCCTCGGCCGGCACTGCGGCGACACCGCCGAGGTCCTGGACAGCATCGGCCTGTACGGCGAGTACTGCGCCGAACAGCGCTGCCTGGACCGGCCGCGCGAGTTCCCCTCCGACCACGCGCGGTTCTGGTTCTTCCGCAAGCCCGACCGCGATCCGGACTACGCGGCCCACGACGACACCCGGTCGTCGGTGACCGTCATGTCGGGGCTGCCCGGGGCGGGCAAGGACACCTGGATCGCGCGCCACCTCCCGGACACACCGGTCGTGAGCCTGGACGCGCTGCGCACCGAACTGGGCGTGCGCCCGACCGCCGACCAGCGGCCGGTGGCCGCCGCCGCCCACGAGCGGGCCCGCGAGCACCTGCGCGCGGGGCGCCCGTTCGTGTGGAACGCCACCAACGTCTCCCGCCAGCTGCGCGACCAGTGCGTCGGCCTGGCCGCCGACTACCGGGCCCGTGTGGAGATCGTGTCCGTGGAGGCCCCGCCGGGGGTGCTGCGGGCGCGCCTGGACCGCAGGGAGTCCCCCGTCCCGGCCGCCGCGGTCGAAAGGCTGGTCCGCCGCTGGGAGTGCCCCGACCCCACCGAGGCGCACCGTCTCACCCTCGTCACCTCCGGCGGGTAGCCGGGGCGCCGCGCACGCAGTGGCCGGGGCGCCGGCGGTCTCGCGGGGCGCCTCCGCCCCGGCCCGGCAGCGGGCCGGGAGCGGGCCGGGAGGGGCCGGCCCGCAGAGGCGTGGGGGCCGGTCGGGGGCCGCCTCCCCGCGGTCAGGGGACGGTCCGGCGTCCGTTCGCGGGAAGGTCGGGGCGCAACGCCCCCGGACGGCGTGCGGCAGGTCCGGTGAAGAGGGAGCGCGGCTTCCCCGGGTCCTCCAGGAGCCCGATGCGCTGGCCCTGGAGCAGCTGGAGCGCGGGGAAGCAGCCCTTCTCGAACAGGAGGATGTTCAGCGAACCGCCGTACTTGAAGCATCCGACCTCCTCCCCCTTGGCGATCGCGACCGGGTTCTCCGGCCTGACGCGGGAGAGTTCGGGACGGAACTCGACGGAGGCGATCGAGTTGAGGCCGACGGGCACCATCCCGACGTGTCCGCGCGCCGCGTCCCCCGTGTCGATGACGAGGTAGCCCCGCCGGAACCTCTCGAACATGCTGTAGTCGTGGCCGTAGCCCACGTTCCCGTCGTTGAGCAGTCCGGGGAGGTCGCGCATGCCGTAGTAGACGCCGCCGATCCCGGAGTTGGACTCCACGACCTGTCCCCCGACCGGGGAGTGGTACCGGTGGTAGCCGTCGGGCATCAGGATGCAGGACACCGCGGTGCCCCCGACGAACCTGCCCGCGTACGCGGAGCCGTCGAGCAGCTCCCTGACGTTCATGGTGACCGTCTTGACCGGGATGCGCGTCTCCTCGGTCAGCTCGTTCACGATCATGTTGATGACGCAGTCGGCGGGGGCGACCACGACGGTTTCGTCCGCGGGTGCGTCGATCGGGCGTTTCCCGTCCTTCACCCTCCGGACGAAGAAGTCGTTGAAGTTCCTGAATCCACCCGGCGGCACGACATAGTCGTCCATCCTCGGCCCGAGCTGCCTCTTCCACTTCTCCACGAGCCCGAGCGATTTCTCGGAGTCCATGTAACGCCCTTGGAACTCGGTGAATAGGGCGGTCATCTCACATCCGGGACCGGAGGTGACGAAGACCATCCCGTAGTCGTTCTCGTAGTTGAGCCAGCTGAACTTCTCGATGAAGACGAGCCCGCTGTCGACCCCCGGCTCCCATTTGTCCCAGGCGCGAAAGAAGTCGCACAGGTCGTCGATCGTACTGTTTCGCCAGTCGTGCCGAACCTCGGGCCCGGTCCCCTCCGGGATCGGCTTCACGTTCTTGACCGCCGCGTCGAACATGGTGGCGAAACCCTCGTGATCCGCCGCATACCAGCGCTGGAGCAGGTCGGTGAAGTCGTCGATGGTCTCGATGCGGTATTCTTTCATTTTTCCTCCCATACAGCCAATTGTCTGATTCGCGCATCTCGCACGACCGGAGGTCGGATGGGACGACTGCGCGAATTACACCTCCCGACCGGGGAAACAACCCGAACACACGGAGAGGTGTTCGATTCTTCCGCCAATCACCCCGGGAGAGTTCGCGGCACTCGGAATCGAAATATCCCCGCACTCCGGGACGCCCAACCGCCTCTTACCCAGCCCCTTTGCTCGCAAGGAACACACCGCTCCCGCAGGGGTCCCAATGGGGAAAAAGCGACTCTCTCCCGACAGAACGACACCCGAACTTCCGAGGGAACCCGCCCTACGGCCGCATCAGGACCTTGTGGGCAAAACGCCCTCGAAACAGAACTCCACGTGAACTGCTGACAAAGAAAACAGGGCGGCCCCCGGGCCTTCCCGGCCCGTACCGTGACGGCCGCCCGAGCCGGGCCCCCGGCGCCGGGGCCGTCGGGGACGGGCCCCGACGGCGGTCTAGGTTGGGCCCATGGTGAGCTCCGAACATCCGCAACTGACCGGACTGGGACGGAATCCGGCAGCCCCCCAGGACGTCCTGGTGCGCCTGGCCGCGCACAGGGCGGCTCGGCCCGAGATCTCACGGCGTCCCGGAAGACTGGAGGACGCCGTCGTCGAGGCCCTGCTGACGTTCGGCGACGCCAGGACGGCGTTGGTCCTCCGCGGGGAGCGGGTCTCCCCTGCGATGCGGCGAAGGGTCGCCGAACACCCCGATCCGGCGATCCGTGACGCGTACACGGACTTCGTCCGCGAGATGGTGGAGCAAGGAACGCCGCTCGGCATCGACGACCTGGAGGAGGCCTACGGCCGTCCCCGGACCGTACTCGTCGGCGCGCCGAACGCGAGACTGCGCGCCGCGGTCGCGCGGACCTGGCACGACCGACCCCTCTCCGTACAGGTGGAGCTGCTGGCCGACCCGGATCCACAGGTCCGCGCAGCCGCCACCGCGGCGGGCCGGCCGGGTGTCCCACCGGACTGGCGGGAGCGCTGTCTCGCAGACCCCGCTACACGTGGCCACGTGGCACGCCACGCCCCGCTCACCCCGGACCAGTTCACACAGCTCATGCGGAGCGGAGGGGAGGAGATCCATGGGGCTCTCGCCGAAAACCCGCACCTGTCGGCGAAGATGGTCGCCCGGCTGCGGGACGTCGACGACCCGTTCGTGCGGGTCGCGGTGGCGAACAGCCGCCACGTGGACGACGCGACACGGGACAGGTTGTACGCGCTTCTGGAGGCCGAACGCGCGGAGGGCGGTCTCGCGGCCGATTTCGCGCTGAGCTGGAACCCCGCCGGACCGGACTGGGTGCGCGACGTACCCCTCGACGAGCGGATGCGCTACCTGGACAGCCCGCACAGGGCATTCCGGCTCGTACTGGCCTCCTGTGACGACCTTCCCGAAGAGGCCTGGCGACGGCTGGACGAGGACCCTGACCCCGTGGTCCGCCGGGCTGCCGCCCGCCGGCCGGACACGCCACCGGACGTACTGGAACGGCTGGTCCGCGCCGAGGGGGAGGTCTTCTCCGACCGGCCGGTACTCGTCGACCACCCCAACTACCCCCGTCACACGTTGCCCGCGCTCGTCGACGAAGCGGACCCGCGGGTACGCCTCCTCGCCCTGCAGGACCCGGACCTGCCCGTGACAGCCCTCCGGCGACTCGCCGCGGCCGACGAGTCCTTCCTGCGCAGTGGGGTCGCCAAGCACCCCAACGTCACGGACGCGCTGCTGGAGCAGCTGTTGTCGGACCCGGACCCCCATGTCGCCGACAACGCCGCTGCCAACCCCGCGCTCCGGCCGACCCGGATGTACCGCATCCTCACCGACGCCGGCCTGTGACCCCGTGACGGCCCCGGGACGAGGCCCCGTGGCCTCTCCGGTCTCGCGGAGGGGACCGGACACGGGTCCGCCCGCGCGGGCGGTCTCCCGGGCGGACCCCGGACGCACACACCCGCCCGCCCCGGAACGGACCCCGACCGCGTCCCGCGGAGCGGTCCCGCGCGCCGTTCCGCCGCATCCGCCCCGGCCCGTGGGCGATTTCGGCGTTCTCCCACGCCACAGCGCACGGCACGGTTAGCCTGAGGCCCTTTCGGCGACTCACACCACTCCGGGTGATAGGGCAATGACTGATCGCATCTACTCCGCCGTGCGCGCGTGTCTGGAGTGGGCCGGGGGCGTCGACCCCCGCCCCGTCCTGGACCCCGACACCCTGCTCTTCCTCCTGACCGCGCACCTGGAGGCCGGTGCGCCCGACCCCGGCGACTGGTCCACCGCCGACGTGCACGACATCGCCCGCACCGTCCGGCACTGGGACCGGACGCCCGCCGGCCTCAGGGACACCTGGCTGACGTGGTGCGACTTCCTGGTGGAGAAGGGGGATCTGCTGTCCGCGGAGAGCCCCCGCAGGCTCCGCCGGGCCATCGCCTCGGTCGACCTCTCCCCGGGCGGGTCCTCCGGCGCCCGCGATCCGGCGGACGGGGCGGACGCGGACCAGGACGTGCTGCCGCTCCTGGACCGGTTCGGCGTGGGGGAGGGCGGGAGTTCCGGACCGGCGCGCCCGGTCGTGGCCGGGCGCCCGGAGGAGCTGGACGCGGCCGCGCGCCTGTGCCGCCCGCTGTCCGACGCCGTCCGCCTCGCCGCCTGGGTGGGCGGCGGCAGGGACCTCCGTTCGGACGGGGACGACGAGCTCACCCGGTCCGACACCGCCGGGGCCGCCGCCGCGCTGGGCCGGACGCCCGCCGAGGTGCGGTCGCTGTTCGCCGTCGCCCGCCACTGCGGCCTGCTGCGCACGACGTACACGCGCGTCCTGCCCGGACGGGCCGCCCGGGCGCTCGCGGAGGAGGTCCCGGGCGCCCTCGCCGACGCCTGGTCGGACGCCCTGCTCACCATGGTCGGCGGGCCAGGGATGACGGCGTTCCTGCTGCTCGCGGACCTGTTCTCGCACGGTGAGCCCCGTACGCCCGCCCAGCTGGCCGGGGTCCTCGTCCCCGGGGCCGCGCCCGGGGGCGAGGACCCCGGGCGCCGTTCCGCCCGGGTGCTCGACGCCCTGGCCGCCCTGGGGGCCGTGGCCCCCGCCGGCGGAGGACGGTTCCGCGTGACCCGGCTCGGCGACCACTTCACGGTGCGCCAGCTGCGGCAGTCGGGGGCCGACGTCGCGGTCGCCCCGCCCCTCGACGGGATGGGCGCCGAGGACGTGCTCGCGCTCGCGGACGGGGGGCGCCCCGTGGACGCCGAGGGGCTGGTGGAGGGGTGGCTGGCCGCCCGCGACACCGAGAGCGCCGTGTGCGACCTGTTGGAGGCCTGCGACGCGCCCGGCGCCTGGCACCGCAGGCAGCGGGTGGCCGATGTCCTGTCGGCCCTGGACGAGGACCTCTCCCCCGTCCTCCGGCTGTACGTGCACCACCCCGTCCTGGGCGGGTGGGCACGGGGGCTGCGCGGAGGTACGGACACCGACCCCCTGTCGCACCAGGCGGTGTGGGCCGTGCTCGACCGCTACGCGATCCGGCTCGACGCGGGCCGGCCGCTGCCGGAGTCGGACCGGGAGCGGTACGCGCGGTTCCCGGAGGAGTTCGCCCGGGCCGTGTGGCTGACCGGGCACCCGGTCTCCGACACGGTGCTGGACCGGATCTGCGGAGGGGCGCTGGGCGCGTCCCTGGCCGATGCGGCGCGCCGGGTCCGTCCCGCCCCGGCCGTCCCCTGAGGCGCCCGCCCCGCGCCTCCCCCGACGGCGGGGTCCGGGCGTCAGGTCCCCCGGCGGGACCGGACGCCCGGACAGGCTGTCAGTCCTTGACCACGAGCTCGTAGGTCAGGAGTTCCACGTCCGGCAGCGGGGACAGGTCGCGGTCGGGCGCCCGCCGGAAGCCGCGCGCCCGGTAGACGTACTGCGCAGCGACCATCTCGGGCAGCGCCGACACCAGCAGCCGGGAGACCCCCTCCTCGCGCGCCCTGTCGACGAGGGCGTTCACCAGCGCCCGGCCGACCCCGAGCCCCCGGGCCCCGGGCGACACCGCGAACGCGCGCATCTCCGCCTCGTCCGCGTTGCGGGCGATCTCACTCTCCGGTGACCACGGCTCGAACATGACCGTCCCCAGGAGCCGTTCGTCGTCCGCCGCCACCAGGACCTCGCCGCGGCCGTCCGCCCCCAGGAGCCGCAGCGCCTCGACGTGGGCCGGGTTCACGTTCACAAGGCCGTCGGCCGTGTAGGCCATCACGCGCAGTTCGCTGACGGCGTTCATCTCATCGGGAAGTACTCGACGCACGATCATGCACGTCATTCAACATGATGAGGGGGTGCCGGACGGGTCTTCGCCGCACCGCCCGGGGAGGGGAAAACGTCACCGTGAGTGACTTTTTACGGAGGTTTATCCCCAGCTTCCCCGGACGTGGAGCGGTGTTCCCCGTCCGGGGCGCCCGTCGCGCTCAGGTACCGCGGATGGCGGCGCACCCGTCGTCGCCGTCGCGGTGGGCCTCCAGGTCGTAGGCGTCCTCGACCGGCCCCCGGGGTTGCTCCCCCTCGGCGAGCTCGTCCGGATAGGCGGGGACGACGTTGTACCCGTCCACACAGTGCGCCGGCCCGGTCCCGCGCCACCAGTTCGGCCACGCCTCCAGGGCCCCGTCCCCGGTGTCGAAGAAGGACACCTCGCCGTAGTGCGTGGTGACCAGCCGCACCGACACGGGATCGCCCGGGCGCGCGACGGGGTGGACGATCGTGTACTCGGTGTTGACCGCCAGGTGGTCGGGGCCGCCTTCGGAGGACTCCTCCGCCCACATCCGGCCGTCCACCTTGACCACGTCGCCGATGGGCTCGGCGGTCCCGGGGGCGAGGTTGAAGACCACGTGCCGGCTGTCCAGGTCGCCGTTCTCGTGGCCGAGGTGGTTCATGTACCACTTCAGCGCCTGTTCGCCCAGCAGCCCGGTGAACTCGCTGTTGTCCTCGTCGAAGACCGCGTCGGGGTTCAGGTACACGGCGTCCAGGAGGTCCTGGGTGAGGCCGTAGGCCTCCTCCACCCGGGCGGCGGAGAAGGAGCCGACGGGCTCGGCCGGGGGCGGTTCGAATCCCTCGGCGTAGTCCTCGGCGGGGGTTCCCCCGAAGGGGTCGTCGCGGTCGACCTCGTCGTAGGAGCCCAGTCCGGAGACCGTCGGCGCGGGGGAGACGAACCACTCCAGGGCGTCCTGGACCTGGGCGCAGCCGGTGGCGGTGAGCAGGGCGAGCAGCGCGACCCAGCGGGTGGCGGCGGCGCGTCGTGACATGGGGGGATGCCTGCGTTCTCTCTGAGTTCTGTGCGAACGATGTCCGCTTCGAGTGTTCTACCACCGCGCCCGGACAGTTCGTCCACAGGCCGTTCGGCCCTGCGCCGACAGCCGGGAGCACGGCGCCTCCGAGGGCCCGGAGCGTTTGTCCACAGGCCTCCGGCGGGACGGCCCGGATCGTGCCACCCTTCTCCCAGGGAGGACACCGTGACCGACCGGACCCGTGGCAGCGACGGCCAGGCAGCCGTCATCCGACTCTTCAGCAGTTCCGCGACCCTCGCCGCGGGCGGATGTCCCACCTTCCGCCGCACGGAGGCCGACCACGCCGCGCGGCGGGACCCCGCCCCCCGCCCGCCGCCCCTCGCCGACTCCGCGCCCGCCGTCCTCGGCGCCGTCCTGGACCTGGTCGAGCACCGGGGGCTGTCGCTCGGGGACGCGTGCTCGATGCTGCCCGCCCCCGGCGGGCGGTGCGCCGACGTGCTGGGCGAACGGGTGGCGCCGCCGCACCCGGGCCTGCTTGCCTGGGCGCGCCACGCCGCGCGGTCCTACCTCGACGGCCTGGCCGGGGACCGCGCGAGGGACGGCCTCGACCGCACTCCGGTGGCCGACTTCTGGGTGCGGCAGTACATGCCCGACCGGGGCGCCTCCCACGCCAGGCCCTACGAGGTGTGCGCGCGGGGGCGCGGGTACGCGTACCTGGACGGCGGGCAGCGGGTGCGGGAGCTGCGCGTCCCGGTCACGGGCCCGGCGGACGGCGGGAGCCTCCCCGACGCGGAGGTGGCCGTGGCCGCGTTCGTGCTGGCCACCGGCTCCGGGGTGGACCGCGACGCCTACGCGGGCCGCCCCGGACGCTACCGGGGCGGGGTCCCCTACCCCATGCGGGGGCGCCACGGCGGCCCGGCCGGTCCCCCCGACCGGGTGCGGGTGGTCCGGGCGTCGTGCCTGGACTCCTCCACCGCCGTGCTCTACGACGCCCCGGCCCGCGAGGCCGAGGGGTTCTTCTCCTCCGCCGGCAGGGAGCCCCTGCGCTCGGCCCTGGTCGGCGGGGCCCGGTCCCCGGGGGCCGACTGCCTGTCGTGCGGGGTGCGGACCGGCTGCGGACGCCTGCCCTCCGCCCCCGGGATCCTCGGCGTCCACGACCGCTCACGCCCCCGCAGGTCCTGGACCGCAGCCGGGGGCCTGCGCTTCCGGGGCTGCCCCGCGCGCGAGCACTTCCACTCCCTCGGCCTCCCGGGGGACCCGCCGGAGGGCGCGCCGCCCGGGGCGGCCGGCGCCTCGGCCCGGGACCGCGCCGTCCGTGCCCGGCTGGAGCGGCTGCACGGGCGCCGACCGCGGAGGGCGTGCGGACCCGGCGACCTCCCCGACGGTCCCGGGGACTGGGGTACGGAGGGGTGGGCTCCCAGCGGCGGGGAGGCCCGCGCGGGCGCCGCCATGATCGCCGCCCACGTCGATGTCTGCCCGCTGGACGGGCTCCGGTCCGGGAGCCATGTCCGGGTCGGGCGCACCGTGGCCGCCGACGACCCCCGGGCCGACGTCCTCGTCCTGGCCAGGCCCGACCTGCTGCTCCACCGGGACGGCGCCTGGAGCTGGCGGGACGTCGCTCCGACGACCGCGGGCCCGCCCCCGGACGAGCGCGGGCTCATGGCACGCGAGCCCGCGCTGGCCCTGGCCGTCCTGCTCTTCGCGTCAGGGGTGCTCCCCCTGGAGCCGGGGTCCGCGGTCGAACTGGAGGCCCTCACCCCCGACGGCGCCGACCTGCGCACCGTCGATCCCGGCGCCGCCCGGGTGAGGACCGAGGCGCGTGAGGTGGTCCACGGGCTCGCCGGGCCCTGGCACCGCGACCTGGAGCACGCCCCGACCCCGGGCAGGGTGTGCCGGGACTGCCCCTACCGCCGCTGGTGCCCGGCCTGGTCTGGGCACCGGCCTCCCGAACGGGGCCCGGGGGCGCGCCCCGGGGACCGCGGGCGGGAGGGGCGGTGACGGGCACGGCGCCACCGCCCCCGGGGTCAGGCGCTGTGGCGGCTCTCCGGAACGGACCACCGGTAGGCGGCGGCCTGGAGGTCCCACAGTTCCCGGTAGAGCCCGTCGGCCTCCAACAGGTCGGCGTGGGCGCCCTCCTCCACCACGCGGCCCTTGCGGAGGACGACGATGTGGTCGGCCATCCGCACGGACGCGAGGCGGTGCGTGATCAGGACGACGGCCGCCCCGGTGCGTCCGGCGTGGGCGTGCAGGGAGGCGAAGAAGGCGTGCTCGGCCCGGGCGTCGAGCGCCGCCGTGGGCTCGTCGGCGATGAGCAGGGGCGTGGCGTCGCCGTCGTCGCCCCGGTAGAAGCCCCTGGCCGCCGCCAGCCGCTGCCACTGGCCCCCGGACGGTTCGGCGCCGTCCACGAAGCGCTTGTCCAGCAGGGTGTCCCACCCGTGGGCGAGCTCCGCCACGACCGTGTCGGCGCGTGCGGCGCGGGCCGCGCGCTCCAGGCGCCCGGGGTCGTCGCCGGGGCTGCTCATCACGACGTTGCGCCGGGCCGTGAGCGGCCAGTGGGTGTGGTCCTGGGCGATGACGGAGATGCGCCGCCGCAGACCGGTCCCGTCCACCCCGGCCAGGTCGGTGTCGTCCCAGAGGATCCTTCCGCTCTCCGGCGCGTACAGGCCGGACAGGAGCTTGGCCAGGGTGGTCTTGCCCGAGCCGTTCTCCCCCACGAGCGCCACGGTCCGGCCGCGCCGGAGGGTGAGGCTGACCTCGTCCAGGGCCGGCGCGTCCCCCTTCCCCCCGCTCGGGTAGGTGAAGGTGACGTTCTCGACCCGGATCTCCTCGAACCCCTCGGGGGCCGGTTCCGGTTCGGCCGGGGGCAGCCGCAGCGCGGCCTCCTCCTCGAAGGCGACGAAGTCGGAGAAGTACAGTCCGGACTCGTACACGTGCGTGAGGGAGGACAGGGCGTTGCCCAGCGCCCCCTGCGCGACCCGGATGGCGACCACGGCCGCGCCCGCGACGGCGATCTCCACGGTCCCGCCGACCAGCATCAGCCCCAGCACCGCGAACACGGCTCCGGAGGCGAGCCCGCCGGCGGCGCTGCCCGCCAGCCGGATCAGGGCCTGGCGGGTGGCCAGGCCGAGCTGGATGTCCAGCTCCCTGCCGGCGACCCTGTCGAACTCGGCGAGCAGGCGCCCCTCCATGGTGAACGAGCGGATCTCGGCCGCGTTGTCCCGGTTCACCATGATCTGTTCGAGCAGGAATTTGCGGCGGTGCCCGTCGGTGAAGGCCACGATCATCCGGTAGCGCATGCGCGCCGCCGCCGAGGAGCCCCACCACTGGGGCGCCATGGCCAGGAGCAGCAGCGGGAGGAGGGCGGGGTGCAGCACGCCCAGGACGCCGACGGCGGCGGCGACCCCCACCGTCCCGGTGAGCACGTCGGCGGTGTGGCGGACCAGCGCGCCCGCCTCGTCGCTGCCGCGCGCGTAGCACCGGTAGAGGTGGTCGTGGAAGCCGCTGTCGTCGAAGGCCCGCAGCTCGACGGCGGTGCACCGGCTCAGCAGCCGCCTCTCCGCGGTGAGCACGACCTTGGGCTCCAGGCGGGCCTGGGCGCGCCCGGCGGCGGCCGAGCAGGTCCCGCGCAGGGCCAGGGCCGCGGCGAGCACCAGCAGGGAGGGCAGCGCGGCCATGAGCCGGTCGGGGGTGGGCGCCGCCGCGAACAGCTCGCCGA
This sequence comes from Nocardiopsis sp. NPDC006198, assembly GCF_040613895.1. NCBI lineage: Bacteria > Bacillati > Actinomycetota > Actinomycetes > Streptosporangiales > Nocardiopsidaceae > Nocardiopsis > Nocardiopsis sp. NPDC006198. The sequence continues at coordinate 177,335 of NZ_JBEXSY010000006.1, read as the reverse complement.
GCACGCCGGTGGTGGCGACGAGCGCCCACGCGGTGGCCGCTCCCATGCCGATGTTGAGCGCGGTCGTCGCGAGGAGGTCCCGCGGGCTGCTCTGCCAGGCCAGCGCGGCGGCCTGGGCGGCCAGGGCCGGCATGCGGCGGGCGATCCGGGCCCAGGTGGCCTCGGCCGCCTGGGAGCCGAAGTGGCGCCAGACCGGGGTGGCCAGTTCGGGCAGGGACAGTCCCCCGCCGGTCTCGTCGTCGGTGACGGGTGGTTCCGTGGTTCGTGTCATGGAGTCCTCTGGTGGTCGGGAGCCGGTGCGCGCCCGTGTCCGGGCGCGCGGGAACGGCGGTCGCGCCGGGTGTGCGTCGCGACCTCCTCGGTGACCGGCGTCGAAGTGCTGCCGATCATGGACCCGCCGTGGGACGGTCGGAAGGGGATTTCGCGGTTGCGGTCGGACCGGATCCGGGACCCCGCGACGGCCCGGCGCGCACTCGCCCCGGGGGGTGGGAGACCCGGCCCGGGCACCCGAATCGAAAACCTGTCGGAGGGTGCGGCCCGGATCGGCGCCGGATACGGACCGCCCCGAAGCGGGCCGGTCCGTCACCGATCCAAGGCCCGCCGGTGCCCGGAACCCCCGGGGACTCACCGCCGGGGGCCGGCCCGCGCCCGGAACCAGGGGTCCCGGTCGTCCGGGCGGTCGCCGGCCGGGGCGCACGGTTCCGCCGGGGCCCGGCCACGGGACGCGGCGCACGCGGGAGAGCCGTCACGGTGCCGCCGGGACCGGCGCGGGCCCCGCGCAGAAGGCCGGGGCAGCCCGCCGGGGCGCGCCGAACGGCCGCACCCGCGCCCGGAGGACGCTCGGTACGGCCGTTCGCATGGCCACCACGGTGGTCGTGGGGTCCGGGGGCAGGCCGGGCCGGTGGGGCCGCGCTCGGCGCCCGTTCGCCGGGCGGGGGCCGTGCGCGGCGCCCGCTCCCCGGCGGACCGGCCCGGTCGGAGGACCCGCGCCCCGTCTGCGGGGCAGCTCCGGGACCCCTCCGGGTCAGCCCACCGGCTCCGCCGCGGGCTCCCGCTCCCGCTCGACCTCGTCGAGCCAGGCCCGCACCGCGTCGTTGTGCTCGCCCAGGGCAGGGGGCGGCAGGTAGCCGCGTCCGAACTCCTCCGACTCACCGGGGTCGCGGGGGTCGAAGCGCAGGGCCGACCCGGGCAGCTCGACCTCGCCCAGCACCGGGTGCTCGACCGACACCACCAGCCCCTGGGACCGCGTCTGGTCCCACTCGTAGACCTGGTCGACGGTGCGCACCGCGCCGCAGGGCACCCCGGCCCCGCCGATCCGGCTCAGCCACTCGTCGCGGGTCCCCTGGTCGAGGACCGCCTCGATCTCCGCGATCAGGGCCTCGCGGTGGGCGACGCGGGAGGCGTTGTCCCGGAACCTGGGGTCCTCGGCGTCCAGCCCGAGCAGCCCCGCGAACCGGGCCCACTGCGCCTCGCCGCCCACCGCCACCTGGAGCATCCCGTCCATGCAGGCGAAGGCGCCGTAGGGGGCGATGGAGGGGTGCTGGTTCCCCAGCGCCGAGGGCACCTCGCGCGCGACGGTCCAGCGCGTGCCCTGGAAGGCGTGCACGCCCACGATGGAGGAGAGCAGGGAGGTGCGCACCACCCGTCCGCGCCCGGTGCGGCCCCGCTCCACCAGGGCCGCGAGCACGCCCTGCGCCCCGTTCATCCCGGCCAGCACGTCGCCGATGGCCACGCCCGTCTTGGTCGGCTCCTTGGAGGAGGGACCGGTCAGGCTCATCAGGCCGGCCTCCCCCTGGGCGATCTGGTCGTAGCCCGCCCGGCCGCCCTCGGGCCCGTCGTGCCCGAACCCGCTGATGGAGCAGACCACCAGGCGGGGGTTGAGCTCCTCCAGGCGGCCGACGGAGAAGCCGAGCCGGTCCAGGACGCCCGGCCGGAAGTTCTCCACCAGGACGTCGGCGGCGCGCACGAGCCGGGTGAGCTGCTCGATGCCGTCGTCGGACTTCAGGTCGAGCTCGATGGACTCCTTGTTGCGGTTGCAGGAGAGGAAGTAGGTGCTGATCCGCTCCTCCTCCGGTCCGACGAACGGCGGACCCCAGCCGCGGGTCTCGTCGCCCGTGCCCGGCTGCTCGACCTTGATCACCCTGGCCCCGAGGTCGCCGAGCAGCATCGCGGTGTGCGGCCCCGCGAGGGCCCGCGACAGATCCACGACCACGGTTCCCTTGAGCGGGCCTTCCGAGCGGTCCATGTTCCACCTCCGGTGTCGTTCTTCCTGTCCTGTGTCCGGCCGGCCCCGGCGGAGGGCGGGCCTCCCCGCCGGTACCGGCCGGACACGCGTGTCGTGGGGGACGCCCCCGCTGGGGCGCGTCCCCGGCGGCCGGTCCACGCGGTCCGGCCGTCCGGTCCCGGGTCAGACACCCGCGCCGAGCAACCGGTAGCGCCCGGTGCGTCCGGCGCCCGGGCCCTCCCCGGCGCGCGACCGCAGGGCCGAGAGTTCGTGGGCGACCGCGGCGCCGACCCGGACGCAGAGGGCCTCGCCGTCCTGGGCGGCGTCTCCCGCCTCGGCGATCACCCGGTCCACCACCCCCGTCGCCAGCAGGTCCGCGGAGCCGATGCCCTGGCTCTCGGCCAGCTCCTCCGCGCGGTCGACGGTGCGGTGCACGATCGCGCTCGCGCCCTCGGGCGGGAGGGGCGAGAGCCAGGCGTGCTGGGCGCACAGGACGCGGTCGGCGGGGAGCAGCGCGATCGCGCCCCCGCCGGTCCCCTCCCCCAGCAGCACCGACACGGTGGGGGTGGCGAGGGTGGCCATGTCCGCGAGGCAGTGGGCGATCTGGGCCGCCATGCCCCGTTCCTCGGCCTCTGCGGACAGCTCGGCGCCGGCGGTGTCGATGACGGTGACGAGCGGGAGCCGGAGCCCGGCCGCGAGGCGCATGCCCCTGCGTGCCTGGAGGAGGGCGGCCGGCCCCATCGGGGTCCGGGGGCCCTGCCTGCTGCGGTCCTGGCCGACCAGGACGCAGGGGCGTCCGCCGAACCGGGCCAGGGCCACCAGGAGGGTGGGGTCCTCGTCCCCCTCCCCGGTGCCGCGCAGGCGCACGACGTCGGTGGCGGCGTGGCGCAGCAGGTCGCGCACCCCCGGGCGCTCCTCGCGCCGGGACCGCAGGACGGAGTCCCAGGCGGGGACGCGGGAGGCGGGCGCGGCGGGCGGCGCAGCGGGGGGCCGCGCCTCGTCGGCGGTCCGGTCGAGCAGGACGTCGAGGGCCAGGACGGCGGCCCCGCGCAGCTCCTCCGGGGCCAGGACGGCGTCGACGAGGCCGTGTCGGCGGAGGTTCTCCGCGCGCTGGACCCCCTCGGGGAAGGCCTCGCCGTGGAGGGCCTCGTAGACGCGGGGGCCGAGGAAGCCGATGAGGGCGCCGGGCTCGGCCGCGGTCAGGTGCCCCAGGGAGCCCCAGGAGGCGAGTGCTCCGCCCGTGGTCGGGTGGCGCAGGTAGACGAGGTAGGGGAGCCCGGCGGCCTTGTGCGCGGTGATGGCGGCGGCGATCGGCGCCATGGACACGAAGGCGCGGGTCCCCTCCTGCATGCGGGTGCCGCCCGAGGCGGGTGCGGCCAGCAGGGGGATCCCCTCGGCGGTGGCGCGTTCGACGGCGTCCAGGAGCCGTTCGGCCGCGGCGAGCCCGACGGAGCCGGCGAGGAATCCGAACTCGCTGGCCACGACGGCGACGCGGTGCCCGCCCAGGCGCCCCTCCCCGGTGAGGACGGCCTCGTCGCACCCGGTCGCGGTGTGCGCGTCGGCCAGTGCTGCGGCGTAGGCCGGGTCGGGGCGCGCGTCGGCGGGCGCGGTGTCCCAGGAGGCGTACGAGCCCGTGTCCAGGACGAGGTCGAGGAGTTCGTGAGCGGTGCGTCGGGTCCCCACAGCAACCTCCAAATGGTTCAGTGGCTAGGCCACTAGGCCTTAAAGCCAGGGTGGCACGCCCACCCCCCGTTTGTGAAGCCCTCCGCGCCCCCGATCACCCTCCCGAGCGCCCGCCGCCACAGGCTGGTTCCCGGGGGCGCGGGGGCTGGATGCTCTAGCCTGGAAGGCCTCTGACACAGCCGGATGCGAAGACAGGAGCCACCGAGCGTGCCTGCCAAATCCCGACCCCGACCGCCGGCCCGACCCCGTCTGTACGAGCAGCTCGTGGAGCGGCTCGTCGAACACATGCGGGAGGCCGGACTGGGCGTCGGCGACCGGCTGCCGCCCGAGCGCGAGCTGGCCTCCGCGCTGGAGGTCAGCCGGGCCTCGGTGAGCCAGGCCCTGGTGGCCCTGGAGGTCCAGGGGGTCATCGAGGTCCGCCACGGCGACGGGGCGATCATCCGCCAGACCGTCTCCGAGCAGGGGGTTCTCGCCCTGCTGCGCGACCGGGCCAACCGGCGCGCGGAGATCATCGAGGCCCGCCAGGCGCTGGAGGTCAAGCTGGCCGAGCTGGCCGCCGAGCGCCGCACCCCCGAGGACCTGGCCTCCATCGACGCGGCCCTGGAGCTCATGCGCCAGGAGGTCGAGAACGGGGACCGGGGCGTCACCGGCGACGAGCGGTTCCACGCCGCGATCACCGCGGCGGCGCGTTCGCGCCTCCTGGCGCGGATGATGAACGAGCTGGCGCCGATGATCAGGGAGACCCGCCTGGAGTCCCTGTCCCAGCCCGACCGCCCCCAGGCCTCGCTCGACGGTCACGAGCGGATCGGCGCCGCCATCCACGCGGGGGATCCCAAGGCCGCCGCGGACGCGATGCGCGACCACCTCGTGCTGGTCTCCCGGGTGGTCGCACCGGCCACCCCGTGAGACTTCACCGGACCACAGGCCGAGCCTGTGGTCCGGTAGTCGGCCGCGGTGCGGCCCCGCACCGCGCCTCCGCCGGCGCGGGCCCGGTCACAGCAGACCGGGCACGACCAGCACTCCCCAGGCGATCATCGGTCCCACCAGCACCACGATGGCGCTGTAGACGAGGATCTGCCGGTAGAACTTGTCCGGGTCCACCCCGGAAGCGTTGGCCAGCACCAGGGCGCCGTTGGTCGAGAAGGGGCTGACGTCGACGATGGTGGAGGAGACGGCCAGCGCCACGATCACGCCGGTCGCGCTGATCTCGCCCATCATGAGGAACGGGATCGCCAGCGGGATGGTCGCCCCCAGGATCGCGGTCGAGGACGCGAACGCCGACACGACGGCGCCGATGTAGCAGAGCACGAGCGCGACCAGGAGCGGCGCGCCCAGACTCGCCGCGGCGTCGCCGACGTAGTCGATGGTCCCGGCGCTCTCCATGACGCCGACGAACGTGAGCATGCCGGTGATCAGCAGCACCGTGGGCCAGCTGATCTGGGACAGCGCGTTCTTCTGGGCCTTGGGCGAGATCAGCGCCAGCACGACCGTCACGGACAGCGCGACGAAACCGACGTCGAGGCCGAAGCCCAGGGCGAGCACGCCGAGAACGACGATGCCGGCGATGGTGGCGAGCTGGTCGAACCGCACGGGCCCACCCGCCGGACCGTCCGCGGACGCTTCGGCGGGACCGTCCGCAGGCGGGTCCGCGGGTGCGCCGGCGGCTGAGGTCCCGGAGGGGCCGCCGGTGGCCACGGCGACGGAGCCGCCGACCGCGTCCGCGCCGGAGCCGGAGACCGCGGCGGCGCCCGTGCGCGCCGCGGCGTGCCCGGCGGCCTCGAACTCCTGCGCCCGCGCGCCGACCAGGCGGTTGCCGCCCAGGGAGACGAAGAGGACCAGCGCGATGCACAGGTTGAAGACGAGGTTGCCGAGGAAGAGGGTGAGCGGCGAGACCGCGAGCCCGCTGTCGGCGACGATGCCGTTGACCGTCGCGCCGTAGACGCTGACCGGGGAGAACCCGCCCCCCTGCGCGCCGTGGATCACCATCATGCCCATGAGCAGGGGGTTGATCCGGTACTTGACGGCGAAGCCCAGGGCGATGGGTGCGACGATGGCCACCGCCGCGGGGCTGAGGGCGCCCACGCCGGTCAGCAGGGCGCTGATGCCGAACATGATCCACGGGATGGCGACGACCCTGCCGCCGACCAGCCGCGTGGCGGCGCGTACGAGGAGGTCGATCGTCCCGTTGTTCTTGGCGATGGCGAAGAGGTAGGTGACGCCGACCAGTGTGAGGAAGAGGTCGGCGGGGAAACCGCCCAGGATGGCGTCGGTGTCCATGCCCAGGGCGAGGACGCCGACGAGGAAGGCCCCGACGAAGGCGAGGGCGCCGATGTTGATCGGCAGGACCGTGGCGATGACGAACATCGCCAGGAGGGCGAGGATGGTGAGAAGTTGCGGGGTCATGTCGTGTACCGATCAGACGAAAAGCAGGGCTGTGATCTGGCTCATACGGCTCAGTGGCCTAGCCAATATGCCTTTTGCCGACATGTCAACCCCCCGGTAGGACACTCCCGGGCCCGGGCGCCCCGTCCTCCCCGCGCGCGAAAGGTACGGTTGTTCCCCAGGTGGCGGCGGAACGTCCCCGGTGTCCACGCCATCGGACCCGCCGAATGTGGAACCGGTGACCCCAGGGACACGTCGTAACCCATGCCTGGTTCCCGCGACATGAGCGGGGCCAGATCCGGTCCGTCGAGCCCCGAGTTTCCCCTGCTCAACCCTCAATGACGGGACCGTCCCCCTCGCGGGGGAACAGCGTCGGCGCTGGTCGGCCACGCGCCGCACCGACCCGGTCCTGCCGCCGGTGGGAGAACCGTCCCTCCCCCGTCCCGGCCGGACCCGTGCCACGGGCCGCGGGTCCGGCGACCGCCCCGGTCCGCTCCCGAGGACCGCGGCGCCCCGATGCCGACCGGCGCCCCGCGCCTCGCGCTCCCCGCCGCCGTTGTTCTCCGAAACGCCCCACGGGGCGACCCCGGAACGGTAGAAGGGGAAGGTCGGACAGCACGAGAGAGAACCGGGAGCGGACATGGCGTCGAACGAGACCTCGCACCTGGACCGCCGCGGCCCCGGCCGGGCCGCGGTCCGGCCGGTGTCACTGCTGCGACCGCAGGTGCTCGCCCAGGTCGCCCTGGGCACACCCCTGCTGTGCGACGCCCTGCGCCTGGCCCGGTGGAGCGCCCCGGCCACCCCCGTGTCCGGGCCCGGTGTGCCGAGCCCGGAGAGCGCCCGCGCCGCGATCGAGCGGTTCGGCCTGTGGCCGTACGGGCTGGTGCGCGACCGCGGCGCACGCGTGGCCTGGCTGCGGGGCCTGGGCTCGGCCTCGGACGCCGCGGAGTTCATGGCCCCCTGGCAGGCGGCCGTGGTCCTGGGCATGATCGAGGTCGACACCGCCCGGGCGCGCCCCGCTCCGGGGCTCGAGGACCGCGTCCACGACCCCGAGGAGGTCCTGGACTGGTGGATGCGGCTGTTCGAGGACGCCGTGCGGTACGCGCGCGCCGACCTCCTCGACCCGGATCCGCCGAGGGGGCACCGACCGGAGCTGCTGCCCGCGGTCCTGCTCCGCCTCTACGAGGGGCAGGACGGGGCCCGTGTCCCGCTGGCCTCGCTCGCCACGAGCGCACCGCCCTTCCCGGGAGCACCCCCGCTCCCCGCCGGCCCCGAACCGGACCCGGACCTGGTGCTCCACCTGCTGTGGCAGCTCTCCGACACCGGGGCGGTCATCCTCGGCACGGAGCAGGAGGCCCCGCCACCCGCGGATCGCGCGGCGGGCGGGGACCCCGGTCGCGGGGAGTGCGCGGACGGCCCTCCCGCCTCCCCCTCCGCGCAGGCGTCCGGCCCGCCGGCGCACCCCGACGTCGAACTGACCGACCTGGGCCGCTACGGCGTGCGCAGGCTGCTGCTCCGGCGCGGTGTCCGCGCCCCGCTGGCCGAGGACCTCGCCGTGACGGACGCGGCGGAGTTCCTGGACTCCCTGGCCCGCGTCCGCCCGGCCGACCAGGGCGCGCTGGTCGACCCCTGGCTGGCCCGGCGCTCCCCGGAGGAGGCGCTGGAGGAGATCGTCCGGGCGGTCGCCGATCCCCGCCTGACCCTGCGCAGGCGGACCGGGGCCTCGGTCCTGCACATGGTCAGCTCGCGCCTCGCGGGAAGGCTGCGGGCCATGCTGCGCGCCCCCGACCGGGTCGCGGCGGGCCTGGCCGCCCTCGTGCTCCTGTCCTCCCGGATGCTCCCCCAGGAGGAGATCGACGCGGTCCTGGACCGGTTCGGCCCGTGGCTCGTGCTGGACCTGGCCTCCGCCGCCGGGACCGGGGCGGACGACCTCGCCGCCGCGCTCGACTTCGCCTTCCCGTCCGGCCTCGACGCCTCCCTCCTGGAGAGCGCCGACCGCCTGTGGCTGTGCGGGCACCCGGACACCGTCCCCGCGCTGGAGGCGATCGGCCGCCTGCACCGGGACCCGCGGGTGGCCCGGGCCGCGCGCGGGGCCGCGGGCCGGACCCGGCTCCGGGGCCTGTGACGGGCCGGGCCCGCCGTCGGGCGGCGCCCGGCGGGGCCGGGTCAGGCGGACGGCGCCAGGTTCCACGAGGTGACCACCGGCCGGCCGTGCTCACGGCCGAGCGTGCCCACCGAGCCCGTGCCCAGGGCGAACAGCGCCCCCGCCCCCGGTTCCAGCCCCAGCCAGCGGGCGGTGAGCACGCGCAGGACGTGCCCGTGCGCCACCAGGGCCACGTCCGGGGCGCCCTCCTCCCCCACCGACCGCGCGACCCCCTCCAGGACGCGGTCCACGCGCGCGCCGACCGCTTCCACGGCCTCCCCCGGGTGGTCCGGCCCGCCGGGGACGACGCCGTCGCGCCACAGGTCCCACCCGGGGCGCCCGCGCCGGATCTCGGCGGTGGTGATCCCCTCGTAGCCCCCGTAGTCCCACTCCCTCAGGTCCGGGTCGGCCGCGCCGCCGCCCAGCCCCGCCAGCTCGGCGGTGCGGACGGCGCGCGCCAGCGGGCTGACCACCACCCGCCCGATGTCGCGGGCCTCCAGCAGGGGCCGCAGCCCCTCCGCCTGCCGTACGCCCTCCTCCGTGAGGGGGACGTCGGTCCACCCGGTGTGCCGGCGGTCCCGGCTCCACTCGGTCTGCCCGTGCCTGATCAGCACCAGTTCACCCATGCCGGGTTCCTGCCCCGCCGGACCCCGTCGGACTCCCCCTGGCGGAACCGCTCCCGCGCGCTCCCGGGCAAATTCGCCAGATGCCGGACACCGGCGCAGATTCGTCGCTACCCTCCTGACCATGACGCAGCACACCGCCACCAGTGACGCGCGGGACCCGTCCCCCGTGCCCCACGAGATCGCGCAGCCCCACTTCTTCCGGCCCAACGAGGACCTGGCCGCGGCCATGGAGTGCGCGCGCTGCGAGGAGCAGGGCATCACCACCCCGCCGGGAGGGGCGCCCCGGAGGCTGTCCAACGCGGAGCTGCGGGCGTTCAAGAAGGAGCGCAAGCGCGCACGCGAGGAGGCGCTGGCCAAGCCCCAGGTCAAAGTGCCGGTCGACCGCAAGCGCACCCTGCCGATCGGCCCCCACCACGCGGCGCTCCTGCGCGGGCTGTGGGCACGCCTGGCCGCGGAGGGCGTCGGCGCCACCCCCGACGGCCGCCTCCTGGGACTGACCTTCGCGGTGCGGGGCGCCGTCACGGGCCGGGCCAACTTCACCGGCCAGGACTTGCGGATGCTGCGCCTGGAGGACGCGCACGCCGCGCTCGTCGAGCTGACCTCGACCGGGTGGCTGGCCTCCACCCCGGAGGCGGTGATCGGGGCGGACGCCGCCAACCCCGCCCTGTGCGACCTGCCGGGCCTGCGGGGCGACCTGTGGACGGTCGGCAACGGCGTGCGGTCCCGCGCCTCGGGATGGCTCTCCCAGGCGCTCGCCCACAAGAAGCTCCGCAAGAAGCCCAACCGGCTCCGGCTGGTCGCCGCCCACCTGGCCCTCCACGCGGACCCCGGCGGCTCCGTGTCCCTGCCCGCCGGGGACGTCGTGGCGGCCTGCGCCCTCTCCGGAAGCGAAGAGCTGTCCGAACTCCTCACGTGGCTGTCCGAGGTGTCGTGGATCGAGGACGCCTCGTCCGCCGGCGGCGTCGTGGCCGCGCGGCTGACCGAGCTGACGCAGCCCCTGGCCGTGCGGCCCGAGCCGCCGAGGACCCCTCCCAAGCAGGTCCCGGCGACCACGCCGCTCGACGTGCCCGTCGCCGACCGTGCGCGCGGCCTCCTCTCCGGCCGTGAGGTGGAGGTGGCCCGGTGGGTGGACGCCTACCGGGGCGAGCACGGGCACGGGCCCAGCTGGTCCGCGATCGGGGAGGCCTTCGGCTGGCCGCCGCGCCAGGCGCCGGACCACGACGTCACCCACGAGGTGTTCCGCCTGCTCCGCGCGGGGGGCTGGCTGACCGGCTTCGGCCTGCCCTTCGGCCTGCGTGCCGGGGAGGGGCGGGCGGGGAACGGATCCTGACACCCCGGCGCCGGGACCCCCTGCCGCGCGGCCCCGGCCCCCGGGCCCTCCCCCCGCCCGCGGAAGGGCCCGGGGGCGGGGGCTAGGATGCCGCCCATGCCTCATCATCCGACGTCCGCCGCGCCCGCCCCGACCCCGGGGAGGGGCCGGTGAGCCGGAACGTGCTGGTCACCGGGGCGGCCCGGGGCATCGGCCGGGCCGTCGCCCGGGCCTTCGCCGGGGTGGGCGACCGTGTGGCCGTCCACTGCGGGAACAGCGTGGAGGAGGCCGAGCGCACCCTCGCCGGCCTGCCCGGCGAGGGGCACGCGCTGTTCCGCGCCGACCTGCGCGACCCCGCCGCCACCGCCGACCTCGTCTCGGGGGTGGTCGCCGCCCTGGGCGGGATCGACGTGGTGGTCAACAACGCGGCCGTCAACACGGCCCACCCGGTCGCCGGCGTCTCCTACGAGGAGTGGCAGGAGGCCTGGCGGGCCACCCTGGACGTGAACGTGGTGGCCGCCGCCAACATCGGCTACCTCGCCGCCCGGCACATGATCGACCGCGGGGCCCCGGGTCACATCGTCAACGTCGGCTCGCGCGGCGCCTACAAGGGGGAGCCCGACCACCCGGCCTACGGGGCGAGCAAGGCCGCGCTGCACTCCCTGGGGCAGTCGCTGGCCGCGGCCCTGGCCCCGCACGGCATCGCCGTCGCCTCCGTGGCCCCGGGGTTCGTGGCGACCGAGCGCGTCGCCGACCGGGTCACCGACGAGGTCCGCGCGCAGAGCCCGTTCGGGCGGGTGGCCGCGCCCGAGGAGGTGGCGGCGGCCGTCCTGTACCTGGCCTCGCCGGAGGCGGTGTGGTCCTCCGGCGCCGTCCTGGACGTCAACGGCGCCTCCCACCTGCGCTGACCGCCCCCGCCGCGCACCCCTCGGCGCACGGCGGCGCGGAGCCGCTCCACCGCCTCACCCGCCGGTGTCCTCCAGGAGGGTCCCGGCCGCCGACAGCGGGGCGTAGCGGCTGGGGGTGAACCCGAGGAGCTCGGCCGCGAGCTCCTCGTTCCCGGCGAACCCCGCGTCGGCGTCGATCGTCTGGGTACCGTCCCAGAGCATGAACAGCGCCGAGACGGTGTGCGAGCCCTTGTCGTGGTGCATGTCGTAGTGGGAGGCCATGGGCACGCTGTCGTAGTGCACCCACAGGTCGTGCCCGGTCATGAACATGTCCAGGTCGAACGTGACCGTCAGCCCCATGAGCTCCGGCTTGTACCGGTCGTCGATCCCGGCGAACGCCTCGTCCAGCGCCACCATCCGCGGGCAGGTGGGGGACGCCGAGGTGTAGAGGGCGTTGGCGGCGGCGAACAGGGGCAGGTGGATCGCCGCGGACTTCTCGCCGCCGGACATCTGCTCGTGCTTGTTCTTGGTGAGGCGGACCTCGTCCTGGCCGGGGACGGCCATGCGCAGCTCGAACCGGTACCAGGCCCGGTAGTCCAGCACCGCGGCCAGGACCTGCTTGTAGGTGGCGCGGGGGTGCGCGGCGTGGTGGGCCCGGATCATCTGCCGCAGGACCTCCCGCAGACGTGTCAGGCCCGCCTGCCCCAGACCGGCGGCGTCGCGTTTGAGCAGCTGCGCCGCGAGGGCCTGGTTCTCGGTGAGGCGGTCCGACCGGCTCCAGCGGATGCCGATGCGCGTGCCCGAGGACATGGGCCGCGAGCGGGTGTCGCGGTCCATGCCGGCGACCAGGTCGCGGGCGACGCGCACGCGCTCGTGGATCTGCTGCGCGATACCGCTGAGCAGCTCGTCCTCCAGGACGCCGCGCTCCTCCTCCCGCAGGAGCGCGCCCTGGTCCTCGACGCGGTCGGCGATGGTGCGCGCGAAGGCGGAGACCGGGTTGCGGCCCGTCTCGTCGTTGACGAACACGGTGATGATCCCGCTCGTGCCGAAGTCGTGGTCGACGCGGTAGCCCTCCGCGTCGCCGCCCAGGGCGTCCTGGAAGGCGCGCAGGGCGTTGGAGACGCGGGTGGAGGCGGACTTGAGGTCGCCGTCGGTCACGGCGCGGCCCGGGTCGACCGCTCGCGCGAAGGCGTCGGTCAGCGCCGCCGCGGCCGGCGGCAGGACGGCGCGGACGGCGTCCCCGGGGTCCGTGTCTCCCTCCGCGAGCACCTTCTCGGCGGCCTGTTCCGGCTCGGGCCACAGCCCCCGGTCCGGCCAGGCGGGCCCGGGCTCCACCCCCAGGGCGGCGCGCAGGTCGGGGTGGGTCAGGGCCGCGAAGGAGTCGGCGTGCTCGAACAGGGCCGTGAAGGCGTCGGTGAGGGCCTTCTGCCCGTGTTCGAGGTCGCGGTCGGCGCGGATCATCGTCTCGTGCGCGGCGGACGCCCGCGCCCGGACCTCGCGCTGCTCCGCCTCGGCCCCGCGCAGGGACTCCCGCACGGCCTCCAGTTCGGCCATGATCTCGCGCACCGGGGCGCTGATGCCCTCCTCGCGGGCGGTGAGCTCCGCGACGGCCCGCTCGTGCTCGCGCAGGCGCTCCTCGTGGCGTTCGCGGTCCTCCTCCAGCCGGCCGCCCAGCCGGGCGACGGTCTCCCGCCGCCCGTCCAGGTCGGCGGTGTGCCGGGCGGCCTCGGCGCGGGCGGCGTGGAGGTCGCGGGCGGCGGCGGCGAAGTCGTCCACGGCCGAGGCCACGGCCTCGACGGCCTCCGGGCGCACGGGCATGGCGCGTTCGGCGGCCACCGCGCGCACCTGGTGGCGGTGGGCGTCCACCTCGGCGACGGCGGAGTCGAGGGCGCGGCGCCGCTCCTCGCTCTCGCCGCGCGCGGAGGCCAGGAGGGTGGAGTGGTGCTCGACGCGGCGCACGGCGCGGTCGACCGGGGCGGTGTCGGGCAGGGCCGACCTCGCCCGGGTGAAGGCCTTGAGGAGTTCGCCCGCGCGGTCGAGGTCGGCGGAGAGCAGGGCGCCCTGCTCGGCGAGTTCGGCCAGGCGCGCGTCGCAGGCGGCGAGGCGCTCGCGGCGGCGGTGGGCCCGGTTGGTGGCGCCGATGAACTCGGGGACGTCCTTGGGGCGGGCCCCCACGAGGAGGCCCTGGGCGAACCCGGCCCGGGCGGTGACGGTGTGCGCCGCCGGGGCGGACCCCGGGGCCCCGGAGGCGTCCGCGCCGCCCGCGGCGCCGTCCAGGCGGACCGAGGCCAGGACGCGGGCGATCACGTCCTGGGGCACCAGGTCCTGCTGCTCGGGGACGAGCACGTCGGCGAGGGTGCGGCCCCCGTCCGCGACCGTCTCGCCGGTGGGCAGGAGGTAGGCGTCGGCCTCCCCCGCCTCCAGGGCCGCGCGGGTGGCGTCGGCGTCCGGGTGGACCCACGCGGTGAGCAGCCCGGCGCCGTCCAGCGCGCCCTCGACCGCCGCCGCGTCGGCGTCCGCGACGGTGTCGGCGAACCGGACGAGCCGCCACAGCGGGGCGCCGGGGCGGCCCTCCCGGGACGCGGTGCGCCGGTGGTCGGCGGGCGGGGCGTCGTCGCGCTCGGCGGCGATGTCCGCGCGTTCGCGGGTGAGGCGCGCGGTCTCCCCGTCCAGCCGCTCCCTTCGGTCCTCCAGGGTGCGCACGCGGCCGGCCGCGTCGAGGCGCTGCTGGTCGGTGTGCTCGCCGTAGACCTCGGCCAGGGCGGGGGTGCCGGGTTCGCCGAACCGTTCCAGCGCCTGCTCCAGGGCCTGGACGCAGGCGGCGCCGGTGACCGGGGAGGGGCCCTGCGCCCAGTGCCCGGCCCAGGCGGCGAGGGCGTCGGCGGCGGTGCCGCGCGCGGCGGCCAGGGCCTCGTCCGCCTCCCCGCACTCCTGCTCGCGCTGCTGTAGCCGCTCGTCTGCGCGGGCGGCGGCCCGGTCGGCCGCGGCGCGGGCGGTCTCCGCCCCGGCGAGCCCGCGGAGGCGTTCGCGCACCGCGTCCACGTCGGCGCGGCGGGCGGTGGCGCGGGCCCGGGCCGCGGAGGGCAGGTCGTCGCCGCTGTCGGCGGGCCCCTCCCCGTCGTGGGCCAGGCCGGCCCGGTCCGCGGCCTCGGCCAGTTCCGCGGCGAGTTCGCCGGTGCGGGCGCGTACCCGTTCGAGGTCGTCGGCGACCTGGTCGGCCTCGCGGCGCAGGGCGCCCACCTCGCCCGCCTGGACGTCCAGGCGGGCCTGCTGTTCGCGGAGTTCGCGGGCGGTCTCCGCGCTGTGGGCGCGCTCGACCTCCAGGGCGGCGTGGCTGCGGAACGCGTCGTCGGCCTCCAGCCCGCTCCTGCGCGCGGCCAGCTCGCGGACGCGGGCGTCGAGCTCCTCGGACCTCGCGGTGGCGGCGGCGTGTTCGACGGCGGCCCGTTCCCGGGTCCCGCGCGCCTCGGTGACGGCCGCCGCCCGCTCGGCGGCGTGCCCGGTGGCGGCGCGCAGGCGCGCGAGCCGGTGGCGGGCGTGCACGTCCAGGTAGGAGGCGTACTCGCCGGCGAAGGCGGTGGCCGCGGCGTGGGCGGTGGTCGCCTGGTCGAACCGGCGCTGGACGGCGGCCAGGTTGGTGAAGTCGCGGGCGGCCTGGTCCAGGAGGGTCTCGTCCAGGGGGCTCAGTCCGCTGGTGAGGGTCTCGGAGACCTTGTCGGGGTCCAGGTCCTTGGCCAGCAGGGGCCGGCGCAGCGCCAGGAGCAGGTCGAGGAGCTGGGTGTAGCGCTCGCCGAGCCCGAAGAGGCGTGCGTCCACGGCCTTGCGGTAGTCCGCGGCGGTGGCGTGCCAGGCGGCGTCGCCCAGGACGCCCTTGAGCTGGCGTTCGGTGAGCGGGCGCCCGTCGGAGGCGAGCAGGCCGAAGTCGACGCCCAGGCGCCGGTCGGTGACGAAGAACGAGGGGTTGACGCCGTCGCGGTGCTTGTGCGCGCGCAGGCCGACGACCAGCGTGGCGGTCTCGGTGCGGTCGCCGTCGGCGCGGGCGAACTCCATCCACACGTACCCGTACGCGGAGTCCTCGCCCCGGTAGAGCAGGTTGGACTTCATGGTGCGGTTCTGGCCGCTGAAGGGGTCGAGGCGGCGTGCGTCGGTGTACCCGTCGAGCACGAACGGGAAGAGCACCTCCAGGGCCTTGGTCTTGCCCGAGCCGTTGTGCCCGCGCAGCACCAGGCGGCCGTCGGCGAACACGAACTCCTCGTCGACGTAGTCCCAGACGTTGATGACGCCGGCGCGGCTGGGCCGGAAGCGGTCGCTCCTGGAGGTCATCGGTTTCCTTCCGCGGGGGCGTGGGCGGCCGTGGGTTCGGGGGCCGGCCCGGGATCGTCGGGGGGTGCGGTCTCGGAGGGGGGCTGGTCGGCGGGGGCGGCCTCCGCGGGCGCCGGGTCCGCCAGCCCCAGGGGGAGCTGGCCGCTGTCGGCGCGCTCGGGCAGCGCGCCCTGGAGGTTGCGGTAGCGGGAGGCGGCGGGGAGCACCAGGGCCCCGCCCGGGACCGGCCGGACCAGGGAGAGTTCGGCGAGCAGCGCCAGGGCGGCGTCCAGGAGGCCGTAGGGGTCCTGCTGCCAGGCGCCGCCGAAGGAGGCCGCGCCGAACTCGGCGAAGAGCTCGTGGATCATCGTCTCCCACCGGCCGCGTTCGACCAGGGGGGCCTCCAGCCGTTCCGGCGGCCCCGCGCCGTCGTCCGCCCCTGGGGGTTCCGGGGTCCAGGCGAGTCCGGTGACGACCCCGTCGCGGGGCAGGCCCGCGTCGACCAGGCGGACCAGGTCGGCCTGGTCGGCGGGGAGCGGGGGCACGGGCAGTGTCACCAGTGCCGCCAGGGACGTCTCCAGGAGGTCGGCGACCTTGGCGAGCAGGAGCCCGGCGGTGCGGTTGACCGCGCCGCCCCGCCCGGGGAAGGGGCGGTCGGTGAAGGTGCCCGCCGGGTCGGCGAGCAGGACCCCCTCCGCGCGGCGCTCCACCTTCAGGCCGGTGGCGCGGGCCAGCTCCTCGGCCGCGCCCCGCCCGCGCAGGACGGCGGCGACCTCGGGTTCGACGTCGGCGAAGTAGACGACGGGGCGCTCCACCAGGAGGCGCCGGGCCCGGCGGGCCGCCTGTTCGCGGGGGGAGGCCGCGGTCAGCGGTTCGGCGAGCAGTCCCGCCGCGCTGCCCAGGTGCTGGACCGGGCGGGCCGGCCGGAACAGCACCTCGCACACCTCGTGGTCGATGTCGAAGAGCGCGTCGCCCTGGCCGCCGGTGGCCGCCCACGCCTCCAGCGAGCCGTCGGACAGGTGCAGGGCGCCCCGGTCGAGGAGCCAGTGGGCGGCGTCCACCAGCGCGGCCTTGTGCGATCCGTCGGTGGGGTCGTAGCCCAGGCCCGCGACGGCGTTGGCGGCGGGGGTGAGGCGGGCGACCAGGTCGGCGAGGCTGATCTCGATCTGGGAGCGCTGGAAGGAGGCCAGCAGCAGGCACAGGTAGGCGAGCCTGCGCCGGTCGAAGGGCCTGCCCCGGCGGGAGAAGGCCTGGGTCTGGGTGGGGTCCAGGGCGTCCAGCTCGCGGACCAGGCGCACGTGGTCGGTCGTGGCGATGAGGGTGTAGCCGAAGAGCCGGTGGAGGTCGGCGGCGAGCTCGTCGGCCCAGCGCAGCACCTGGTCGAGGACGCCGGGGCGGGGCCGCGAGGCGGTGATGAGGTCGCAGGTGAGGACGCGCAGCACGGCCTGCTGGTAGGAGCCCAGGTCGGCGGGGGCGACCGCGGGGGCGGAGGTTCGGGGCATCAGGGGTTCTTCGTTCGTGTCCGGTGGGCGGTCGCCTCCAGGCGCAGGCCCGGGAGGTGGATCCGACCCTGGCTGGTGCGCACGGTGCTGCCCGCCGGGTCGGGGACCAGGCGGACCATGGTGCCGTCGCCCTCGCCGGAGGCCGAGGAGAGGCGTCCGGCGACGACGGTGCGCGCCTCCAGGGCGCGGGTGACCAGGCGCAGCAGGATACGCGTGTCGGTCTCGTCCAGCACACGGCCGTGGACGCCCTCCTCGACCAGGCGTTCGGCCGACCTGCGCTCGGACCCGCGGTCGGCGGCCTGCCTGCCGCGCAGGCGCGCCTGGGCCCCGGGGTTGCGCCGCACCGGCCTGGGCACGCCGGCCGTGGGCGCGGTGCCGCTGCGGAACAGGGTGACCGAGACCTCGACCCCGGGCGCGTCCCACCAGGTCAGGCCGGGGGAGATCTGTTCCTCGTCGTCGTGGGCGACGCCGAGGTGGCGGGCGGAGCGGACGTTGAACGCCGCTCCCATGAGGGCGTGGGCGGCGCCGTCGTCGGGGGTGTTGAACACCCAGGAGGCGAGGTGGCGCAGCTGGCTGGAGCGGTTGACGCCGCCGCGCTGCGCCTCGGTGATCTGCCGGAGCAGGGCGATCACGCCGGAGACGGCCGTCCTGGTGGCCGCGTGCAGTTCGGCGGCGCGCGCGGGGACGGCGTCGTCGGAGGAGAACCAGGCGCGCAGGGCCTGCCAGCGGCGCTCCCAGTCGGCGCGGCGCTCGGCGCGCTCCATGAAGGGGCGCTCGTCGGCGTCGGCGGCGCGGGAGAGGAGGGTGGCCAGACCGGTCTCCTCGACCTCGCGGACGGCGCGGTCCAGGCGGGGCAGGTGGCGGTCGAGCTCGGCCGTGAAGTCGGACATGTGCACCAGCAGGGCGTTCTTGTGGCGCAGGAAGACGTCCGGGGAGGCGTCGGTGGAGCGCAGGATCTCACCCAGGGTGACGTGGAACTGCGCCGATCGGCGCCCCATGTCCTCCATGGCCGAGTCCAGGCGGGCGAGCCTGCGGTGGACGTGCTCGGCCCGGCCGGTGCGGTTGGCCTCCGCGAGGGCGCGCAGGTCGTCCAGGACCTCGGAGAAGACCAGGCGGGACAGGTTGACGTCCTCGATGCGGGCGCCGAGCAGGTTCTCCACCGCCTGGTAGGCCCAGTAGCCCAGCTCGCTGAACTGGTAGACCGACTGGCGGTTGCGGTAGCGCACCAGGTTCCCGGCCCGGGAGGCGTCGTCGAAGCGGTGCACGACGCGGTCGGCGTGGAGCTCGTCCAGCCGGTCGCGCAGGCCGCGGTCGGGCGTGGGCACCTGGTCGTGCGCGGCGGCGAGCTCGCGCAGGGCCGCGGCGACGTCGTCGGGGGACACCTGCACCTGGTGGACCTCTCGCAGCCGGTCCATGGCGCGCAGGATCCACAGGTAGGTGACGTGGTCGTCGCGCCGGGTGAAGTTGAACAGCCGGAACCGGTCGCTGACCGCGAGGGAGTCCATGTCCAGGGCTCTGCGTTCGACCACGGGCCGCCCTTTCGGTGATGTGGGAGTGGTGCCGCCGGGGCGGAGGGGGTTCCGCCACACCATGACGCTACGTGACTGCGGGGGCAGGTGCGGACGTCCGGGGTCGACGGGGCCCGGTTCTCCGCGTCCGCCGCCGTGGGGCGTGAGGGGCCGGTGTGCCGGGCGCCACGGGGCGAACTTGGCGAATCCGCCACAACGCGGCCCACCGGCACGGTAGAAGAAGAGGAATCACGTTCCACCAAGAGAATCCACGAGCTCCCCATGCCCTCCGACGAACCGGCGTCCCCCGACAGCCTGCGGCGCCCGGCCCGCCCCGTCTCGCTCCCTCCCCCGGAGGACCTCGCCCTCGCCGCACTCGCGTCCCCGCCCCTGCGCGACGCCCTCGGCCTGGCCCGCTGGTGCGGGCCGGCGACCCCCGTCTGCCCCAGGGGCCTGCCCGGGACCGCCGACGTGCGCGACGCCGTCCGGGAGTGCGGGCTGTGGCCCCGCGGCCTGGAGGACCACCCCCGCCGACGCCGCAGATGGCTGGACGGACTCGGCCCGGCGCCCGGCGTGGAGGAGTTCGTCCGGCCGTGGCGGACCGCCGTCCGGCTCGGCCTGGTCGAGCTGGAGGCCGGGAACGCCCACCCCGCGCGGCGACTGGAGGAGCACGCACGCTCCCCGGACCGGATCCTCGCCTGGTGGTCGCAGGTGTTCCAGGACGGTGTCGGGCAGGACCAGGACCCTCTCTCCCCCGCCGGCGCCGACGCCCTCCTCCCCCGGGCCCTGAGACTCCTCTACGAGGCCCCGGACGGCGCCCGCACCCCCCTGGAGGCCCTGGCCGGCACCGACCGGCCGGACCCCGGCGCGGTGCGGGAGGGCCCCGACCCAGCTGCCGACCGGCTCCTGCGCTCGCTGTGGCGGCTCACCGGCACCGGGGCGGTGGTCGTGGGGCGCCACGGCTCCGGGGCCGGGGACGGCTCCCGCCCCTTCTGGGCGCGGCTGACGGGCCTGGGCCGGTTCGGGGTCAGACGGATCCTCCTCGCGGTGGGCGTTCCCGCCCCGCTGACGGAGGACCTGGCGGGGGCGGGGGAGCTCCTGGACGCACTCGGCGCCCTGCCCCCGGAGGGCCGGCTGTGCTCGTTCGACGCGTGGCTGGCGCAGCGCACCCCCGCGCTCGCCCTGCGGGAGATCGCCGAGGCGGTGCGGGGACCGGGCCGCGCACAGCGCCGGTGGACGGGGGCGAAGGCCCTGGACACGACGAGTTCCGAGCTCGTCCCGGACCTGTGGTCCCTCCTCGGCTCCGGCGAGCCCACCGCCGTCGGCCTGGCCGCCTCCGTCCTCCTCTCCTCCGGCATGCTCACCCGGCACGAGGTCGACCGGATCATGGACAGGCACGGGACCCTGGTCGTCATCGACATGCTCGCGGCGGCGCTGGACCCCGACGAGGCCAACCTGCGCGCCTTCCTGACCGCCGAGTGCACGGAGGGCATCGAGGAGCTGATCCTCGACGACGTCGACCGCCTCCGGGCGGACCGCCACCCCGACACCGTGCCGGTCCTGGAGGCGATCGGCCGCCAGCACCCGGACCCGGGCGTCGCGGCCACCGCCCGCAGGGCCGTGGAGAGGCTGGCCTCCCCCTCCTGAGCCCGCGGCGGCCCCGGCCCCGGCCGCCGCTCCCGCCCACCCTCCGCGCCGTGGCCCGCCCGCGCCGCCCTCCGTCCGCACGGGCCCGCGCCCGCCCCTCCCACGGCCCGGCCCCCACCGCAGGTTCCGCCGCACGCCAATTCCCGTTTTGCCTCCATCTTTCCATTGACAAGTTAGGGCGCCGCGAGGCAATCTTTCCAGTAGAAAGATTTCGGGACACCACCCATCGGAGGCCCGCCATGGAACCGCTCATCACCCTGATCGGCACCACCACCGCACTGCTCGCACTGGGCGTGCTCGGCGTGCGGCCCCTGCGCTCCTGGCCGCGCGCCCTGCGCGGCGGACTCGCGGCCATGTTCACCCTGACCGGCGTGTCGCACTTCGTCGGACTGCGCGAGGAGCTGGTCGCCATGGTCCCGCCCCTGCTGCCCGCGCCCGAGCTGCTGGTCACCGTCACCGGGGTGCTGGAGCTCGCCGGGGCCGCGGGCCTGCTGTGGGCGCGCACCTCGCCCTGGGCGGCGGCCGGGCTCGGCGCGCTCATGGTCGCGATGTTCCCCGCGAACGTCTACTCGATCATGACCGGCGCGAGCGCGGGGTTCAGCGAGAACCTGCCCGTCCGGACCGCCATGCAGGCGGTGTTCATCGCGGCGACCCTCGCCGTGGTCCTCCACCACCTGCGCGCCCGCCGGGCCGCTGCCGTCGCCGGGGACCGCGCCGAGGCCCGGGAGGCCGTGCCGTCCTGACGGGCGCGAACACCGACGCGCACCCCGTCACGCAGGGGATACGGCCGGGGCCGCTGTGAAATCTTGTGGCCCCGGCTGACATCATCCCAAATTGTACGTACACTCTGTACGGACAAGATGAGTCCCGGCCCGGATCCTCCGAGGTCCCCGCCGGGACACCCCTGCGAACGGACACTCATGCGCGACGACCACGGGACCCTGGTGCCCCTCTACCACTGGATGAACAAGATCCCCGGCGGAGCCATGCTGGTCCCGCTGGTCCTGGGGTCGCTCATCGGAACCTTCGCCCCCGGGGCGCTGGACATCGGCAGCTTCACCACCGCGCTGTTCAAGGACAGCGCCCTGCCGCTGATCGCCCTCCTCATCTTCGCCACCGGCACCCAGGTCACCCTGCGCACCGGCGGCCCCGTCCTGGCCGCCACCGGCGTGGTCCTGCTCGGCAAGAGCCTCATCCCCGGACTGCTGATCGTCGGACTCGCCGTCTTCACCGGCCCCGACGGCATCCTCGGGGTGTCGATCCTGGCGCTGCTCGCCGCCACCACCAACGCCAACGGCGGACTGTGGCTCGCGATCACCGGCCAGTACGGACGCTCCCGCGACCGGGGCGCCTACATCGCGGGGGCCATCAACGACGGCCCGTTCATCGCCCTCCTGTTCATCGGCGCCTCGGGCCTGGGCCAGATCCCGGTGATGGCCCTCGTCGCCGCGATCATCCCGTTCCTGCTCGGCGTGGTCGTCGGCAACGTGGACGCGCAGTGGCGCGAGGTCCTCAAGCCCGTGCCCTCCATCGTGATCCCGTTCTTCGCCTTCGCGCTCGGAGCGGGCATCGACCTCGCCGACGTCGCCCGGGGCGGGCTGACCGGCATCCTGCTGGGCGTGGCCATCACCCTGTTCACCGGCGGCCTGGTCTACCTCGGCTACAAGCTGATCCTGCGCCGCGGCAAGGAGTCCGGCATCGGCTTCGCCGCCGGGACCGTCTCCGGCAACGCCGTCGCGACCCCCGCCATCGTGGCCGCCGCCGACCCGTCCTTCGCCGCCTACATGGGCACGGCGACCTCCCAGATCGCGGCCAGCGTGCTGGTCACCGCGATCCTGGCCCCGCTCGTGACCACCTGGGTCCTGCGCCGCGCCGGGGCCTCCCCCGCCGAGGCGGAGAAGGCCGAGGAGGCGGCCGAGGCCGAGAGGGCCCTGGCCGACGGGGAGAGCGCCACCGGCCCGGAGCCGGCGGTCACCGGCGCCGGACAGGCGACCACCGCGGCCCCCGCCGCCGGAACCGACACCACCGAGCAGAAGGAGTCCGACTCGTGAGTACCCCCGTCACACCGCGCGTCGCCGTCGTCGCGGACGACCTGACGGGCGCGGGCGACACCGCCGTGCAGTTCCTGCGGGCCGGGTGGAGCACGGAGCTCCAGCTCGACGCCGCGACCCCGAACGCCGAGGTCGTCGCCGTCAGCACCGACTCCCGCGCGCTGCCCGCCGACCGCGCCGCCGCGGCGGCGGCGGAGGCGGTCCGCCGCCTGCGCGACGCCGGGGCGGCCCGCCTGTACAAGAAGGTCGACTCCACGCTGCGCGGCCCCATCCGCGCGGAGATCGACGCCGTCCTCGACGCGTGGTCGCCGGACGCGGTCGCCGTGGTCTGCCCGGCCTTCCCGGCCAACGGCCGCACCGTCCGCGACGGGGTCCTCCTCGTCGACGGGGTCGAGGTGCACCGCACCGCGGTCGGCACCGACCCGGTGACCCCGGTGTCGGAGAGCCGCGTCGCGGTCCTGCTCGGCGCCGGCCACGTCCGGCTCACCGGCGTCGACGCCGCCGCCGACGCCGCCGCCGACGCGGCACTGCTGCGCGCCGCCGGACCGGTCGTGGTCGCCGACGCCGAGACCGACGAGGACCTGGCGCGCCTGGCCGCCGCCGTCACCGCGCTCGGCCCCGACGCCGTGCCGGTCGGCTCGGCCGGGCTCGCCGCCCGCCTGGCCGACTCCTGGGCCGCGGAGGCCGAACCGGCCCCCGCCCTCGTCGTGGTCACCTCGCTCCACCAGACGGCCCGGGGCCAGGTCGAGGAGCTGGCCGCCGACGACCGGACCCGGATCGAGCAGCCCGCGCCGCGCGACCTCGCCGACGACGCGGCCTGGCGCGCCTGGTCCGCCGGGGTCCTGGACCGGTTCGACCCGGCCACGGCCCACACCGCGCTGGTCGCGCCCGAGGACCGCGACGGGGCGCTCGACCCCGCGTCGGTCGCCCGCCGCTTCGGCGCGCTCGCCGCCGACCTGGCCGCGCGCCACGAGCTGTCCGGCTTCGTGGTCACCGGCGGCGACGGGGCCCGCGCCCTCACCGCCGCCCTGGACGCGCGCGCCATCGCCCTGACCGGCGAGGTCGCCCCGGGCATCCCGCTCGGCACGCTGTCCGGCGGACCCCGGCACGGCCGCGCCATCGTCACCAAGGCCGGGGGATTCGGATCCCCCACCGCACTACTGGAGGCCGCTGACGCGGTACGCCACACGAAAGGCAGGAACGCATGAGCCGCCCCACCCTGGCAGTCACCCTCGGCGACGTCGCGGGCATCGGCCCGGAGATCACCGCCAAGTCGCTGCTGCACCACCCCGAGGTCCGGGAGTACTCCCGCCCCGTGGTGATCGGTGACGCCGATGCCCTGCGCAACGCGGTGACCGCCGTCGGCGGCGACCCGGCCGCGGTCAACCCCGTGGAGTCCCCGGCCGACGCGGCCGACGACCCCGCCGTGATCGACGTCGTGCAGACCGGCCCCTCCCTCGGCCACGTGCCGCCGGGCGAGCTGAGCGCGGAGGCCGGCGACGGCGCGGCGCGGTTCGTGATCGCCGCGGTCGACCTGGCCAAGCGCGGCCTGGTGGACGGCATCGTCACCCCGCCGCTGAACAAGGCCGCCATGCACCTGGGCGGCCACGCCTGGCCGGGCCACACCGAGCTGCTCGCCCACGAGTTCGGGGTGCGGGACTACAGCCTGGTGCTCTCCGCCGGGGAGCTGTCCTTCTTCCACCTGACGACGCACGTGTCCCTGCGCAACGCGATCGAGGGCATTACCCGGGAGCGCACCCTGGAGGTGCTGCGCCTGATGAGCGCGTTCGCCCGCGCCCAGGGCAGCCCGGACGAGCCGATCGGTGTGGCCGGGCTCAACCCGCACGCCGGGGAGAACCGCCTGTTCGGCGACGAGGACGCCGACGTCCTCGCGCCCGCGATCGCCCTGGCCCGTGAGGAGGGCATCAACGCCCACGGCCCGCTCCCCGCGGACGCCCTGATCCCGGCTGCCGTGAACGGCAAGTGGAAGCTGGTCGCGGTCTGCTACCACGACCAGGGGCACGCGCCCTTCAAGGCCGTCTACGGCGACGACGGCGTCAACATCACCGCCGGCCTCCCCGTGGTGCGGGTCTCGGTCGACCACGGCACCGCGTTCGACATCGCGGGCCGCGGGATCGCCCGCGAGGCCAGCCTCGTCCTGGCGCTGCGCCGGGCCGCGGAGCTGGCCCCCGGCTGGGGGCACGTCTGGCAGGCGTCCCGCTCCGACGCGCGGTAGCGGCGCGAAGGACCGCTCGGCAGTGTCCGCTCCGCGCGGCGCCGCCGGGCGGTCGGGGCGGCCCCGCCCGCCCTCGGCCGCCCCTCCCTCCGGAGCACCCGTGAACGGTGTGCCCGCGTCCCCGTCGGGGGCGCGGGCACACCGCCGTTCCGGCGCCCGGTTCCGTGCGGGGGTCGGGCGACCCGGATCCGCAGCGTGCCGTGCACGGGCACGCCCCCGCCCGCACGCCCGGCCCTAGAATGGCGCCCATGCCCGTCGACCGCACCGACCCCCGCCCCCTGCACGCCCAGGTCGCCGGCGTGCTGCGCGCCGAGATCCGCGACCGCTCGATCGCCCCCGGCGACACCCTGCCCAGCGAGGCGGCCCTGCGCGAGCGGTTCGGGGTCTCCCGCAGCGTGGTCCGGCAGGCGCTGGCCACCCTGGAGGACGAGGGCTCGGTCAGGAGGACCCGCGGCCGCGCCCCGGTCGCCGCGGTCCCCACCGAGCACCACCGGCTCGTCCAGCGCGTCACCGGGCTCTTCGACCAGTTCTCCTCCGAGGGGCTGAGCCTGTCCACCGCGGTGCTGTCGCTGGAGCCCTCCCTCTCCGGGGGCCCCGCAGCGGTCGGGCACCTGGGCACCCGGGACCTGCTCCGCCTGGAGCGCGTGCGCTCGGTCGACGGCGACCCGCTGTCCTACGTGCGCACCTGGCTCCCCGCCGAGCGCTTCCCCGGCCTGGAGGCCGCGATGCTGCGCGACGCCTCCCTGCACCGCCTCATGGAGGAGCGGTTCGGGGCCGTGCCCACGAGCGGGCGCCGGCAGATCCGGGCCGTGCCCGCCGACCCGCGCATCGCCCTGGAGCTCGGGGTGGCGGCCGAGGCCCCGCTCCTGCTGCTGGAGGGCGGGACGTTCAACCGGGACGGCACCCCGCTGGAGTGGTTCGAGAGCTGGCACCGGTCGGACCGGGTGGTGTTCGACATCGAGGCCGAGGGCGCCTCGGAACAGGTGCGCATCGCCCCCGACCCCTCCCTGCTGGACCGGCCCGCCCCGGAGCGGCCGGCCGCCGAACCCGCCCCCGGGCCGGCGGACGCGGCCCCCGCGCCCGGCCTGGACCGCGCCGTCGCACTGGCCGACGAACTCCGGGCCGAGCTGGCACGCCTGCGCGACGGCCTCGCCGGCGGTGACGCAGAGCAAGGCCCGGGCGCCGCCCGCTAGACCGGAACGCACGGAGAACCCTGCTACGGGCGAATTCCTGTCCGATAGTGGCCACAAAGAGTTACCGAAGCACTCCGTGCGGTACTTTTTTCTTGCGTCGGCACGAGCGGGACGGCAGTGAGGAAAACGCCCCGCCCCGCGGAACGCGCCGCCGCCCCGTCGTCCGTCCCCGACACGGAGCCCCCGGCGCGCGGCCGGGAGGCCCGCCCGACCGCACCCTCCGCGCACCGTCCCCGCACGACGAAGGCCTCCGCCGACAACCGTGCCGGAGGCCGTGAGAGGGAACGACATGCCCCACCCCCTGAAGCGCGCCGCCGCGTCCCTGGTCTTCGCGGCCGGGCTCACCGCGGCGACGGCCGGTGTCGCCGACGCGGCCATCAGCTACGTCGGCGGCGGTACCTGGTACCACGGCCTCACCACCGGAAGGGTGTACTCGAACTACTTCCACGCGACGCTCTGCCACGGGTCGACGGCGGTCGGCACGTACACCGTCACGTCCGCCGCGATGCTGCCCGGCAAGACGTCCGAGGCCTCCGCCCCGCGCGCCGTCAACCACAACGAGACCTACTGGAGGCACTGCGGGTAGCGCCTCCCGCAGCCACGGGGCCGCCCCTCCGCCGGGGCGCACGGCTCCCCGACCACGCGCAGGGACACGATGCCCAACCGCACCATCGCCTTCGCCCACACCGCGCTCCTGGTCTCCGCCGCGCTCATCGCCGCGCTGCTGCTGGCCACGTGGGAGGCGACGATCCCCACGGCGCAGCACTCGGCGTCGGTGTGGATCGTCGAGGACGACGGCGCCTCCGACGGCGGCGAGGTCGCGCGGACCGTCGAACGCGTCGCGGCGGAGCAGCGGATCTCCGTCGGCCTCGTCGTCCCGGACGTGCGCTCGCCCGAGTCGCTGTGGCACATGTACCTCGCGGTCGGGGACCCCGGCTCGGCCCAGGCCGACTGGCTCACCGACGGATACCCCTCCTTCGGCCGCACGATGGAACTGCGCGTGCACCCCGTGCGGGACATGGCCGACCGCAGCCCCCGCGGCAACTACCTCGTCTTCGGACCGCCGGAGAACGCGCGGGTGCTCGCCGACGCCCTCGCCGCGCACGGGCTGGGCGCGGACCCCGGCGCGGGCCAGGCCCGCCTGTGGCAGTCGTTCCTCGGCGGCCCCCTCTTCCACGTCCTGGCCACGGCGCTGCTGGTGGGCACCACCTCGATCGGCGCGGGCGTCCTGCTCGACTCCCGGGACCACGGCGTCCGGCGCCTCCACGGGCACTCCTACACCCGGATCCTCCTGGGCGACCTGGGGCGGGTCGCGCGGCTGTGGGGCGTCGCCCTGCCCGCCGTGTGCGCCCTCACCCTGGTCCTCCTCGGCCTCTACAACGGGTGGAACCAGCTCGGCCTGTACTCCCTGACCGCCCTGGCCCTCCTCGGCGTCCTCGCCGCCGCGGCCCTGGTGACGCACGCGGCGGCGCTGGGCCTGGTGCACGCCACCGGGGTCCTGCCGGCGCTCCGGGGGCGCCTCCCCGTCCGGAGCACACGGGCCGCCGTCTACCTGGTGCGCGTGCCCGTCCTACTCCTCCTGCTCGGCGTCCTGGCGAGCACGCTCCACCTCGCGCAGGCCGCGCGGGAGCAGCGCGCCGCGCTGGAGGCGTTCGAGCGCACCGGACAGACCTCGCACGCCACGCTCAACGGCAGCACGGCCTTCGACGACCCGGTGACCGCCGAGCGCCTCCTCGGCCCCTGGCTGCGCCGCGCCGACCTCGCCGGGGAGCTCGTCGTCGCCGAGCGGCATCCCCCCGCGTCGCTCGTGCCGGTCGGCGCCCCCCGTCCCGGCTTCGACGTGCTCGTGGTCAACGACACCTACCTCGCGCAGCAGGAGGTCCTGTCCCCCACCGGCGCGCGCTACGGCGCCGCCCCCTCCGACGACCGGGTCCGGGTCCTGCTGCCGCCCGCGCACGCCGCCCACCGGGAGGCCGTCGAGGGCGAGCTGCCCGACTGGTACGCGCTCCAGGCCGGGAGCACGGGAACCGCGGCCGACATCGAGGTCCTGCCGCTGGCCGACGGCCAGCGGGTGTTCACCTACGGGTCGAGGGACCCGGGCGGGTCCGACGCCTCCCCCTTCCTGCGGGACCCGGTGATCGTCGCCCTGCCCAACGGCTCCGCGCTCTCCGACCGGACCTACGTCACCTACCTGACGCACGAGGCCCTGCTCTTCCCCGACCCGGACGTGGTGCTGGAGGCCCGCGCCGACCCGCGGGTGGCGGAGTACGTCAACACGGTCCAGCCGATCCTCGACAAGGCCAGGAGCGCCCACGCCGCCCAGGTCGCCGCGGTGCGCGTCGAACTGCTCGCCCTGGCCGCCGGCACCGCCGTCCTGCTCATGACCGGCGTCGCCGCGTGCGTCGTCCACGTGCGCACGCACGCCCAGACCGTCTTCGCCCGGCACATCAGCGGGTGGGGGTTCCTCTCCGCGCACCGCCGGTTCCTCGCCGTGGAGGCCGTGGTCGCGCTCGGCTTCACGGGCTGGGCCGCCTGGGACACCCTCGCCGCGCTGCGGGCCCTGGACGATCCCCTGCGGCCCCTGCCGCCGCAACCGGTGCCGACCAGCGGGCTGGAGCCCCTCTACGCCGCGGCCGTCACGGCGGCCGGGCTCGCCCTGACCCTCGGCGCCCTCGCCCTCTTCCACCGCCGCATCGTCCGCGAAGGCCCCTCGCGGGCCTGACACCACCGGGAAGCACCATGATCACCGCCGAGAACCTCGCCAAGTCCTTCGGGGACCGCGTCCTGTGGCAGGGCCTGGACCTGACCGTCGAGGCCGGGCAGACGGTCGCCCTCGTCGGGGCCAGCGGCTCGGGCAAGACCACCCTGCTCAACTGCCTGGGCCTGCTCGACAGGCCCAGCGGCGGCCGGATCCTCTGCGAGGGCGCCGACCTGACCCGCCTGGGGCCGGGAGGGCGGCGGCGCTTCCGGCGCGACAGGCTCGGCTACCTCTTCCAGGACTACGCGCTCATCGAGAACGCCACGGTCCGGGCCAACCTGGACGTGGCGCGGCGGCGCGGCGCCCGGTCCGACCACGCCGCGGCGCTGGAGCGGGTCGGCCTGGCCGGGCGGGAGGGCGAGGTGGTGCACCGCCTGTCCGGCGGCGAGCAGCAGCGCGTCGCCCTGGCCCGCCTGCTCGTCAAGCGGCCCTCCCTGGTGCTGGCCGACGAGCCGACCGGCGCCCTGGACGCGGACAACGCGGCAATGGTGGTGGAGGTCCTGCGGCAGCTGGGCCGCGAGGGGTGCGCGGTGGTGGTCGCCACCCACAACGACGGGGTGCGGGCGGCGTGCGACAGGGCCTTCGACGTGGGGACGGGGCGGGAGGCGGCGCCGTCCGGCCCGGCGGGCTGAGCCGGAACCGTCGGAGGGACGGGTCGCCCGGACCGCGGGTAGCGGCGCGGGGTTCGGACCGCGGGTAGCGGTGCGGGGCCGGGACGCCGCCCGGCCCTGGGCGATCAGCCCTGGGCGTTCAGCCCTGGGCGACCGCCTGCGGAGCGGGGTCCGCGGAGGTCTTCCGCTCCGGCAGCGCGAGCGCGTAGGTCAGCAGGTCGACCCCGGGCACCGGGGTCCAGTCGCGTTCGGGTGTGCGGACGAACCCGTGGGCCCGGTAGAGGGACTGCGCCGCGAGCATCGGGGGCTGTGTGGACAGGACCACCCGGGCCGCGCCCCGCTCCGAGGCCGACGCGATCACCGCGCGCACCAGGGCGCGGCCCACCCCGCGGCCCTGGGCGTCGGGCGCCACCGCGAACGCCCGCACCTCCGCCTCCTCGGGCCCGCGCGCGATCTCGCTGGACTCCGACCACGGGACGAGCAGGACGGTGCCCACGACCCGCTCCCCCTCGACGGCCACGAGCACCTCGCCCCGGCCGTCGGACCCCAGCGCACGGAGCGAGTCCGTGTAGGGGTCCCCCTCCTCCAGCAGCCCCAGGTCCCGGTACGCCGCGACCCGCAGTTCCCCGACCGCCGCCATCTCGTCCGGCAGCGCCTCACGCACGTTCATGGGAGCAGTCAAGCAGAGGCCGGGGACACTCCTTTGTCCGGCCCGAGTCCGGGCCGGACGCCCGGAACCCCGCCCGGGTGTGTAGGGTGTCGCCGATCCACGACCACCGAAGGGGACGGTGACGATGAGCCTGGTCGCCATCAGTGACCTGCACGTCCGGCACGCCGACAACCGCGCCTTCACCGAGGCCCTGCGGCCCGCGTCCGACGACGACTGGCTCCTGGTCGCCGGCGACGTCGCCGAGACCGCGGACGACGTCCTGTGGGCCATGGAGCTGCTGAGCGAGCGCTTCTCCACGGTGGTGTGGACCCCCGGCAACCACGAGCTGTGGACCTCCCCGCGCGACCCGGTCCAGCTGCGCGGCGAGGCCCGCTACCTGCACCTCGTCGAGGCGCTGCGCGGCCTGGGCGTGCACACCCCCGAGGACCCCTACCCGGTGTGGCCCGGCCCCGACGGGCCGGTCACCGTCGCCCCGCTGTTCGTCCTGTACGACTACACCTTCCGACCCGAGGGCGCCCGCACCAAGGAGGAGGCGCTCGCCGTCGCCCACGCGTCCGGGGTCGTGTGCACCGACGAGTACCTGCTGCACCCCGACCCCCACCCGAGCCGCGACGAGTGGTGCCGCGCCCGGCTGGACTACACGCGCAAGCGCCTCGACGCCCTCGACCCCGACACCCCCACCGTCCTGGTCAACCACTTCCCCCTGGTCCGCGAACCCACCCGGATCCTGCACTACCCCGAGTTCGCCCAGTGGTGCGGCACCGAGGCCACCGCCGACTGGCACACGCGCTACCGCGCCCGCGCCGTCGTCTACGGCCACCTGCACATCCCGCGCACCATCGTCGTGGACGGCGTGCCCCACATCGAGGTCTCCCTCGGCTACCCCCGCGAGTGGGGACCGCGCCCGAAGCCTCCGGAGGGGCCCCGGCCGGTCCTGCCCTGAGGCGGGGGGCGGGGGCGGGGCGGGCTCCTTGACATGAACAAAAGTTGAGCTTCTAGGTTCGCCCCATGGACACCACGAGCACGACCCTCCCCGACCGCGACACCGACGAGCGGCGCATCCGCGACCTCGTCGCCCGGGCGGACCGGGCCCAGAACGACCCCGTCGCACTCCCTGCGCTGCACACCTCCGACGTCGTGATCGTCAACTTCGGCGGGCGGCGGCTCTTCGGCCTGGAGGCCTTCACCTCCGCCATGGCCGAAGCCCTCGCCACACCTCTCAAGGACATCCGGACTGCCTTGAGGGTCGACGACATCCGCTTCGTCGCGCGCGACGTCGCCCACGTCAGCCTGACCAAGACCGTCTTCGACGGGCGCCCCGAGGCGGAGTCCCCCGCCCCCCGGGAAGGAGTCATGTCCTACCTCCTGGTCCGCGAGGGCGACGACTGGCGCATCTCCCTCGCCCAGACCACGCCGGTGGTCTGACCACCGCTCCACACCCGAGTCCGCAACTCGGTTTCCCCACCCACCACAACACCACAGGAAGACCATGGACACCCCGGAGGAGAGATACAAGAACCTCTGCCACCTCTTCAACTACTACCTGCACCAGGACTGGACAGTCGAGGGTGAAACCCTCTCCGAGGTCTTCGAACGCAACGAGGCCCTCCACGAAATCTCCAGAGGCCTTCGCCAGGAGGCGATCATCCTTCTGAAGAAAAGTCATGACAACCAGTATCTGGACGATATGTTCTTCGGTCGCTGGGGCGCCGGTTACGAGCCAGAGGCGGAAGGCCTCGAGACCTGGCACGATGTCCTCAGGGAGATCATCCGATTCTCAGAACGCTACACCGAGCCAGGGCAACGCTATGGTTCTACGTGATCGCGGACCGCCTCCACATGACCGCATCCGGCTATCCACGAGGTTTTCTCCGAACATCCGACGACCCGAGTGCGAGCACCACCGGCAGCGCGGGCGAGGCCACCGTGCGCCATGCCAATGGCAACCTGGAGATGGCCGAGCACGTCCAGGCCAACGCGTGCGCGACTCCGGGCCCCCGTTCCCCGGAAAGCACCGACAAGCATACCGTGCTTCACGTCATGAAAACTGGATACATCCAGCCAGGAGGGACGGACTCCAAACTCCTGCAAATCAAATCCGAGGAGATATTCCATATTAACATGGACATATCCTTCATCCTGAAGAAGGAACGCTTGCCAACCCCTCACTCAGAAATAAACAACCCCGAAACTTTGTACTGTAAAATTTTTGTCGCCAAGGCAGATAGGAACTCTGTGAAAAATGTCGTATCCTCCGTTTTCAACGTGAGCTTCGACAGAAATATTACAAAAACCCCGGATCCCCTTGTCGAGGTACTTCGAAATGAAGATTCTGCTGGCAACGGAAGCTTCAGCGAAGATTTTCTCTACTGGCCGGTCCTCGTCGAGCTCGAACTGGAAGACCACTCCTTGCTTCCGTTGTTGACCGATCAGGTGTCTCGCCTCCTCAGCTCTCTCTGGAAAGCATCTCTGCCCGCCGTCGCAGCATGCGACTTCGAGGACCAGCTTCCCTGGAACGGAGGCATCAGGCGCGACTTCTCCGACATGCGGGAGGATTAAATAAAACAGTGGAAGATTGGCCGAAAACCCGATCGGATGGGAGCACCCCGACCCAGCACACGTCACCGTGGAACTCGACCACGTTCACGGCATGAACCCTCATCTCTTTACAATCCTCATCTCCTGACCAACCCCATCCCTGCCTCCCCCACCATCGTTCAGCGCCTCCGAGCCACCAGGAAACCATGGAATCCCTGGAAGGAAATTTCAGAAACCTGCACTACCTGTTCGGCGCACACCTCCATCAGGACTGGACCATCGAGGGCAAGACACTGTCAGATGTATTCGAGAAGAGCAAGGCCCTCCAGAACCTCTCAGGAGGAATGAGAAGAGAAGCAGAAGCCCTCTTGACAGGAGAGCATGACAACCATTTATTGGACGATATATTATTCGGACAGTGGGGAGCAGGCTACGAACCCGAGGCGGACGGGCTCGATGACTGGCACCACGTTCTCAGGGAGATCGTCCGCTACTGCGGCCGGTACACCGAAGTCGAATAACGCCCGATCCCAGCATTTCGGGCCGATGAGCTCTGTCCCGAACGCTTGCCGGACCCGGAACGCACTGGTCGCCCCACGGCTCGGGCCTGATGCGCGCCCTGGTCGCGACCGACCCGGCGCTGCGCGTGCGTCTGGCCTCCGTGGAGCGTTGAACGAACGCCGAACACGGGGCGGACGTCCGAGAAGCGAGACCGGTGATCGAGTTCCGCATGTCCACCGCAACGGATTTCCGCCTCTCACCTGGGTAGGGGCCGGATACGACGCCCCTCCCCGGACCGGCCCGCCGTCTCCCCGACCCGTGGCCCCGGAACGCCGGACGAAAGGACAGGTACCTCCATGCCCACCGCTCCACCCCGCCCCGCTCCGGGCCGCGTGCCGGCGGCCCTGTGCGGGACCCTTCTCGTGGCAGGACTGTGCGCCTGTACCCCCCAGGCCACGTCCGAACAGCCCGTCGACCGTGTCCTCCTCTCGCCCACAGCCGATCCCGGCACCTCCCAGACCGTGACCTGGCACGCGTCCGGAGCGGAGGAGTCCTTCCTGGAGATCGGGCCCGACGACGGTTCGGAGGAGACCGTGCGGGTCGACGGCAGCCCGACCGGAGGCGACGAACCGGGCTCCACCTTCGCGGCCACGGCCACCGGCCTCGAACCGGACACCGCCTACCGCTACCGGATCAGTGCGAGCGGTGCCGGTGAGGGCTCGGAGGAGGAGACCGGGGACTGGCGCACCTTCACCACCGCGGCGGAGGGGGCGGAGCCCTTCAGCTTCCTGTACTTCGGCGACATCCAGAACGACATCACCGAGGACGCGGCCCCCGTCGTCCGGGCCGGGCTGGAGGCGGTGCCCGACGCCGAGCTGGCCGTGCACTCCGGGGACCTCATCGACGACGCCGACAGCGCCTCCCAGTGGGACGAGTGGTTCGACGCCTTCGGAGAGGCTTCCGGGAGCATGAACCACGTGGCCGCCCCGGGAAACCACGAGTACGACGACGGCCTGAGCCGGCACTGGGGCCCGCAGTTCCCCGGCGCCGGCAACGGCCCCGAACAGGGCGCGGACCTGGCCGGAACCGCCTACCACACCGACTACCAGGGGGTGCGGTTCGTGGTGCTCAACTCCAACTACCGGGAGGCCGCCCCGGAGGACCCCGAGCGGTGGCTGGACACGCAGCGGGACTGGCTCGACCGGGTGCTGACCGACAACCCCCACCCGTGGACCGTGGTCACCTTCCACCACCCGGTCTTCTCCAGCGACCCCGAACGCGACAACGGGCCGCTGCGCGAGGCGTGGCTGCCGGTACTGGAGGAGCACGACGTGGACCTGGTCCTGCAGGGCCACGACCACTCCTACACCCGGGGCGTCCTGGCAGAGGGCGAGGACGGCGACTCCGGCGCGCACACCGGCCCGGTCTACGTGGTCTCGGTGGCCGGCCCCAAGACCTACGACGCCGGCGAGGACAACTGGACCGACAACGGCGCCCGGGTCCAGGTGCAGCGCGAGGACACCCAGACCTTCCAGCACGTCGCGGTGGACGGAGACACCCTGGAGTACCGGGCCCGCACCGCCGACGGCGCGACCGTGGACGCCTTCACCATCGTCAAGGACGGGGACGGCAAGCGCGTCACCGACGGTTCCTGAGCGGAGACAAGGCCAGCGCCGTCCCAGGGGCACGCCCTCTTCGGACACACCCGTGCGGCGCCGTCCCGGTCTGGCCGCCACCCGACGGAATCCGCTATCCGGCCATGAGCTCCTCGGCCACCGCCTCGGGCTCCGCCAGGCACCTCCACTCCGGAACGCGTACGGTGCGCAGACCGGACACCGACGCGAAGAGGGCCGTCCTGTCCAAGGTGCGTTGCAGCGTGCGCCCCGGTGCGGGCGTGGCCGTGGCGCCGGGCCTGGGACGGTCGATCACCACGGCGATGTCCCCGTCCTTCCCCGGCACCAGCAGATCACAGGCATAACCCTCGACGCGGTGGCCGACCCTGGGCGAGGACCCACTGTTGGTGAGGGCCTCGAACAGCAGGCTCGCAGCCTCGTCCAGGCCAGGAGCGGTTCCGGTCGCGGCCTCTGTCACCAGGTCGGACAGCAACCCTCCCTGCTCGGCCCAGTACCCCCGGTCGCCCACGACGTACAGGCGCGAGCGTGCCCGGGTGACCGCGACGTTCCACAGGTTCTGCTGCTGCAGCGCCCACCGCCCGCTGTGCCGGTTCACGCCCTCGGCCGCGGCGGGCGAGACCACGACCACATCCCGCTCCCCGCCTTGGAAGCGGTGCGCCGTGCCCACCCTGATCCTCTCGGCTGCCTCTTCCCCCAACTTCTTCTCGATCCAGCGGACCTGGGCGGTGAAGGGTGAGACCACGCCGATGGTCGCCTCCGGCGGGAGCGTCCGCCAGAGCCGGCGCAGCAGGGTGAGCACCTCCTCCGCCTCGTCCCGGTTGAGGCAGGAGCGCCCGCCCGGGCGCTCGCAGGCGCCCCGCACGTCGATCCACTGGACAGCCCGGTCACCGGGGGCGGCCAGAGCGGTGGTGTCGGTGCGCACCGCGAGCCGGTCACCGTAGAAGCGCCGGTTCACCGGAGCGACGATGTCGGGGTGGCAGCGGTAGTGCTCGTCGAGCCAGAGCACCTCGCCCCCGCCCTCCACCAGTGCGGAGGCGGCAGCGTGGTAGGCGGAGGAGCCGGTGAAGGCCAGGGAGCGCTCCCCCATCTCGGCCTCGGGGAGCCCGTGGACCGCCTGGATCCTGCGGTCGTCCTGTCCGGTCATGGGGTTGACCGGCTGGAGCTGGTGCGGGTCGCCGATCACCAGTGCCCGCCGTGACCGGTACAGCAGTGGAACGAGATCGGCGACGGTGCACTGGCTGGCCTCGTCGACCACCACCAGATCGAACAACTTCGGTTCCGGCGGGAAGACCCCGCGCACCGATCGGGACGTGGTGGCCCAGGCCGGCACGGTGCGCACCAGCTTTTTCATGCCCTTCCAGCCGTTCTGCCCCGAGGCGAGGTCGCGCAGCCTGCCCTCCACGACGGTGCGGCCCCTGCGCAGCGACTCGGCGACCCGGCCCAGCAGGAACTCCTTGCTCGCCTCGCGCCGCTCTTCTCGTAGGCCGTTGATCCGGGCTACCGCCGCCTCCGGTCGCGCACCCTCCCCCACCCGCTCGCGCAGCTCCCGCCACTCCCCCTCGGTGGTGAGGAAGGCGAGGATCTCCGAGAGTTCCCCGTCCGTCCCCGCGATACGGAGCCCCCGCCTGGTCAGGAGGCGGTGCCACCAGCCGGTCCACCGGGACTCCAGCGCCGCCTCGGTGCGGCGGGTCCACCGGCGCAGTTCCCGGGGCCCGCCGAAGACACCCGGACCGACCCCGCCGGGCAGGCCCCGCACCTGCCGGTTACGCGTCCCCGCCAGCGCCGCAAGCCTCCGCTCCGCTTCCTCCGCGACAGCCAGCTCGTGCTGGGCCGCCCCCACTCCGCGCTGGTGGACCACGAGTCGGGCCTGCGCGGTGGCCGTGTCGGCGGGTTCCCATTCGGCCGCCAGGAGCCCGTTGAGGATCCCCGGCTCGGCGGCCCTGCGCTCCTGGTTCCCGGTGCGCACGACCAGGTCGGCCCCAGGAGCGAGTCGGTTGACCCGCTCGACCACCTCGTCCACGGCCGTGTTGTTGGTGGAGGCCACCAGGACCGACTGCCCGGCCGCGACGGCGGTGGTGACCACGGAGGTGATGAGTTCGCTCTTTCCCGTACCGGGGGCTCCGGTGGCCACGGTCATGACCTGCCCCATGGCCGAGGCCAGGATCTCCTCCTGTGCGGCGTTGCTGCGTCCGGTGACCACCGGGAGCGCGGTCCCGGAACCGCTGACCGCGTGGTGGGGGTCGGACAGGGCCGCCAGCGCCGTACCCGCGAGGGCATCGACCCGGATGCCCTTGCCCCGGTGGTCGAGATCCCCGACGAGCTGCTTGACGGCCGCGCCCGCGGGGTCACCTCGATAGAGGACGGCGGCGTTCTGCGCTCCGCGCCGCGCACCGTGGCGAACGTCCAGCGAGCTGCGCAGTTCACCGGCGACGAGGTCGTCCACCCGAGCCAGCCGGAGTCGGTCGCAGACCGCGCGCGCCTTGTCGGCGAGTCCGGAGACCTCTCCCCCGTCCCAGCCGACCTCGAACCAGGTGACCAGTTCCTCGATGTCGCCCTCGTCCAGGCCCGCCGCGGAGATCAGGAGTTCGCGGTTCAACTCCGGCTCACCGACCGGCATCAGATAGTGCCCGTCGGGCTCCTCCGCCATCTCCACGTCCATCACGAACAGTGGGGCGAGTTTGGCCCTTCTCCCGCTGCCGCGGTCGGACCGCACGGGGTCGAAGAGCACCGCCGGATAGCCGTAGCGCAGCGGGCGGCCTTCCTTCACCGCCTCCCGCGCGAGGGTCTCGGCGCGACCGGGCAGCCGCCATCGGCCCTCCGCCCGGCTGAGAAGGACCTCCGAGTCCATCTCGCAGACAGCTGCGTCCCGGCCGCTGGCGTCGGGCAGCTGCTGCAGGACGCTCTGTCGGACCAGACAGTCGCGCAGGTAGTCCAGGTAGCCCGACCAGGTCCATTCGGCGGGCCGCTCCCCACGGGCCCGCGGCTGTTCCGTGCCGGCCCCGCGCGCCTCGGTCCCCTCCGTATCCGCCGCGCCGCTCCGGTCGGTCCGGTCGG
This sequence comes from Nocardiopsis sp. NPDC006198, assembly GCF_040613895.1. Lineage (NCBI taxonomy): Bacteria > Bacillati > Actinomycetota > Actinomycetes > Streptosporangiales > Nocardiopsidaceae > Nocardiopsis > Nocardiopsis sp. NPDC006198. The sequence continues at coordinate 139,876 of NZ_JBEXSY010000006.1, read as the reverse complement.
TCCGGCCGGAGACCCCCGGCAGGTCGGCCGCCGTGGCCGATCCCGTGTGCCGGGCCAGGACCAGCGATCCGCGCACGCCGAGGGAGGACACGGTGACACGCTGGCCGTCCACGTGGTCCACTTCACGATGCGCGTACTGGTAGAGGTCGACCGCGTCGATCCATCCGTCCCCGTTGGCGTCCGACGCGGCGCCGCCGAGACCCCGCACGACCGCCTCGCTGAAGGGCGAGGGCCGCGCCCCCGACGCGTTGTCGCCCTCCCTCGCCAGCTCCAGGGCCCCGGACGCGGCGATGACGTAGGTGCCGGCGCCATCGCTGAGCTGGCGCTCCAGGTCGAGCGGTTCTGCCTCCTCACCGGCGGAGCGGGTGGCGAACCCGTCGGCGAAGGCACCACCGTGGCAGCAGTCGAGCAGCAGCACCTTGCTCCGCATACGGGAGTCCTCCAGCAGGCGCTTGAGGACCTCGGCGGAGAGCGCGGTGGTCTCCAGCCTCTTGCGGCGGGTGTCCCGCAGGGCCAGGTGCAGCCGACCCCTCTTGTCCTTGACACCGTGCCCGGAGAAGGAGATGAGCAGGAGGTCGTCGGGTTTGCCCTCCGACAGCGCCGCCTCCAGCACCTCCATGGCCTCGTCGCGCGTCGGGTCGAGAAGCGCCTCGACCCTGGTGTAGTGGCCGTTGTGCTTGAGGACCCGTTCGAGCGCCCGGACATCCTCGTACGGCGAACGCAAGTCGTCGAGGTCCTCGTAGCGGTTGACGCCCAGGAGAATCGCGGTACGCCTCACGCGTCGTCCTTCCCGGTTTCGACAGCAGGGGCGGCCCCACCATCGCGCAGGGCCCGAACGTAGCCCTCCACCTCGCCGGGCGCCACCCTCCCCTGCACCGTGACCTTGGCTCCCTCGACCTCCACCGTCACCGAACGCTGGCCGCTCTGCTCCAGCCATGTCCCGACGAGCGAGACGACCGCCGTGAGCACAGGTTTGAGCAGCATCCCGGTGACCAGCACGGCGCCGGCCACGGCAGCGGGGTCCGCCGACCGGGTCCCGGAGACGACCTCTCCCTCTACCGCCCGGACCTCGTCGACGTCCAGGTCCTCGAGCAGGAGCACCAGGTCACGTGTGTGCTGGTCCGCCTCCTCGGCCGTGACGTCGTCCTCGAAGCCGACCCTGGCCACCAACGCACTCTGCCGCACCCGCGCACGCTCCCGTCCCCCGGAGAGGACCGCTCGGTCACGGCCCGCTGCCACTCCGCCACGCACGTTCTACCAGCAGACGTCCGGCTGTGACCGGGACTTCGGTCCCCTGGCCGCTTCCGGCCAGACCGAACCGGGGAGGGCCTTCGGAAGAGGCCAGAACCGGGCCAGTGCGGCCGAGCACCCGAGGAGAGCCAATCGACCTCGTCTTCATCCCGGAACTTTCGTCTCGGAGTCTGATTTTCTCCCCGTCCACACACGTAGGGCGTAAATCAACACCGCCCCCCAAGGCTGACACCGTACGGATTCCAGAGAAGCACCACCCCATGTCACTACCGCCTGCAAGAATTTACTCGTGCTGTGAACTGTCAGCACCACAACAGACGAAGACATAATCACGGAACCGCAGGAGATCATCGGATCATGGTCCTCGACATACCTGTCCCCCCGGCGGAGCCTCCGGCCTCGATCGAGACCGCGCGTTCCCGCCCTCCGCGAGAGCACGACGGCGAGGCGACGCATGATCGCTTCCACTGGCAGACCCTGGTGGCCACGCGACGAGTCTTCGAACTCCTCCTCGCGCACCTCACAATCCCTGGGACTACGAGGACGGACGACGAGTGGACCTTCATATGCGAGTGGCACGAGGATTTCTGTGTCATACATCAGGGGCAAGTGCACCTCTGCTCAGTGAAACATCGGGATCCCACGGGCAGAAGGTGGGGCGAGAAGGAGCTGATCAAGAAAGGCGGACTTCTTCACCTTTTTGGCAACTGGTGGCACCTGGACAGGACCTGCAGAACTTATCTGTACACCAACTCCGATCTCCTCGGACGCGAGGCTCGAAGGCTGAAGAAGGCCACCGAACTTCTCAAGCCCGATAGAAGGCTCCCGCTCTCTTCTGAGGATGAGAAGCTGATTTCTCAAGTGCTCGAAACCATGGGCCGCGTAGCGGTACGAGAACACTACGGCCGTGGTGACTTCGCTCTGCCCGAGGAACTACTGCCCTCAGCCCCCACCCGCTCTCCGACCCCGCTGTTGAGTCGGCATCTGAGAGCCTTCCTCCGCTCCCTGACCCTTGTCACGGACCTACCCGAGCGACAGCTCACACACGGAATGCTTCCCAGCGACCGCATCCGGCCCTGCCTGGAACACCTGGGACTCGCGACCATGCTGACCGAAGACGCCTGGGAGACGGTCAAGAACATGGTGGATCGACGTATGCGGACTGTCGGCGACATCGGATGCCTCGACTCGGGCACTCCCGGGTTCCAACTGCTCCGGGATCCCGACTGGCGCAGCAGGCCGGAGTTCCAGTCGGCAAGAAGAACCTTGAGTCCTGGACAGGTCATCGACGCCCTGCACAAGCAGGCGCGAAAAGCTCTCACGGGCCGGCTCAGGTCTCCCCAAACCATTGCAGCACCGAGGGGCCCCTTCATCGACAACGCCTCCCGAACCTGGGAGCACATCCCTTGGGAGGAGGGTCCAGTACTCATCACCGGAGGTGCCGGGATGGGGAAGACCACCCTGGCTCACCATTACGCGAACTCGTCCCGCCACAGCTTCCCCCATGGCCAGGTGCTGGTCGACACACGAGGTTTCGGTCCTTCGTCGCCGATGTCCACCGAGGAGATCGTGGAAAACCTCCTCAGTCAGATCGGTGAGGATTCCCGTGCCAATAAGGCGACCGTCGAGGATCGTTGCCTGCGCTTCCGGGACATCATCGAGGCTCACCGGTTCATGGTCGTCCTGGACAACGTCTCCGATGCCGAGAGCATCCTGCCGCTGCTGCCCCGGAAGCAGACATCAGCCGTTGTCGTCACCAGCCGCCGACCTCTGGGCACGCTCATGAGCCATTACCAGGCTGTCTCCATCCGACTCGAACCCCTGCCTCCAGCCGAGGCACACGAACTCCTCAGGGCACTTCTGGGCGAAGACCGCGTGGCCGCTGAACTCGAGGCTGCGAACCAGCTCCTCTCCCTGTGCGGCGGTGTCCCTCTGGCGATCAGCATCCTTGCGGCACGCCTGAACCAGTGCCCTGAGCGCCCGCTGTTCCGGTTCGCATCAGAACTCGCCGACGCGGACGACCGACTCGATCTGCTTGATCTCGGCGACGCCCGGTCGAACATGCGGGTGGTTCTCTCCTGGACCTACACCGCTCTCACGCCTGAGTTGAGGGATGCCTTCATCCTGATCGGTGCATGCCCCTCTCCCTACCTGGACGCAGATGATACAGCTGCCCTCCTGGGCCACAGCAGAGCCCGCAAAGTGCTGTACCAACTGCAGCAGTTCGGCCTCATGACGGAAAGCACGGACGGCAGTTTCCAGATGCACGACCTGCTCCGTGACTACGCGACATCACTCAGTCGCGAATCGGAGCAAGCACAACTCCTCTCCACGCAGGGAAACGAACGGCTGATGCGGTACTACGCGGACCCGTCTACGCTCAAGGCCGACACGTACACACGCGAAGATCCAGAGCTGTGGATCCGCCACCACACCAACGCCCTACTCGCCGCCGTCACATACTCCGCCAGCATCGGGCTGATCGAAGAGGCATGTGCCATCGCAGATTTCCTGACAGAACATCTGTGGATGCAGGGGCGGTGGGTCGACTGCACCTCTGCACTCCAGCTGGTGATAGACGCTCTGCCTTCCTCCACACCCGTTGCCAAGGCATCCCACTTCCTAGGTCTGATGGCCATCACCCTGCGCCGCATGGGGCTCTACCAGAAAGCCCTGGAATACGCCGAGAGGTCCTTGGTGACCCTGGGATCGGAATCAGAAACCTGGGCAGCGGCAGAGAGCCACTACACGCTCGCTGTGGTCTACTCCTACGACGAACAGCACGAACTCGCCATCCCGGCCTACCAGAAAGCGCTTCGGGGATTCAGGGAGCACAAGGACACAAGTAGTGTCGGCGACACACTCAACGGCCTCGGATGGAGCATCTCGGAGAACGGAGACCCCGAGGGAGGTCTCCCCTACTGTCTTCAGGCGCTGGAGATACATCGAACCCTGCGAAAAATCAACAGTGAAGCAGCCGATCTCGACAGCATTGCCGTGATCCAGCATCAACTGGGCGATCACGAGTCCGCCCTGGAGCACTACCGCCTGTGCCTCAGCATCTACCGAGACATCAATCATCGCTCGAATGAAGCTCGCACGCTCGAAAGCATGGGAGATGTCCTCAGTGATGCAAACCGGCCACATGCTGCTGAAGAGTCCTGGGAGAACGCCTGCCTGATACTGAGCGATTTCGACGAAGAAGGCGCGAAAACCATACGAAAAAAGATCCAGAAGCAACGCGGAGCCCGGGAGGTCTCACCCTGAAAATCCAAGCCAACATCACCCGGACATGCTAGAATCAAACCACTGGAACACCGCCAATTGCAGGCCGAGGTCTGCATGAAAACAAAGGAGAGGCCATGCAGGAGAAGCGCCCCACCAACCCGAAGAAACCACCTAAGTACATCTGAGTTGACGGGTGAGGGCCACTCCCTCACCCGTCGATCTCTCTACTCGATGTCACGCAGAATTTTCTTCGCCTGCCCCAGGTGCGAGTCTTCTTCCCCAACAAATGGAGCAGACTGTTCCAGCATCGCACGGAGTTCCGCTACTGCTTCGGGAACGCTGCCAGAGTCACGGAGCATCGTGGCATAGGCCAGCCAAGCCTTGCGCGTGACTCTCGAGGGAATTTTCAAGTGATCCTTGGCTCCCTGGAGAATCTGCTTGGCCTGCATAAGGGCGTCCTCTGTTCGCCCCGTCTCCCAGGTTTCCTGCGCCGCACGCAGTCCCGCCGCAACCGAAGAGCTGGTGACCTGCGGCTTGGCGATGACTTGCGGTGGCATCCGCCCTCCCCCAGACCTGCCGTCCGACCGTGGGAGCGGGCACCAAGGGTCGACAAACGGTCGAGTGAGATCAAAGGATTCCCGGCCTCGGAAATCTTGCCGGGGAAGATAGCTCCTCAAGCGCCCATACACTTCCCGAGCACCACTGGGACGCTCTCCGGGGTCCTTGAGTAGCATCTGGTCGATCAGCTCACCGAGCTTCTCCGGCACGGTCGGGTTCCTCACCCTTATCGGTTCGGGAGTCTCCTTCAAATGGGCTGCAGTCACCTCATCTGACGTACCGCTGAAAACGGGACCACCCAGCGCCTCGTACATGACACAGCCCAGAGAATAGAGATCCGACTCCTCAACTCCGGGAGTTTTTAGAGTTCGGACCTCTGGAGCCATGTACCCCGTGGTGCCAGGACTTGCCTGGGAACTCCTCGTCAACCTAGTGATATTCGGGTCGGTCAGGATCGCGATTCCGAAATCCAACACCCTGACCAACCCCGAACGATCAACCATAAGGTTGCTGGGCTTAAGGTCGCGATGAATCAGATTCTTGTCGTGCGCCACTGCAAGGACAGAGCACACCTGCGCCGCCAGACAAGCCACCTCTTCCACCACGAGGGAGTGAAATTTATCGAAGATGTACTCGAGTGTTCCACCCTCGACGTGCTGCATGACAATGTAGCGTCGTTTGAAATCCCCACACGGCTCCATGGACCAGTCCAGAACCATCGGGACACCCGGATGGTCGAGCGAGGCCATAACCTCAGCCTCTCTCAGAAATCTCTGTTCAAGATTCTGGTAATCCCACCCACCTCCTGAAGTACTCTTCGTCAACTGATGCTCTTCAAGAAGGAACTTGACAGCAACGGTCCGCCCGAACTGCTCATCCCTCGCGAGCCAAACTTCGCCCATACCTCCGCCGCCGAGACGGTCCAAGAATGTGTACCGCCCCCCGGGAGTCTTGTCCCCGACCTGCACACCCCACTCCGATCATGAGTAATCCACCACCAACCACTGCAGGCTAGGGCAAACCGCGGACAGGTGTGAACTTTCAAGCAAAAGAACCACAAGACTCGTTTCAGTATGACACAATCCCCAACTGGAGGAGCCTTGATCGATTACCCACCCTACCCAGACGACCACGAAACGGTCATACGGATCTTCAGTGGATCCACCAACACCTTTCAGGACAACTGCCCAACACACATGCGAACAAAGACCGACTATTCTACAAAAAGGACAGAACGCAAGAAATACCCCACCCTGGCCGACATGCCCTTCAGTCCCCTCAACGCAGTTCTCGACCTCGTCGAACACCAGGGGCAGACCGTCGACAGGGCCTGTGCCGAGCTCCCCTCTCCCGGTGAACGCGTCAGAGGGATCATGGGCGAGTTGATCCGGCCCCCGCACGAAGGACTGTTGACCTGGACACGGCATGCTGCACATGCCTACCTGTACTCCCTGGAAGAGGATGCACACGGAACAGGTTCCAGGCGGATCCCCGTCTACGATCCGTGGGTCAGGCAGTATCTGCCTGAGGATTACGCGGGCCGCACGCGGCCATACGAACTCTGTGTCTGGGGGCGCAGATACATCTTGCGGGAGGGCGAGGAGACGGTTCGAGAGCTTCGTATCCCGGTCCTCGGCCCCCTTGGCAGGCGTCGACGCGACGAAGCCGAAATAGCTGTCGCCGCGTTCGTGCTGGCTACAGGAACGCACGTGGACCGGGACATGGTCGCCAAGTCTCCCGGCCACTACTTCGGCGGCGCCCCCTTTCCGATGCGCCATGATCCTTCCCGAACCCAGCTGCCCCATCGCGTACGCATTGTCGAGGTCTCCTGCCTCGACTCCTCCGTTTCGTCACCACCTCTCTACGAGGGAAGCGTCTCGGAGGCCGAGGAGTTCTATGCGGCCTCGGGTCGTGAAGCACTTCACGCACTGCTCCGAGGCACCAACCGTGTACCCGGATCCGACTGTCTCTCCTGCAAGGTGCGCGGGGGATGCGGGCAGCTGAGAAGCGCACCGGGGCTCTTGGGCATCCATGACCGGTCGCGCCCTCGAAGGACATGGTCGATCACCTCCGGACGGTACTTCCGCGACTGTCCGGCCAAGGAGCACTTTCGATCCCTCCACCTTCCTTTCGAGAACAGTGTGGAGAACCCTGCTGCCGTCCGGCAGGGTCGCGCCGTGCATGCATGGTTGGACGTGCTGCACATGCGCTCCCCCCGTCGGCCGTGCACCACGGACGACCTACCTCGGAGCCACGACTCGTGGGCCGCGGGCGGTTGGTCCCTGACAGGTGAGGAGGCCCAGCAGGCAGCGGCGATGCTGTTGGGGCACATTGAGGTCTGCCCCTTCCAGGATGTCTCCCCCTCAGCGAGTGTCCACGTGGAGCAGACCGTGACGGCCGATGATCCGGCGGCCGATGTCCTGGTCCTGGCCAAGGCGGACCTGCTCTACCAACGAGACGGCGCCTGGGTCTACCGCGAACTGAAAACGACATCGTCCGACTACACACCGGGGAGTCGCTGGTTGTTGTCCAGGCACCCTCAACTGGCTCTGGCGATTCTGCTCTTCGATCGTGGGGTGATCCCTCTGGGGGCGGGTTCCTCGGTGGAGCTCGAAACCCTCACGCCGAACGGCCCCGACGTGCGAATACTCGACCCTCATTCGGATCTGACCACGTCCCGCGCCAGGACGGTGATCCAAGAGCTTGCCGGCTCGTGGCACGCAGACACGTCGCACGTCCCCACCCCTGCACAGGAGGTCTGCGGCCGCTGCGCCTACCGGCGATGGTGTCCATCCTCGGCCGACCTCGAGAAGGAGACCGACAGCCCGTGACCGAAGCCCCCTCCCAGGAGCAGAAACCCACCGTCCTGACCGATCTCGTGGGCGGCCCTTACGACGAGAAAGCGTGCCTGGAAGTGCTCCGCTCAGTTGCTCGAGCCGTGGTCGATCTGGCAGAACACCCCCGCAATTCTGCCTTCGGTCCGCCGTACCCGCCGATGGCCCAACATGCGCTGGATCGCATCTGTCTCCTGGGCGCCTACAGGTATCCGAAAGTGGTCCTCCACCATGGTTCGGGGCCCCGCTATCCCCGTGGCCTCACCGAGCTCCTGGCCTGGTGTCGGGACCGCCCCGTGAGCGACTGGTTCTTCCTTGAGCTCCCGGAGGAGTTCGAGGAGATCACTGACCGTCTCATCGAGACAGATCCGCTGCGCCCGTCGCTCCTCTGCCTGCGGCTCTCCCTGGGAGTGGATCCAAGCACGCCTCATCGCGAGGTGGAGAAACGTGTCATGCGAAAGGTGTACGACGCCTACCACAGGTCGGGCAAGGAGGAGGGCTATCTGGCCTTCCGACGCAGCATCATCGATACCCCGGTCATGAACAGCAGGGACTTCGCCCTCTACATGCTGGACACCATCGGTGGGGTCCACGTCCAAGACCTTCCCATGGACCACGTCTACGCCGCCGTGCCGGACAAGTACTTCACTTCGTCCGGCAAGGCCGCCGCCTGTAGGTACTGCGGACTTCTCCTCGCCCCCACAGCAAAGTCCTGGGTGTGTGAGATCAACTTCTGCCCCAGCCGGGAGCAGGTCACCGTGGGCACGTCCCTGCACCGCGACGACGGGGTCCTGTACCACCTCATACGCCCCATCCGTGAGTTCGTCGTGGCACCCGTCCGCATCGACGACTCCAAACGCGCATCTCCCCATGTGCCTTCTCCCGACCGTCAGCTCTGACCGCGAAGGACCGTCCCATGCGCGACACCCGGGCCCACTTGGACAGGGCGCTGAGCACCCTGTCCGCGCCCCAGGCAGCGGAGTTCAGGAAACTCCTCGGACAAAAACCCCCGGCTCAGCTCGACTACGCGATCGAGCTGGGGCTCCGTCTCCTGGAAAGACTCAACACGATGCCGGGAGCAGCGCGGACGCTTCGCCCTATTGACGGGTGGACGCTTTTCGGGGGCTACCCGTTCGCCCGCGCTGCCGGAATCCTCACCGAGACACCTGACACGGATCCGGCCCGTCTCCTGCGCGCCGCCCGCCACCACCTCGAGCCCATGCACCGAAGGGAGATCTGGCGCTCAGGTCTCCTGCGCTACCTCCAACTCCCCGAGCGGGTTCGCGGATACAGCCTGGATCTCGAAGAACCTGCGGAGTGGCGCTGGCCCTCCCTCGCAGGCGACCGCCGGCAGGTCTACGACGCCCTCCTCTCCTCGGCCCCGCCGTTCCGCACACGCCCCCTGAAACTCGCTGTTCCCGGCCAGTACCGATTCCACGGCCCTCGAATCGGAACCGAGAACCTCACCGTCCCCGACGACGTGCCAAAGCTCGAGATCGTCGGCTTCGATCTGGATGCCGCCTCCTCCCGTGAGCCCTTCTCCGACGAGGTGCATCATCTGGAGGAGACCGCACGGAAGATGGCCGGACTCGACGCCCGTGAGAAGGCCGACGGCGAACGTGGCCACGACGACTGGGAGAGCCGCTTCCAGCGGATGGAGCTCTTCACTCTGGAGGAGGGGAGCAACAGTTTCACGAAGGCCGACCGCCTCGTCATCGACGGCCTGCTTCACCTCATCGGGGTCCCCGGCGTGGGCAAGAGCACTCTGCGCGACATTGTGACCGCACATGCCGTGGTGGAGAAGGGGTGGCACGTCACCTTGGTCGTCGGCGACGTATCCGAGGCCCTGCGCGTGGTGGAACGCTTCAACAGGATGGGGCGGGCCGCGAGCAGCAGAGCCCGAGCCGGTGACACCGAATACGAGAAGTGGTCCCGCCTCCACGCCGCCCCGATCATCGGCTCCTCGACGCGTGAGCAGCACACCTCACGGCTCCATCACCGGGTCAGCCAGGTCTACGACTCGCCCCTGGCCCACTACGACGAGTCCTTCACCCACCTGAGCACTGCCTGCCCCCTGAGTGCTCTCCGCGGCTCGGAATCGTCCGAGCCGCTGAGCTTCTCCGAGGCTCCGTGCCAGTCACTGATTCCGTTGAAAAACTCGAAGTCGGACACTGAGACGCCCTCCGGCAACCCTCCTGCGGGGACCGGAGGGCAAAAAGATCGGCACGGTTGCCCACTGTGGGCGTGCTGCCCGCGCCATGACACCGTACGGGAACTCCGCGAGGCGACGATCTGGGTGGCAACCCCCGAGTCCCTCACCTTGTCCTCACTCCCCCGGCACCAGAATGCCGAGCGCATCCGCTACTTGGAGTTGGCCTCCCGCACCAGCGACATGATCATCGTCGATGAGGCCGACCAGGTTCAGATCCGGTTGGACCGGGTCTTCTCACCTACCGCAACGTTGTACAAGCCGGGCGACGACTCCTGGTTGGACGAACTCGACCGCCACAAGGTCGCGGAACTGGCTCGGGAAGGACGTATCCAGCTCACCAACGGTGAGGTCGAGCAGTGGACCGCGGCTTTGGACACCGTCTCCACCACGGCCAACCGTATCTACTCGATGCTCGTCAACAACGAGGAGTTGAGGGCATGGGCACAGGAAGACTTCTTCAGTGTCTGGTCGCTCCAGCTGGAGTTGGCCGGCCGATGGCCCACGACCAGGTTCTCCGACGACATACTGCGAGACGACAAGGTGGGCACACGAAGGGCCCAGACCGCCCGGTGGTTGGATCACCTGGATCCGGACCATAATGCGGACCAGGAGGTTCGCGATAAGCGGCGCTCCGAGGTCCTTCAGATCCTGGACGACTTCCGGGACGACCCGGTGGGAGACACCGACGAGGATCTGCTCGTCAACTCCGAGCCGGAACAAGCGACCCTCCGGCTCGCCGAACTGGCACGGCGCCTCATCACCAACAGACCCGGAAATCCACGGGTCGCACAGGAGTTGGAGGCGGTCCTGCTGTCACTCACCGGGCTGCGCGATCCCCAGAAGATCTCCCAGGACGAGTGGAGGAGCGAAACCGTTCGGAAGAACGTCCTGGCCGAATTCGACAGGGAGCGGCACAGGTTCGAGTTCACCCTTCTCCTGGCCGTCATGCACGACCGGTTGAACTTGCTCACCACGCTCTGGCCACGCGTGGAGACAGCGCTCAGGCTCGATGCCTCGACCAACGCGCTCTATCACAGCTCCCCCGCCGACTACGCCCCTCACATCCCCGAATCACCGATGGGCAACATCCTGGCGTTCCAGTTCGTGGCCGACCCCAAAAAACGCGATACGCCCACCGGTGAGCTGAGGTTCTTCCGTTGCACAGGAGTCGGGAGAGAGCTGCTTCGTGCATTACCTTTGCTCGACGCGGACGGAAAAAAACGTGGACCCAACGTCGTGCTGATGTCGGGCACGAGTTGGGCAAGCGCCTCAACGCGTTACCACGTCGCCGAACCGGTAAGGGCTGTGCTCCGCGCCCGCCCAGAACAGAAGGGCGCCTCCTTTTCCACAAGTGAGACGGGGACCCCCGCTTCCCCCACCAAGCAGGCAGCCGAACCGCGGATCTCCATGCACACAGCTTTTGTGCACGGACGGCTACCGTCTTCCCCGAGCGATAAGCCCGAGCAACCCCTCCAGTTCTCCGGTGCCCCGCTCGGCGACCGACCGGAAATCCTGCGCCAGATGGTGCGTGGCCTCGCCAGACCCGACCCTGAGGACAACGGAGGACGGTCAAAATTCTCACGGGAGCTCAGTCTGCTCAGAGATCTTCAGCGCAGGCACCTTCTCGTACTCGTGGGCAGCTACGCCGACTCGCGGTTGGTCGCCAAGGAGATACATTCAACGCCCGGATGGCACGACCAAGTGTGCGTCCTGGCCTCCGATGACGACGATCTCTCCCCTGAGCACCAGCCACCGGACCTGGACGGTCTCATGACCGTGCCCGTCCTGCGCCGGGGCGACCTCGCCAGCTTCCGCGAGACCGGACGGACGATCCTGGTGGCTCCTCTGCTTTCGGTGGAGCGCGGCCACAACATCCTCAACCGGAATGACAAAGCGATCTTCGGATCGGTCTACTTCCTTTCCCGCCCCTTCCCTCACCCCGGGGACGTCGGTGTACTCGTACACGCCCTCAACGACTTGACCGTACGCAAGACCCTGGCCGATGGCGGTTTCGACGCGATGGTCCGCAACTACGACTTCCTGGACAAAGCCGGATTGGCCTGGCGCAAGGAGGCCCGACAGGAACTCCGGAGGCTTGCCAACCGCCGGCTGTCATGGCAGGGCCTGTCAACGGACGACCGCGAGTATCTGACCTGGGATCTTCTCGTCGTGCTGTGGCAGGTGATCGGGCGCCTCACCCGAGGCGGGGTCGACGCGCGGGTGCACTTCGTCGATGCGGCCTTCGCACCGCGCCTGGCCTCCGGAAGTCGACAGGACACGTCCAGGACAAGCCTGCTGGTGAGCATGCGTGAGGTGCTTGACCCCTACTTCGGCCACACGACGTCCAGCTCCCCCGGCACCACGCCTCCGCACCGCCTCCCGGTCACCTCAGCAACCAGATATCTCGCCGAAGCCCTCTACAGGCCGCTGTATGACGCGCTGGTCGACCTGCTCCGACAGCCACCCTCTGTTCCCGGCCCCAACCCCGGAAAGACACCGTGACCTACAAGTCCATTACTCTCACCGCCTATCAGATGCCCGAGGCCGAGGAGATCAACCACCACTTCCACGTGCTCCCCATGCCGGAGGAGCTCCGCTCGGCCTTCAACAGATTCCACCATTCCAGGTTCGCCGATCCTGATAAGCAGCGTTTCCAGAGTTTTCCGATCGGCCGACTGAACAATGTATTGACGGCGGCCGCCCCGGATGTGATATCCGTAGGCCGCAGGGTCGCTGTCCCAGACGAAACCCCTTGGCTCTATGCGCGAAACCCCGTGAACCTGCGTCTCATCCGAGGAGTCCTCAAACTCTGGGTGCGGGGGATGAAAGGCATCGATTCCGATGACATCGACCCCGCGCAGATGTTCGCCCTCATCGACTCCACCCCTCTCACTTGGGAGGATCAGGAGGTAGACCTCCGAGCACAGACGATCAGCTCGGGAGGGACAGCCGAACCCGCTCCCGCGCTCTATCACCTGCTCCCCGATTTCCTGGCAAGGCTCATCCGACTGTCGGGGCCCTTCACCGGGCCCAGTGGCAACAGCCACTCCTTCCTGGAGTCGCCTGGAAGTGCCCGGCGTGCGGAGCTGGTCTCGTGGCCGCCGATGACCGATCATGTCGGCAAGGATGGTGCCCGTTTCTCCTATGTGATCACCATCAGCGTGCAGACGGTCCCCTTCATCTCACGGTTTCGTGTACACATACGCACCGGTGTGCGGCGGTGGGTGACGGACACCGGATCCAGCGGAAGCCTTCACACTAGCCGCCAGTCGGTATCCGTCCATCTGCTCACCACGTCACCCTGGGTGGGTTCCTCCGGTGAACGCAGCCGGTTCTCCGTGAACCGCCTGCGCTACTACCCGAGCAGAGGGACTCACGGATGGCGGATCATCGATGGACCCGACATGCCGCGTAATGCGAGCATCCTGCCTAGCCTGCCCGATCCGCGGGAGCTGATCAGCAAACCGGAACAGTGGCTCAGCGGAGTCGGCGGTGTGGTCGCAGCGATCCCGTACAACACGAGAATGGGCTCACACGATGTGGGAGCCGGGTTGATGGCGGGAGAACGCGTCCCGCTGATGACCTGGATCGACGATGCCCTCTCGCCCATATTGAAACGAGTGCCGCTGCGTCCGCAACTCCCCCTCCCCAACCATCCGTCGAACTTTCCCAAACCCCCCGGAGTCCCCAGCAAAGGGAGCAAGGAAGAAAAGGATCGGATCAGAGCTGAAAAGGTCCAGGAACAGAATAAGCAGGAAGCCCAGGATCGGCGAGACCTTCTGCGCAGCCTGCTCGACGGTGCTCCATTCGTCGCGCGCGTGCACTGGCAGGAGACCGAAACCCGAGAGGCCCTCGTATCAGCGTGGTGTGAACTATTGGACCTCCCCCTTCCGGAATCAAGGAGCAGCAGCACTCTGTCCTGGAACCTCCCGAACCTGGAGTTGCATCTCCAGCTCCGACCGAGTGGAAGGCTGACCTCTCCTCTCGATCTGGGGGACGGATCGGTGGTCACGTCGAAGGCACTCCAGGAGGCTATCCGGCAACGCCGTGCCTTGGCGGAAACGACCGTACGCGGAGAGGACCCGCACGAGGGGACAGAAGAGCCTCCTGTTGTTGCCCTGGTCGAGATCGATACGGAGTACAAGGACCGCCGGACCGATCCCAAGTTCGCCGTACGGCTCGGCTGCGCACGTGCCGGAGCGGTGACCCAGTTCATCCAGACGGCCATCACCGGAAAGCTCAAGAAGAACCGTGCACACCGTGCCCGGACGAGCTGGCTGGACGCCTTCCGCCAACTCGGGGTGTCCCAGGTCCCACTGCATACGTTCACCGACAGCCTCCCCCAGGATCTGCAGTACGTGTCCGTGTGGATGGCTAAACGCCGTTGGGACGGTCCGACCCGTAAGCCCACCTGGCGACTGCTCGCTCTGAGAGTGCGTCCTCAAGATGGCGTTCAGGCGGTATGCGGGTGGCGCCACGACGCCCGGCGTTGGGTCCCCTATCGGGAGTACCTGCTGTGGCTCGCCGGCGAGGTCGATGCCGCGGAGGCCGCCGACAACCATTACGACCTCCCCCTTGAGGAGATACAACCCGAGAACCGTTTCTCCTCTGGCAGAACCGAGGGGACCCGTGAGGAGAGACGCCGCAAGACCAACGCCCTCCTGCGCCCTCTTCTCGCTCAGTCGAAGGGCCGTCCGACCCTTCTGATGACGCATGCACAGAACCTCCGGGACAGCTGGACCTGGCTCCGCAACGGCGACCTCGAACGTGATCGCATCTGGTTGGACGACGGAGAGGAAAGCCTGCCCATTCACCACTGGGGCAAAGGACTGCGCCTGCTTCGAGTCCGGGACAGCGGCGGGGACGAGACTCCCCAGTGGTACGGGACCGGTGACAAATATGGGCTGCCCGCGGGTATCAGGCCGGTAGTCGACACCCCGGACCAACGCGTCTTCTACAGCAGCACGGACAAGGCTCCCACCGCCAAGAATGCCTCGGTCGAGGCAGTGAAAGACGGAACACGGCAGAACAAGAAGGGGAGAGTGGTTTCCGATACAGACAAGGACGCCAGCAACCCCAACCTGCTGGAGATCACGGTTCTGGCCCGCGGGACCGGAGAAGATCCGGATGTGCCCCAGGAGTGGGCCGCCTGCGTACACCAGATGCGCTACGCACCGGACATCAAGGCTCCGCTGGCGCTTCCCTATCCCCTCCACATGGCTAAGCTGGCAGTCGAGTACGTGCTCCCGACCGCGGACGAATGACCGGCCACGAACTTGGATCCGGCCGTTCTCAAGGTTCAGGCACCTGGCCAGACACCAGTGTCTCCGGCGAGGCTGCGTCCGACCGGATCCACCCTCACAGATCCGGCTCCTACCAGCCGACCGCCGGCGCCAGTTCGCGCAGTCCCGGCCGTGCCGCGTCGAGCACCGTCGTGAACCACACCGAGAACGGGTCCGCGCCCACGAGCTTCGCCAGCTCCTCCGGGCCGACGAAGGCGGTCTCGGCGATCTCGTCGGGGTCGGGGCTCAGGACGCCGTCCACCAGGCCCACGAACAGGTGGTTGAATTCCTGCTCGACCAGGCCGGAGTCCGGGTCAGGATGGTGGTAGCGCACGGTGCCGGCCTCGCGCATCAGCGCGGGCGCCACGCCCAGCTCCTCGCCGACGCGGCGGGCCGCGGCCGCGAACGGCGGCTCGCCGGGGTAGGGGTGGCCGCAGCAGGTGTTCGACCACACGCCGGGCGAGTGGTACTTGCCCAGGGCGCGGCGCTGGAGGAGGAGGCGGCCGTGCTCGTCGAGGAGGAAGACGGAGAAGGCGCGGTGGAGGCGTCCGGGGGCCAGGTGCGCGGAGAGCTTCTCGGCCGTGCCGATGGTCGTCCCCGCCTCGTCGACCAGTTCGAGCATGATCCGGCTGTCCGGGCGGTCTCCGGGCGGGACGGTGGCGGAGGTTCCGGGGCGGCCGGCGGCGGGGTGCGTGCTCATGTGGATCCTTCGGTCGGGCGGAGGGGAAGGGGTGACGGGCCCGCGACGCGGGCCCGTCGTCCCCGTCCGCGGTTGCGGTGCCCGGGCTGTGGGCTACGGGGGGTCTGGAAGATCGGTGCGGGCGCTCGGTGCGAGACCGGCGAGCGCCCGCGCGCCGGGCCTGGGGTCAGACCTTGTCGGCGGCGATGAGCAGGTAGTGGAAGCTGCCCTCCTTGTAGGCGGTCAGGAACGGGTCCTCCACACCGGTGGCGACCGAGGACTGCGCGCGCAGCTCCCAGTAGGGGATCGTGTCGGCGGTGAGGTCGACGACGCTGATGGGGACGAGGTTGTTGGCCGCCATCGCCTTGAAGTAGGCGCTGCGGGGGTGCACGTTGCACGTGTAGTGCTCGTCGATGCGGCTGACCGCCTTGGAGCGTCCGCCGGTCACGTCGTTGTAGCAGCCGGTAATGGTGACGTAGCGGCCGCCGTAGCGGAGCAGGCGGGCGTGCTCGCTGAAGAGCTCGTAGAGGTCGACGTACATGGTCGACTCGTTGTTCCAGCTGGCGCGCATGGACCCCGTCTCGAAGCCGGTGTCCAGCATGTTGCGGAAGTGGAAGCGCACCTTGTCGTCCACGCCCCGGTCGCGCGCCTGCTCGTTGGAGAAGTCGACCTGCTGCTGGGAGATCGAGACGCCGTCCACGTAGCAGCCGAACCGCTGGTTGGCCATGAAGCTTGTGCCGCCCCGGCCGGATCCGGTGTCCTGGATGCGGTCCTCGGGCCTGATGTCGCCGAGGTGGTCGATGAGCACCTGGGCCTGGGCGGACTCCAGGCGGTGCAGCTCCTCAATGATGCGCGCCTCGCGGGCCTCCTCCGGGCCCTGCAGGACGGAGGGGTCGTAGTCGCCGATCCCGTAGTGGTGGTGGAAGAAGCCGTCGACCTCGCCCAGGCGGATGTTGACGGGGTCCTTCTCCGCGTTCCAGTACGCGGCCACGGACTTCTGGTAGTCGGTGCGCAGCACGTTGTCCGAGGAGGGCATGGTGGTGGTCATCGCGTGTACTCCTTGTGGTGGTTTCCGGAGGCGGCCCGGGCAGGGCCCGGGCCGCGGTGGTGACGTGCAGGGGGCCGTGATCCCCCTCAGGCGGCGCCCGTCCCGTGGTAGCGGGCGGTGCGGGCGTGCCATTCGCGGCTGCCGCCGCACCAGGCCCACACGCCTGCCAGGAACCGGCGCAGCTCGGGTGAGCCGGTGAGGGCGAGGGCGGAGGCCTCCGCCTCGTAGGTGTGCATCAGCTCGTCGTGGAGCACGACGGTGCGCTCGATCGCCTCGCGCTCGGAGCACCCGTCCTCGGTGGCGATCAGCCGGGGGACACTGAAGTCGGAGGGGTCCTCCTTGCCCATCGAGTACAGGTCGTTCACGATCACGGTCGCCGATCCGGCCATGGTGAACAGGCGACGCACCCTGGGGTCGGAGAACTCCTCAGCGGGGAGCTCGTAACCGGCGACCGTGTCGATGAGCGCCATGCAGGGCACGAAGCTGTTCTCGTGCCGGTGCATGAGGAACTCCCAGACCGGCGGCCGCTGCCCCGTCGCCGCCCAGACGCCCTCCTGGTTGTAGGCCACGAACATGATGGCCAGCTCGTGGCGGAGCCTGCGCACCTGGGTTGACGAGCCGTAGCGGGCGAGGTTCTTCAGGCTGGAGCGCAGGGCAACCATCACCGGGTCGCTCTGGACGACCTCCTCCAGCTGGGGCGCGTAGCTCAGCGGGAGGTGGGCCTGGTCGATCACCGAGTGGGCGATGGCCAGGCGCTGGCCGAGCAGTTCCGGCTGCGCCTCCTCGACCTCGCCATCGACGTAGTGGTCGTCCACGGACCACTCCGCCAGGGCGCACTTGGCGGCGGCCAGCAGCCGGTCGGGGTCGTCCGTCTCGGGGTGGGCGAGCATGATGAGGCGTCCGAACCCGGCCGACCTGACACGGTCGAGCTGGCCGGGGTAGACCCCCACCTCCTCGGCCCACTCGACGAGCCGGTCGTCGACCTCGTCGCCCAGGGCGGGATCGTCGCGAAGGGCCGGCGGGCAGTAGAGCACGGGCACGGCGGACGCGCTGTCCGCCGCCGGGCGGATCGTGTCCGGAGAACCCCCGCTCCCGTGGGAGCCGACGCTCCCGGCGCCGGGCGGCGTCGCGGGGACCCGCGGGACGGTCCGCGCTCCGACGCCGGTACGGCCCGGTGCCGGGGCCCCGAGGGGGACCGCGGCGCGCTGCCGGGCGGGCGGCGCCGGGAGCCGGATCGTGGCCGCCGAGACGCCGAGCCCCGTGGGCCCGCCGGGCAGGCGTGGAGCGGAGGGGCCCTCCGGCACGCCCCCCTGCGGTGTCGGTACTGCCGGGGGCGCCAGCAGGTCCGGTCTTCCGGGTCGGTTGGAGTCGCGGAGCAGGGCCTCCACCAGGTCCGCCGCCTTGTGGGTGGCGGTGGAGGCGGACATCCGGGCCATCAGTGACACCGTCTCAGTCCTCCTTCCCTGACAGTGTCGGGCGCTCAGGCACGGGGCCGGACCTCGGCGTTCTCCAGGATGCCGATGGCGTCGGGGACCAGGACCGCGGCGGAGAAGTAGGTGCTGACCAGGTAGGAGATGATCGCCTTGTCGTCGATGCCCATGAACCGGGCGTTGAGGCCCGGCTCGACCTCGTCGGGGAGGCCGGTCTGGTGCAGCCCGATGACGCCCTCGTTGTCCTCGCCGGTGCGGATGGCGATGATCGACGAGGTGTGGTGCTCCGAGACCGGGATCTTGCCGCACGGCAGGAGCGGCACGCCGCGCCAGGCGGGGAGGTGGTGGCCGTTGACGTCGACCGTGCCGATGTTCAGCCCCCGCTTGTTGCACTCCTTGCCGAAGGCGGCGATGGCCCTGGGGTGGGCGAACATGAACTGGGTGTTGCGGCGCATGCTCAGCAGGTCGTCGAGGTCGTCCGGGGTGGGCGGGCCCTCGTGGGTCTGGATGCGCTGCTTGAAGTCGGCGTTGTGGAGCAGGCCGAAGTCGCGGTTGTTGACCAGCTCGGACTCCTGGCGCTCGCGGAGCGCCTCGATGGTCAGCCGCAGCTGCTGCTCGGTCTGGTTCATCGGCTTGTTGTAGAGGTCTGCGACCCTGGTGTGCACGCGGAGCACCGTCTGGGCCACGCTCAGCTCGTACTCGCGGGGCTTGAGCTCGTAGTCCACGAAGGTGCCGGGCAGCTCGGTCTCGCCGACGTGGCCGGAGGAGAGGGCGATCTCGGCTTCACCGTGCTTGTTCTGCCGGTGTTCGGGAACGGACAGGAAGTGCTGGACCTGCGCCTGGAGGCTGGGCGAGTCGTCCAGGAGGGCGATGAACTCGCGACGGGGCAGTGCCAGCAGGACACCGGAGGACGCCGCCTTGACGGTGAAGTCCCAGACCGGGTCGGTGTCGAGGAGGTAGCGGTCCCCGAACTTGTCGCCGTCGGCCAGGACGCCGAGGCGGTTGACCTCGCCGTAGTGGCCGTTGCTGGTCTTGTGCACGCGACCGTGCGCGAGGAGGTAGAGGTGGTCGGCCGGGGTCCCCTCCTGCGCCAGCACCTGCCCCGCTTCGAACTCCTGCTGGACGAAGCGTCCGGCCAGGGCCTGCAGCACCTCCATGTCCTCGTAGCCGCGCAGCACGGGGAGCTCGCCGAGCTCGGCCGGGATGACGCGGACCTCGGAGCCGGTCTGGTCGAAGTCGATCCGGCCGTCACCGATGGTGTAGGTCAGGCGCCGGTTGACCCGGTAGGCGCCGCCGTCGGCCTGGACCCACGGGAGCATCTTCAGCAGCCAGCGGGAGCTGATGCCCTGCATCTGCGGCGCGGACTTGGTGGTGGTGGCGAGGTTGCGCGCCGCCGCGGTCGCAAGGCTCCGCTGCTCGCTGGTTCGTACCTCGGGGGCTGAGTCGATCGACATCCGCGGAGTCTCTCCTCGTGGTGGTCGTTGTACCCGTCCCGTGGGTCCTCGGGGGAGCCCACGGGACGGGCGAGGGGAAGGAGGGTTGGCTGAACGCCTACGTGAGCCGCCCGACCCTGGTGGCCCCAGAGCCCGCGTCCCGTAAACCGCTGATCACCCTAGGAGAGCGCCGTCGGACATCGCAGCGGAATCGCGTTTTTCCCACTCTGAACAGGGGTTACCAAAACCCACTGCCCATGCTCGACCTTTCATGAAGAACCCGAGAGAATCCTCCGTTCTCCCCTTACGACCCCAGCTCAAACCATCCCCGTAATATGACAAAGGATGACGAAAAACCCCACAGCATTGACCCCGCCACACGCGAGGCACAGCCATCCCTTTTGCCCGGAAGGCGATGACATAACACGACATGAACGCCTCTTGAAAAAGAGGACCCAGTGCGCCACCTGAACGCCAAAGGCAGTGTTTTCGGACAACCGGTTACAGCTTCCCGTGTGTTCCCAAAGCGGATGCCCGTACGGACGGAGCTGCGCCGGACCCGCCGCAGGGGCCGGGTTAGGGACCTGGCTAGGATCGGCCGCGACTGCGTCTCTCCCCCCGGGCCCTGGGGCCCGGCGCACGAGGAGACCGGCCGGTCCCGGGACGTGCCGGGAACACGACAAGCGAAGAGTGGGCATGTCCGGCTACCTGCGTTTCCTGCACTCGAACCGGCGATGGCTCCTCGGCGGATTCGCGCTCTTCCTCATGTCCTCCTTCGGACAGACCTTCTTCGTCTCGCTGTCCGCCGGCGACATCCGGGCTGAGTACGGCCTCTCCCACGGGGAGTTCGGCTCGCTCTTCATGTTCGCGACCCTGGCGAGCGCTCTGGCCCTGACGCAGATCGGTTCAGTCGTCGACCGCTTCGGCTCCGCGGGGGTCGTCCTGGGCGTCTTCGCGTTCCTGGCCGCGGGCGCGGCGGCGATGACGCTGTCGTCACACGTCGCCGCCCTCTTCGTGGCGCTGTTCCTCCTGCGCCTGTTCGGCCAGGGGATGATGACGCACACCTCGTTCACGCTCATGGGCCGGTGGTTCGGCCGCGAGCGAGGACGCGCCACCTCGGTGGCGACGCTGGGGCTGAACACCGGAGAAGCGCTCCTGCCCCTGGCCGTGGTCGCCCTCGCCGCCCTGGCCGGATGGCGCGGGACCTGGTGGTCGGCCGTGGTGCTCCTGCTCGTCCTCGCGTGGCCGGTCACGGCGCTCATGCGCTCCGAGCGCGAACCCGACCCCGTGCCGGCGGGGGTTCGGGAACTTCGGGCACGGGACTGGACCCGCCGCCAGGCCCTGCGCGACCCTTGCTTCTACCTGGTCGCGGCGGCGATGGCGGCTCCCGCCCTGATCGGCAACACCGTGTTCTTCCATCAGGTGTACCTGGTGGAGTCGCGCGGGTGGGCGCCAGCCGCGTTCGCCGCGGCGTTCACCGTGTACGCGGTGACCACCGTCGTGTTCAACCTGGTCGGAGGACAACTGGTCGACCGGTTCAGCGCGATGCGGCTGGTGCCCGTCTACCTGCTGCCGCTCGGGTTCGGTCTGGTCGTGCTGGCCTCGGTGGCCGGCCAGTGGGGGGCGTTCGCCTTCATGGCGCTGTACGGCGTCACCAACGGCCTCTCCCTGAGCCTGTTCGGCGCGGTGTGGCCGGAGGTCTACGGAACCGCGCACCTGGGTTCGATCCGGTCGGTGGTCGTGGCGGTCCTGGTGTTCGCCTCCGCTGCCGGTCCCGGTATGGCGGGTCTGCTCATCGACTCGGGTGTCCCTTACCCCGCCCAGCTGGCCGCGCTGGGCGGCTACTGCATCGCGGTGTCCGCGGTGATGGCCAGGGCAGTCCCACACCTGCGGGCACGTGTGCTCTCGCAGAGTGTTCCCGCGGACTGACGCCCCGTTCCGTGTGGTGGCGCTCAGGTGTTGCGGGCCGGACCGTAGAACCCGTCCCCCTATCGGGGGCCGACGAGTGATGAGGGCCCCGGGGCGCCCGGCGCGTCCTTCGGGGATGAAGCGTTCGTTCCCCCGGTACCTTCTCTTCCGGAAGTGGCCGTATCCGGCCATGCCTTCCGGACCAGGCAACACGTTGGCGGCCTCCCGCGCAGGACGTGCGCCTCACGCCCGATCGTCACAGGGGTCGCGCAGGATGGGGCCCATGGAACGCTGTGATTTCTGCGAACTCCCCGTCGGCGGCGGCTGCGCCTGCTCTCTCAGCAAGGACGACGGAACCGCTCGGGCCCGTACCGGCACCGTGGCGGCGGGCTCCGTCTTCCCCGCCGGCGCCGTCCTCGTCTCACCGCGTGGCGTGGCCCACCGGCCAGGCTGCATGCACCAGAACGACAACGAGGTCACGGCACCGCAGTGGGGGTGGATTCCCGAGCCCGACCCTCAGCTGTGGAGACGCATCAGCGAGGGGAGCCCCGCTCAGGCCACGCACGGCAACACGGCGCGAGTTGCCACGCGCCGCTGCCAAAGCTGCGACGCCTGAGTCACCCAGGACGGTCTGCACCATCTCGACAACGGACTTCTCATCCGATGGTCGCAGGTTCGAATCCTGCCGGGTGCGCCACAAAACCCCAGTTCATACGGGGTGTTCGAGGACCTCGTGAGAGGTCCTCGTCGTGGTTCGGGCCCATGCGCGCTCCCCAGGGCAAGGCCCCATGCACCCAGCCCACTCACCTCCGGAGCACTTCCTCGCCATGCACCCCAGGACTCCCAGACCCTGAGTCACCCTGCGCTTGCACTCTGACACCCGTCAAGGAATGAATACGGCCTGGTGCCGTTGTGCCCGCTGCTTCCCCGCTCTCTACCATCCAAGCAGGCGCCACCGCCTTGCCCTTCCACTCCAAGGCTGCTCACATCCGAGCAAATAGTGCATATTTCCTTTAGTAGTGCAGAACTCGACCTTCTGCATCAGTTTCAGCGCAAGCATGCCTGCCGAATGAAGTAATCCGGACCACGCCCGCACGTCAGTCCAATAAAAATGATAGGAAACACCATCTACCTTCCACCATCCACGTGTGCTAGCATCCCAGGTGTTAAGCGTAGAACGTTCCGCAGAGGAACGAAGGCCAGATGGGAACGCCATCCCGGAGTTCGGCAGCCCAGGCCCGCGGGTGCGAAGCGCAACCTCTCTGCAAAAATTTTGGATGCCATTCCTGCATGGGCGCAAACCTTCAGATGCTGACCGGGCAGCACCGAGACTTGGTTGCCTTAACTCATGTCCAGGAAACGCAGTTCAAAGCACGATACCTCTGCCCACCTACGAAGCAAGTTCACTGGAGAATGCTTTCAGTCTGCACTTGCAGGAGTAGGACGCAAGGGAGCCATCGGCCTAGATGAGTGTTCTCCAGAACAGCTCTCTTTTCGCGCACAGCTCGCGCTAGGCCTATTTAATACTGGCACTCCAGGGGAACGCCCAGCTTCGTGGAATATCGCACGAACTCACGTATACGCCCCAATCGCTTCCCCCCGGTGGGGGTACTTCATATTTATTGCCCGCCGAGCCCCTATCAATGCCACATACCCCCTCCTCTCTAGTCCAGGAATTGGGGATTCCGGGAATCGACTTCCAGGCTTGCGGCTCATCGGCGAACCAACCCAGTCTCGTGAAACTGTGCTAATGATCCATGAACCCAGCGGCGCAAAATTCGCCATAACAGGCCTGAGCTACTGGAATGCCAAAGAGAAGCCCGAATCTATACACAAGGATGAATCCTGGTGGGGCGGATACCTCTCCCAAGGCGACGCACTGACAGAAAAAGAAGAGGAGGAAATATCTGCCCTACCCAACATGAGCAACGACGCCAGGATCCTACTGGCTGGGCTCACCAGCCGGTACTCCCTCAGAGACCCGGGCAAAAAATGGAAGATTGAGTGGGATAGCCCCCCACAGAAACAGAGTGCAGGAGAAAGGGAAATATGGTCTCGACCGGACGCGGTCAACCGCCGCCTCTGGGGAGAAGGTGATCACTGGGTTATTGAATACAACCAAGGCCCTCACCCCGAATCCCTAAAGGCAGCCCTCACCCACTCCATTGTAGGAATCAAAGGAACATCTTCGAGCACAACAAAAAGCAGTCACATAATTAAACTGGGGACCGCAGCGCTAGAAATCATGAAACCCCCGGTTCGCGATTTCCGCCCTCACAATAAACCCCGAGCGCAGGAGAAAAATGTTTGACTTCTCGGCGCTCGACATTCCCTGGTGGGCCACTTTCATCCTTGCATTCCTATTGGCGCTCGGTGCGATTATTTGCAGCCTGACGAAGATCCTGATGCCATCCAAGTCCGAAGATCGCCTAGCGCTCTGGCGAATATTTATGGATCGGAACGAAATGAGGAAACAAAGCAAAGCAGACGCTGATACGCCAGGGGAACTATAATCCAATGGTCCAACGGACCCGAGGGTAAGGAAACCCCAGGCCGACGGGTGCGAACCCTTTCGCTGACCCGGGGTCGTCGGTGCCGTGCGGCTCCTGGTGCGCTCCCCGACACCGGCTACCGCACCGACACCAAGCAACCACTCCGAGCCAGGGTTCCCCGTAGCAGTGCAGCGGTGGCCTCAGCCAAGTCCGAGAACACTGTCTGGTAGGTGCTCTGGGCGAACGTGCGGCGGCCGGGTTGAAACGGCGATCGCGGGCCTTAGAACATGGCACCTCGAGTCCGGGTCGAATCGAAGCAATCAACCAAGCCGCCATCGTCCTCGGCGACGCATGGGAACTGAGGCCACCGGGAAAACCTCGCTAGAGTCTCCCGGAACGACGCCGTGCTAAGGGTCTCACCCACTCATAGAATCTGGCCGTTCGGGCCGGCCCGCCGCGTACGTTCTCCGGCGTCTGGGCCGAATACACGGGCCCGGCCAACGCCCTCAGCCAGGGCCGGGAAGAGTCGGCCAGGCGGCGCGAAGACCCGGGCAACCCACGCCCGAACCCCGTTCAAGGTTCGCGCAAGGAACGCGCAAGGCCCCGCTGGAAGATTGCTTCCATGCTCGCGAACAGGCGGTAGACCACGGCGTCTCCTGTGCCCGTCCACACGGCCGCAGGTCCCGTGGAGAGAGTGAGGAGTTGCCCTGATGGAGGCCATCCCCCCGGCGCGCTTCGGCGCCCGCCACCTCCGAACCGCCTCAGGACGCCCGGGGGTCGCGCACGCCGAGGACGGTCGGCGGCGTCACCGGGCCAGCCAGGACACCGCGGCCTCGACCGCGGCCAGCTGGCGGTCCGGGCGATCGCCCTCGGACAGCCTCGCGCACCCCGCCCACAGCCCGTCGACGGTCACCAGGAGCAGCTCGGCGGCGGCCTCCGGGTCCTTCACGGAGGACAGCTCGCCCTTGTCGCGTGCGTGCTCCAGGGCCCGCAGGAAGCCGGCGCGGAGCCTGTCGTCCAGCACCGAGAGCACCTCCCCGAACGCGGGATCGACCACGGCGCGCGCATAGAGGACGTTCCAGGCCCGCACCTGGGCCAGCCTCCGCTCGTCGGTGGGCAGCAGATCCACGAGCACCTGTCGCAGGACCTCCGGAAAAGCAGGGCGCCCGACCCCGTCCTGGAAGACCCCGAAGCACGCAGTGATCTCGTCCGCGATCACCTGGAAAGCGAAGTGGAGCAGCTCCTCCTTGGTGCCGAACTCTCTCTGGACCGCACCCGCCGATAACTGCGCCTCCGCTGCGACAGCGCGAATACTGACCCCCTCCACACCCTTCTCGGCGGCGATCCTGTACAGCGCTTCGACGATCCGACGGCGTCTTTCCTCTTTGTCCACAACTTTTGGCATCCGCCCATCATGGCACAGCGGAGCGGATTATCAATACACCCGCAAGAGCACATTGACATCAGGCCCACAGAATCGAATCCACGACGTCACGGAGAGCAAAGTCCGACTGCCACGAGGCCTGTCACCTGCGAGAGCGCCGCTGATACACGCGACAAAGTAATTCACTCCACGACAATGCTCATACCGACCGCGACGACCGCGAGGCGATCTGTGACCACCCCAGTCATTCATGTGAAGGACATAACGAAAACGTACGGAGAGGGACAGGCCGCCTCCTCCGCGCTGAGAAACGTCTCGCTGACCGTCGCCGAAGGCGAATGGGTGTCGATCATGGGTCCCTCAGGGTGCGGGAAGTCGACGTTGCTGAACTGCGCCTCCGGTTTGGACGGTATCGACGGCGGCAAGGTTCTCGTCGAGGGGGAGGACATCCACGCCCTCTCCGAGCGCAAGCGGACCGTCCGGCGCGCGCGCAGGATGGGGTTCGTCTTCCAGGGGTACAACCTGATCCCGGTGCTCTCGGCGCTGGAGAACGTGGAGATGCCGCTCCTCCTGGGCGGGGCCCGCCCCGGCAACGCGCGTTCCAGGGCGCTCGCCGCCCTGGAGCGGGTGGGGCTGGCCGACCGCTCCCGCCACCTCCCCTCGCAGTTGAGCGGCGGCCAGCAGCAGCGGGTGGCGATCGCCCGCGGGATCGTGCACGATCCGGCCATCGTGTGGGCGGACGAGCCGACCGGCGCCCTGGACTCCGCCTCGACCTCGGAGGTGCTGCGCCTGCTGCGCGAGCTGCACGCCGACGGCCTCACGCTGATCATGGTCACGCACGACCCCGACGTGGCCGCCTACGGGGACCGCGAGGTCCACATGGCCGACGGCCGGGTGGACCGCGTCGAGGACAACTCCGCGCGCCCGGCCTCCGGCCCCTCCGACGCCTCGCCGGGGGTGTGACGGATGAGCGACGCACTCACCCTCGTGGTCGCGGTGGCCTCTCCGCTGCTGCTGATCGCCTTGGTGGCGCTCACCCCGCGAGGCCGGCTGAGCGTGCGCATCGCCATGCGCAACGCCTTCCGCCGACCGGCCCAGACCCTTCTCGTTGCGTTGGGCCTGTCCCTCGCCGCCCTGCTGTTCTCCGCCTCCTTCACCCTGGAGGCCGCACTCCACCAGGCGATGCGGGCCCAGCAGACCGCGGACCTGGGCGGGGTCGACGCGGTCGTGACCCCGGTGGAGCCGGACGATCAGGAGGAGCCGGAGGAGTCGGGGGAGTCGGGGGAGGCCGCCGACACCGGGCCGCCCGCCCTGGACTCCGACGACGTCCGCTCCATCGAGGACGCCCTGGACGAGCCCGGCGCCACGGTCTCCTCCCTGCTCAGCCTTCCCGTCCCCGTGGAGCACGGGCGCACCGAGCGCGGCGAACCGGGGCTCACCGTGGTCGGGGCCTCGAACAACGACGACGCGGTCCGGCTCGTGGACTCGTCGGGCGAACCGCTGGCACGCGACGGCCTCCGCGAGGACGACATCCTGCTCAGCGCAGCCGCCTCCCGCGACCTGCGCGCGGAACGGGGGGACGTCCTCACCGTCGCCGGCCGCACCATGCGCGTCGTCGGCGTGTACGAGACCGGCGCCCCTCTGGCGCCTCCCGCCTCCGCGGTCGTGTCCCTGCGCGAGCTCCAGGAGATCGCCGACCTGCCCGGCCGGGTCAACGCCGTCACCCTGGCCTACGACCGCGAGGTCACCTGGGAGGAGCGGGAGGACCCCGTCCACGGCGAACTGTCCTCCCTCGCCCGCGCCAACGACTGGGAGGCCGAGCCCCTGCGCGCCTCCGCGCACGAGAGCGCGGACCGGCTCACGACCGAACTGTCGACCCTGTTCCTGCTGTTCAGCCAGCTGTCCATGGTGGCGGGCGTGCTCCTGATCGTCCTCGTCGTGATGATGCTGGCCGGCGAGCGCCACGCGGAGTTCGGCGTTCTGCGGGCCATGGGCATGAAACGCGGGCGGCTCGCCTTCGTCCTGGCCCTGGAGGGGCTGGGGTACGCGGTCCTGGCGTCCGCGGCCGGAACCCTCCTGGGCTGGGGGGTCGGAGCGGGAGCGTCGCGTGTGCTCAGCGACCGGGTCACGGACCCGGCCCTGCCTCCGCCGCGCCTGGAGTTCGGGTTCGACCCCGTGGCCATGGCCACCGCCTACCTCATCGGCGTGGGCGTCATCGCGGTGGTCTTCGCGCTCGTGGCCCTGCGGGCCTCGAAGGTGGACATCGTCGCGGCGCTGCGCGGGGCCGAGGCGCCGCCCCGGTCCCGGCGCCGGGCCGTGGTCCTGCCGGTCCTGGCCCTGCTCGCCGGACTCGCGACCGCGGCCCTGGGCGTGCGGAACGGGACCGCGACCGAGACGCTCACCGGGCTCACCCTGGTGTTCGGGGCGCTGGGCGCCGGGCTTCCGCGCCTGCGGGTCCCGCAGCGCCTCGCCCACTCCGCGGGGGCGGTGGCGGTCATCGTCCTGTGGTCGCTGCCGAGCGAGCTGTTCGGCGAGACCGGGTCCGGTATCACGATCTTCTTCCTCTCCGGCATCGCCCTGGTCGGCGCGGGCGTCTGGCTGTTCGTGTCCAACGACGACCTCGTGCAGCGGGCCCTGCGGCGCCTCCTGGCGCCGCTGCCGAGGATGACCTCGGTCGTCCCCATCGCGGTGGCCTACTCCGTCCGGAACCGGCTCCGTTCGGGGATGACGATCGCGATGCTGAGCATCGTGGTCCTGACGATCACCCTCAGCGGCTTCGTCACCGCGGCCGTCAACCAGATCTACGCCGACCACCGGTCGGTGACGGGCGGGTTCGACCTCCAGGCGTCCTGGGTCTCCCCGGGCGGGGCGCCTCCGGACCTGCGGAGCGTGTTCGAGGAGAGCCCGCACATCGACACCTCGGAGGTGGGCCGGATCGGCGGGTACGCCGACGTCTCCGTGCGGGCCCGCCAGATCGACGCCGAGGCGGGCGCTGAGGAGGTCGGGGTCTGGGGGGCCGACGAGGACTACCTCCTCGGCAACCGCTACCCGGTCTTCCTCCGGGCCCCGGGTCTGGACTCCTCCGAGGAGGTCTGGGACGAGCTGCGCCGCTCCCCGAACACCGCTGTCGTCTCCGGGACCATGATCCCCAGCGACTCGGCGGCCTTCGTGGGCGGCGGGAGCGACCTGGAGCTGGAGGGCGTGGACGTCCTGGACGAGGAGCTGCCGGGGGACCTGCGCCTGGAGGTGGCCGGTCCCGACGGCGGCACCACCACGCTGCGCGTCATCGGGGTCGTGGACCGCAGCGCCGAGTACCTCGGGGACGTCGTGACCTCGACCGAGGGTCTGGCCAGGATCACCGGTGAGGACGCCTCCCCCACGCACTGGTTCGTCGCCGCCGACGACCGGGAGGAGGTCGGGGAGGTCGCGCTCGCCGCCCGGCGCGCCCTGCTGGACCACGGGGTCACGGTCACGCCGCTCCAGGAGGAGGTGGAGTTCCGCGCCTCCTCCAACGGGGTCGTGCAGTGGCTGCTGATGGCCTTCATGGGCTTCGGGCTCGTCGTCGGGTGCTCGGCCCTGGGCGTGGTGAGCATCAGGTCGATCACCGAGCGCCGCAACCAGATCGGGGTGCTGCGGGCCATCGGCATGCAGCGTTCGGGGATCCGCCGGCTCTTCCTCATCGAGTCGCTGGTGGTCACGGTGAGCGGCATCGCGCTCGGCGTGGGGCTGGGCTTCGCCGTGTCCCCCGGCCTCGTGGACTCGCTGCGGGTCGATCTGCCGGGGGTGACCTACACGGTCCCCGTGGCCGTGCTCGTCGTGATCATCGGGGCCACCCTCGTGTTC
The DNA here is from genome assembly GCF_040613895.1 of Nocardiopsis sp. NPDC006198. NCBI lineage: Bacteria > Bacillati > Actinomycetota > Actinomycetes > Streptosporangiales > Nocardiopsidaceae > Nocardiopsis > Nocardiopsis sp. NPDC006198. The sequence continues at coordinate 110,294 of NZ_JBEXSY010000006.1, read as the reverse complement.
TCCACGCTGGTGTCCGTGCTCGCGTCGCGGCGCGCGGGCGACGTCCCACCTGCGGAGGCGCTCCGTGACCGGACCTGAGACCCGGCCGGTCCCCCTGCGCCGCAACCGGTCCTTCCGCATCCTGTGGACCGGCCAGTTCGTCGCGCAGTTCGGCCCCGGGATGGGAGCCGTGGCCTACCCCCTCGTCCTCCTGGACTCGGGGGGCACCCCGGCCCTGGTCGGCACGGTGACCTTCGCCCTGGGGGCCGCCGCCGTCGCGGCCAGGCTGCCCGGCGGAGCCGCGGCCGACCGGTTCGACCGGCGCGCCCTGATGATCGGCGCGCAGGGGTCCCGGGCGCTGGCCATGGGGTTCCTGGTCCTGGTGCTGGTCGTGGTCGGCGACTCCACGCTGCTGCTGTGGGCGGTGGTGGCGGTGGCACTGGTCGACGTGGTGGGGCACGAGGGCTACCGCTTCGCCGAACGGGCGGCGCTGCGGCACATCGTGCCCCCCTCGCAGCTGTCCGCCGCGGTGGGCCAGAACGAGGCGCGCAACCAGATCGCGTCGATCCTCGGTCCGGTCGCGGGCGGGTGGCTGATGGCGGTGTCGCGGGTCCTGCCGTTCGGCGCCGCCGCCGCGGGCCACGCGGTCGCGGCGATCGGGCTGGTGTTCGTCCGGGAGAGGTTGCAGGGTCCCCGCGAGCCGGCGGCGTCCGTGGAGGGACCGCGGCACCGGCGGTGGACGGAGGCGTTCTCCTGGATCGGGGAGCGCCCCCCGCTCCAGGTCCTGCTGCTCGCCGGCGCCGCCCCGAACCTGGTGATCAACGGGGTGATGCTGACGGTCGTCATGGTCGGCGCCGACGCGGGGGTCGGGAGCGCGGCGATCGGCGCCGTGCTGGGCACGGTCGGCCTCGGGGGGATCTGCGGGGCGCTGGGGGCCTCCGCGCTCCTGCGGCGCTTCTCCCCCAGGGCCCTGGTCCTGGTCACCCTCTGGGTGCTCCCCCTCACGGTGGTGGCGGCCATCCCGCTCGTCGACCACTGGAGCGTGGTGTTCCCCCTGGCCGTGGCCGTGGCCATGGCGCCCCTGCTCTCCATCATCCTCGGCACCTACCAGCTGCTGACCACACCCGACCGCCTCCAGGCCCGGGTGGGCAGCGCGTGCACGTTCATCTCCGGGGCGGTGGCGCCGCTCGGTCCGCTGGTGGCCGGGTTCGGCGTGCAGTACACCGGCACCCCTCTGCTGTTCTCGGGTTTCGCCCTGCTCCTGCTCGGCGTGGCCGCGCTCGTCACCGCGCTGCCCGCCACCCGTGAGCTGACCTCCTTCCCCCGGCAGCCGGACCGCCCGGCGGGGAAGTCCTCCGACGAAGCGCCCCCCAGCGCGAAGGAAGCGCCATGAGACCAGATGAGAACATCTCGACCACCTCCGGCAACACCCTGCTGAACAAGGTCCCCGTCGGCATCCTGGGCGTGGGCTCCTACGTGCCCGGGGTGGTCGTCACCAACGAGGACCTGGGCCGCCACCTGGACACGAGCGACGAGTGGATCGTGTCCAGGACGGGCATCCGGGAGCGCCGCTTCCTGCCCGAGGGCGAGAACACGTCCGACATGTGCATGGCCGCGGCCCTGCGCGCCCTGGAGGACTCCGGGACGGGCGCCGACGAGATCGACTGCGTCATCGTCGCGACGTTCACCTTCGACCAGCTGCTCCCCTCCACGGCGCTGACGGTGGCGGACCGGATCGGCGCGCGCGGGGCGGTGTCGCTCGACATGAACCAGGCGGCCTGCTCCGGCGGGCTGTACGGCATGTGGACGGCGGTGCACCTGCTCCAGAACGGCCACTTCCGACGCGTCCTGGTCATCGGGGCCGAGGCCCTGTCCCGCATCACGGACCCGGCGGACCGCACCACCCGGGTGTTCTTCGGGGACGCCGCGGGGGCCGCCGTCCTCGGGCCCGTGGAGGAGGGCAGCGGGGTGCTGTCGTGGAGCCTGGGGGGAACGCTGTCCCACGCGGTGGAGGTTCCCGCCGGGGGCGCGCGCGAGCCGTTCGGGCCGGAGGTGGTCGGCACGGGCCGGCAGTTCCTCCAGATGGACGGGCCCGAGGTGTGGCGGCAGGTCATGACCCAGATCCCCCCGAACCTGGAGGAGACCCTGAAGCTGGCGGGCCTCACCGCGGACGAGATCGACCACTTCGTGTTCCACCAGGCCAACAAGAACCTCGTGACCGGGCTGATGGACGCGCTGGGGCAGCCGATGGACAAGGCCGTGACCACCATCGAGAAGTACGGGAACACGGGCGCCGCGACGATCTTCACCGTGCTGGACCGGTTGAGGGGGGACGGGCGCCCCCGACCCGGCGAACACACGGTGTTCGCCGTGATCGGGGCCGGTTTCCTGTGGGGAAGCATGTGCCTGCGCCAGCAGGGCTCAGGCGTCTAGCGCGGCCCCGTCCCGCCGCGCGTCTCCCCCGCACCGGAGCAGGCCCAGCAGGTCCCCCACACTGCGCAGCCCGTCGAACTCCTCCTCGGACACCTGCGCACCGCACCGTTCCCGGATCAGCAGGCGAATTTCGAACCCGGCGATGGAGTCCACCCCCAGATCCTGGAGGAGTTCATCCCTCCCGGGATGTCCACCCTCACCGTCAACGGCCTCCCGAATGATTTCCAGGACCATTGTCTCCGTCACGACGGATTCCTTTTCCATTGCCCGCTCCAAGCTTTTCCGACCATGAACAGCAATCAGCAGAAGAATACACACCGAGCCAAAGCTCTCCAGAACGACAGGGGTTTGAAAATGCGCACGACCGAGTCCTACGAAAGCGAAGTGAAGAAGGTCTACGTCGAACTCTTCGAGATCGACGCCGCGCCGGAGTCCATCGGCGGCGACGAGGAGCTGTTCGGCCCGCAGTGCATCCACGGCATCGACTCGATGGACGTCCTGCGCTTCCTCGCCGTCCTCCGGAAGCGCTACGGCCTGGACGTCTCGGAGATCGCGACCGAGACCTTCCGCACCCCCGCCTCCATCGCGGCGTTCCTCGCGGGGCGCGAGGGGGGCTCCGAGTGAGGGGCGCCCTGGTCAGCGTGTCCGCGATCGAGGACGACGAGTACCCCCTCGTCGCGCAGTGGTTCCGCAAGGGCCTGGTCGGCGCCCTCAGCACCGGCAGCTCCCAGCGGTTCACCAGCACGTCCGGCATCCGGGCGGCCATCGAGTCGGGGCCCGAGAAGTTCGCCATGGTCCGCACCCACGAGGGCGTCCCGGTCGGCCTGGTGCAGTGGCGCCAGCGCAAGTACCCGGGGAGCTACACCGTCGGCGGCGTCATCGGCGACAGCGAGCTGTGGGACTCCGGGTGCGGCGGAGAGGCGTCCTGGCTGCTGGTCCACGAACTGTTCCACGCGCACAACGCGCACCGGATCGAGTTCATCACGGCCGCCTTCAACGCCCGGGTGATCCGGATGCTGGTCAAATCCGGAATGGTCATCGAAGGGGTCCTCCGCGACTACCTGTTCCTCGACGGCCAGTACCACGACGCGATCGTCACCTCGTACCTGCGGGACGAATACTACGGCGCGGACGAGAGCGGCATGACCGGCGACGCCTTCTTCGGCGACACCGTGCCGGCCGCGGACAAGGACGAGGCCCGCGCGCTGCTGCGGGACTACATGCAGAACCGGCGGTTCGACGACATCACCAGGTCCTACACGAAGGAGCCGTGAGAAGCACATGGAACTCGACTCGAAATTCGCCCTGGTCACGGGCGGCGGCAGCGGCCTCGGCCGCGCGGTGTGCCTGCGCCTGGCCGAACTCGGCGCGGGCGTCGCCGTCGGCTACCTCTCGCGCTCCGAGGTCGCTGAGAAGACCGCCGAGGAGATCCGCGCCTTCGGCGGCACGGCCCAGGCGGTGAAGATCGACGTCCGCGACTACGCGGAGGTCACCGAGGCCGTGCAGGGCCTGGTCCGGGAGCACAAGAGCATCGACATCCTGGTCAACAACGCCGGGATCTGCACCGCGAGCACCATCGTCTCGACCGAGTCCACCGACGGGTGGAACGACGTCATCCAGACCAACCTCGTGGGCGCCTACAACTGCATCAAGGCCTGTGCCCTGCCGATGATGCTCCAGCGGTCCGGCGCCATCGTCAACGTCTCCTCCATCCTCGGCCTCGTCGGCAAGGGCGGACTGAGCGCCTACTGCGCGAGCAAGGCCGGCCTCTCGGGCCTGACCGCCTCCCTGGCCGCCGAGTTCGCCATGCACGGCGTCCGGGTCAACGCGGTCGCCCCCGGCCTCTCGGACGGCACGGGCATGATCCAGGAGTTCCCGCAGGACCAGCTGGAGATCATCGTCAACGAGCGCATCCCCCTGCAGCGTCCCGCCGAGCCGGAGGAGATCGCCGAGGCCGTCGTGTTCCTGGCACGCGAGGGCGCCAGCTACATGACCGGGCAGACCATGGTCGTGGACGGCGGGCTCACGTCGGTGATCCGGGGGATGGCGAAGACCAGATGAGACAGAGGACGGCCGTCCTGTTCAACCCCCAGGTGGCCATGCGCCCCGGGGACTACCGGGACCTGTACGAGGCCCTCCCCCGGGTCCGCCGACGGCTGGAGGACGCCTCCGAGGCGATCGGCGCCGACCTGGTCGGGGCCTTCCACTCCGCCGACGCGGACCTGGTCAACCAGGGTCCGCTCATCCGGCCCATGTCGGTCGCCCTGGGCATCGCCCTGTACGAGTCCCTGCCCGCGCGGCTCAGGGAGGGGGCCGCGTACATGGCCGGGCTCAGCCTGGGGCAGATCACCGCCGCTGCGGCCGCCGGGGCGCTGGAGTTCGCCGACGCCGTCCGCACCGTGCGGACCATGGCCGCCATCGAGGAGGAGGTCTTCGCCGGACGCGACTACGGGAGCACGTTCTGCTACTGCGTGGACCTCCAGGCCGTGTACGCCAAGATCGGGGAGCTCACTGGGCAGGGGTTCGAGGTGGCGCCCTGCGCCGTCACCGGCGACGACCAGATGGTGGTGTCCGGCGAGGGCCGGGCCCTCACCGCCGTCAACGAGCTGGCGGCGGAGACGGGCGGGGTCGGCGTGCGCATCCCGCACGGTCCGCCCGGCCACTCCCCCATGCTGGCGGACGCCGAACGCCGCTTCGCCGCCGAGTGGGGCCAGGCCGACCGGACGCGCGCCCCGGGGGTCCCCCTCATCTGCAACATGGGCGCCCACCCGCTGACCACGGCGCAGGAGGTGCGCGAGGCCCTGATCACCCAGTACACGCGGACCGTGTACTGGGCCGAGGGCATCGAACGCCTCCTCGAGCTGGGAACCACCCGGTTCGTCGTCGTCGGCCCCGGCCACTTCATCGCCAAGTCCTTCACGTTCATCGGCAGGGCGAAGGGGGCGGACGTGGTCCGCTTCGACCAGGCGCCGTCCTTCGTCCGAGAAATGGCGGAGCACCGATGAGCGCGGTCCTCTTCGGCGGAACGGTCCCGCCGCTGCACGCCAAGACCGGCGACTTCCTGGAGACCGACCCCTACGCCCGTGCCCGGCTGGAGGAGGCCGAGGAGGTGCTGGGCGCGGGCATCCTCCCGCGGTTCGCACGTACCTCGGAGTCCTACTCCCGCGAGGCCCGGCAGGCCTACCTGGTCACGTGCGCCGCCCTCGCCGACCGGATCAGGTCGGAGGAGGGGGACGCCCACCTCTGCACGGCGGCGAGCATCGGCCACCTCCCCGCGCTGCACTACGTGGGAGCGCTGTCCTTCGCGGACATGATGCGGGCGGGCGAGGCCGTGGCCGAGGCGGAGGAGGTGTGGAACGCGGCCGACCACGGCAGGGTGTCCCACTTCGTGTACCGGGTCGGGCGCGACCGCCTCGCGGAGCTGCGGTCCCGGGTCGAGTCCGAGGGCGGATGGGCCGAGGTCGCCGGCCACTTCAGCGACACCATCCACCTGCTCAACGTGTCGGCGGAGCACCTGCCCCTCCTCGAACGCGAGGTCAGGGCCGGGGGCGGGGTCTCCGTCCTCACCTTCCCCCAGGCCGAGCACAGTCCGTCCAACGCCGGGCTCCGGGACCGGACGGCCGAGGGCACCGCGGCGTTGCGCTTCCGGGACGCGGGGGTCCCCTTCGTCCGCGGTTCCGACGGCGTCCTGGTGGACAGGGCCGAGGACCTGCGCGACACGCTGGTCCAGGACTGCGTCACCCCGGTCGACTTCCCGCTCGTGGTGGGCCGGCTCCGGGAGCTGGGCGTGCGGCGGGTCCACGTGATCGGTCCCGGCAACCTGTTCGAGCGGCTGACCAGGGACCACTTCGACGTCACGGTCCTGGCGCCCGACGGCCGCGCCCGGGGCCTGACGACGGCCGGCGCGGGCCCGGCCCGGGTGGGCGGCTGGTCCGCGGCATCCCCCGGAAGGAGTCGGACATGACGGGCAGGCTCTTCATCGACGGGGAGGAGGTGTCCGGGCCCCGTCTCGCAGAGGACGCCGGGGCGCTGACGCGGGCGCTGTCCTCCGCCGGTGCGGGCCCCGGGCACGGTGTGGTCCTGGGCCGCGACGACGCCTACACCGCGGTGCTCACGGCCCTGGCCGCCGAGTCCCTGGGGGCGCCAGTGCTCTGCCAGGGCGAACGGTGGCGCCGCATGGGGTGCACCCGGCGCGTGGCCGCCGTCGTTGCGCCCGGGGCGGGTGGTGGTCCGCCGGCCGTCACGGCCGTCGCCGACGACGGCCGGCCGGGGTTCGCCGAGACCACGCACACCCTGCTCTACACCTCCGGGAGCAGCGGTGAGCCCAAGGCAGTGGAGCTGTCGCGCGGTGCGATCGACTACCACCGGCACACGGTGGCCGCCCATGCCGGGGTCGGGTCCGGGGACCGGATGCTGGTGCCGATGTCGCTGCTCAACTCCTACGGGTGGGGTGTGGTCCAGTACTGGCTGGCGCACGGGTTCGCGCTGCACGTGGAGTCGCGGCTGAGCATGGACCGGTTGGCCGGGCTGCTCCGCGGCGGAGCGTTCACCACCCTCGACGGCGTCGGCTCGATGTACGCCGCCCTGCTCGCGGCGGCCCGCGAGGACCGGGACCTGGCCTCCGCCCTGGGCGGCCTGCGGTTCCGGGGGTGCGGCGGGGACGTGCTCCCGGTCTCCCTGGTCGAGGGCTACGTGGACGTGGTCGGCGGCCCGATCCACGACGGGTACGGACTCTCGGAGACGGTCGCGTGGGTCACCCAGTCGGTCCCGGACGACTGGCGGCCGGGCACCGTGGGCCCCCTCGTCAAGGGCTCCTCCGCCCGGATCGACCCGGACACGGGGGAGGTCCACCTCCGCGGCCCGGGCCTGATGGACGGGTACCTGGACGATCCGGGGGCGAACTCCGACGCCTTCACCGGGGACGGGTGGCTGCGCACGGGGGACCGCGGTTCCCTCGCCGGGGACGGCCACCTGACCATCGAGGGCAGGATCAAGGAGTCCCTGGTCGTGCACGGGGAGACCTTCCCCCCGCGGTTCGTCGAGGACGTCATGGCCGCCTGCCCGGCCGTGAGGGAGGCCGCCGTGGTGGGGGTGCCCACCGGGAAGGCCAGGGGCGACCGGCTCGTCGCGTTCGCGGTGGCCGATCCGGGGCACGGCGGGGCGGCGCTCGCCCAGGTGCGCGCGGCGCTGCGCGACCACCTCCCCGTGCACCTGAGGCCGCGGGAGATCCACCTGCTCGACGAGTTCCCCCGCACGAGGACCGACAAGCCCGACCGCCGCGCGCTGCGCTCGTCGGTCACGGCGGGGGAAACACCGGGAACGGCTCGCTGAAAAACCGCGAAGAGTAACACGGGGAACACATAGGACAATAAAAAGGCGAGATACATCAGGAGGAATTACAGAAGCGATATCCCAAGAGCCCCGAAAGCCGAACACGAGAGAGGTCGTTCGGCTTTTTCGACGTACCCGAAAAAGGCCCCCGGACACGAACCGGAAAACACTTCGGAGAGGGTTGACAGGAAAAAATATGGCGTCCTAATATGAGCACTGTTCGCGAACCCGCCCCGCAAAGGCAAAAGCTTCACCCGGGAAAGACAGCGCCGGCCACATTGGACTTCCCGAGTCAATTTCGCTGAATCTCAGAGAGGAATGGTTCCCATGCAGGAGTTCGAGGAGATCATCACCGAGTCCGCCGCTGACGAAGAGGTCTCGTTCATCGACTTCAACTGCTAGCAGGCGTCTCTGGCCCGGCCCGAACGGCCGGCGACCGAAGCACCACGGGCCCCGTGGCGGGGCCGGAAGATCCCGAGACCCCGCCGCGGGGCCCTGCTCGTACGACTCTCCGAACAGAGGATCGACCATGCCCGACAAGGCTCCCGACGGCACGTTCCGTCCCTCCCGATTCAACGTGGTCACCAAGGCCGAGGACATCGGCGCGGTCGTCCTCTACAACTCCATGCGGGGAAGCGTCTTCAAGGTCGGGTCCCCGCTCGGCGAGCGCGTCCACGCCCTGCTCCACAACCGCAAGAGCGTGCTCTCCCAACCGGATCCGGACTCGGAGGAGAGGGTCCTGTTCGACACGCTGGTGGCCAAGGGCTTCCTCGTCTCCTCCTCCCACGACGAACTGGCCGCCGCCGACGACCTGCGCGACCGGCGCAAGAACCGGACCGACCGCCTGGAACTGATCATCATGCCGACGGAGGCGTGCAACTTCCGCTGCACCTACTGCTACGAGGACTTCGCGCTGGGCCGCATGGCGACCCATGTGCGCGAGGGCGTCAAGGCCCTGGTCAGGCGCTACCGCCGTGAACACGGCATCGAGAAGCTCACCGTCTCCTGGTTCGGCGGCGAACCGCTCGTCGCCTTCGACGTGATCGAGGAGCTCAGCACGTTCTTCCTCGACTTCTGCGCCGAGGAGGGGGTCGAGTACAGCGCGGGCATCACCACCAACGGCCTGCTCCTGACCCCCGAGGTGGCGGCCCGCTGCATCGAACTCGGCATCAGCAGCTACCAGATCACCCTGGACGGGCCGGCGCACACCCACGACTCCTCGCGCTTCCTCATGGGCGGCGGCAAGACCTTCGACGAGATCGTCGCCAACCTGACGGAGATGTCGCGCACGGACAAGGTCTTCCGCGCCCTCATCCGCACGAACTTCACCGAGGAGAACAGCGTCCACGTGCCCGAGCTCATCGAAGAGATGAGCCGGCTGTACGCGCACGACAAACGGTTCCGGGTCATCTACCGGCCGGTCGGCGACTGGGGCGGCCCCCAGGGCGAGGACTCGGAGGCCTTCTCCGGCAAGCAGGCGGAGATGACCAAGCTCGGCCTGTGCACGAGCGCCTTGGACGCGGGCCTGGACCCCGCCGACGACGTGTTCCTGAAGCCGAACGGATCCGTCTGCTACGCCGCCTCGCCGTGGTCCTTCGTGATCCGACCCAACGGCCTGGTCAACAAGTGCACCGTGGCCCTGCGCGACCCGCGCAACGCGGTGGGACAGCTCGGCGCCGACGGCGACCTGGGTCTGGACCCGGAGCTGATGAGCCTGTGGGTGGACAACGACGACGCCAAGGACTCCGGCTGCCGCTCGTGCTTCTTCCGGCCCTCCTGCCAGGGCGCGCACTGCCCCCTCGTGCGCATCCAGGAGGGTGAGCGTCCCTGCCCGCCCCAGAAGGTCTGGATCGGTCCCACCATCACGACCGTGGCCGCCGGCAGGGGGGCCCGATGACCGGACGGGCCGGCATCGCGGTGGACGACGACAGCACCTGGTGCGCCTGGACCACGGCGGGGGGCCTGGTCCGCGCCATGGAGCTGGGGGCCGACCGCTCCGGGGAGATCGTCGACGCGGGACGGGGGACCGCCGTTCACGCCGGGTCCGGGACGGGACGCTTCCTGGTCCACGACGGGGAGGACGTCCGGTCGTGGAGCCCGGACGCGGGGACCCGGAGCGTGTGCTCGGCCGAACCCGGCTCACTGCTCCTCGAACCCGGGGGAGCCGCCGGCCACGAGGCCACCCTCGTCGCCGCCGCCTCGGAGTCGGAACTGGCGCTGCTCTCGGCGGCCGGGACCGTGTCGTCCCAGCGGCTCGGCGCCCCTCCCCTGGTCCTGGCCTGGCAGCACCGCCGCCGCCGGATCCTGTGCGTTCTCGCGGACGGCACCGTCCACAAGCTCGACCCCCGCACGGCGCGGACCGACACCTCGTCCCTGTCCTTCACGGGCAACCACCGGCTGGCGTGCTACGACGAGGTGCTCGGCGGGGTCTGGTCCGTCCCCGAGCAGTCACCCGACACCGCGCACTTCCACCGGACCGAGGCCGACCGGCCCGGCACCCTCTACACGCTGGGGCTCGGCACGGTCCCGGCGGCGATCCGCTCCTCGCACAGCGGTGAATGGCTGATCGCCGCGGCCCCCGGGCGGCCCACCATGCTCACCAACGTCAACAGCGGGCGCTCCTTCACCGTTCCGGGCGAACTGGCCTCGCGGGGGGCGCCCGGCGTGTTCTCCTTCGACAACCGGCTGGTGAGCGTCGAGGGCGATGCCTTCGAGGTCCTCCCCGTGCCGGCCCGCGCCGACGTCCGGTCGCGTGACGGCTCCCTCCCCATCGAGACGTTCTGGTCGGCGCCGCCGCAGATGCACCGCGCCACCAGGCGGCCCAAGGAGGAGCGCCCCCGGGGAAAGGGGGGAGGGACACGTGTCGGCGCCGTTTCCTGACCCGCCGCTCCGCGGAGGCCCCCGGGAACCGGACGCCCAGGCCGTCGGCCGCGGAGAAGGAGGCCCCCTCCCCCGCGGCCGACAGCGGTCACGCCCCGTCAGGGCCCGGGCCGGATCCCCCGCCCCCTTCCGTGACCGGCGAACCACGACCCCCGCGCCCGACGCCCCGCCGAGGTCGACGCCGGGGCTCGTCCGACCCTTCCACTGGAGAACCGCATGACACCCACGACAACCACCGATCGGCAGGAACTCAGGGGCCACGGCGCCACCCTGGGCCGCCTGGTCGGTGACACCGACGCCTTCCTCGAACACTGGGAACGCGCACCCGCGGTCGCGGAGGCGTCCGCGGACGTGGCGCGGGCCTTCCCCCTGGACAGGGCCTTCTCCCTGCTGGGGACCCCGGGCCTTCCCGTCTCGTGCTTCCGGCTGCTCCGGGACGGCGCGCCGGTACCGCAGCAGGAGTACTCCGCGGCCCGTGAGCGCCCCGGCCCCGGCCGGGAGCCCTTCGCGGACGGTGCGGCCCTGCTGAAGGCCTACGAGGACGGCGCGACGATCATCTTCGAGGAGGTGCGCCTGCTCGTGCCCGAGGTGGGCGCGCTGGCCTCCGGCCTCGAGGAGGACCTGGGGTTCGGGATCTACTGCGCGGCCTTCCTGACCCCCGCGGGGAACTCGGGTGCGCGCCCGCACTACGACCTGGCCAGCGGCCTCCTGTGCCAGACCCACGGATCCAAGGTCTGGTCGGTCGGCGACCCCTCCGAGCGGTGGCCGGCCACGCCCTGCGGCGACGCCCGGCCCGAGTTCGACCCCGTGCTGGAGACGGTCCTGCGGCCGGGGCAGACCCTCTACATCCCCCGCGGCCATCCGCACGCCGGGGCCGCGACGGACGAGCCGTCGCTGCACGTGTCGTTCGCGATCAGACCCCGGACGTGGAGGGACGTCCTCCAGTCGTACATCAGGCTCGGGGGGACGCCGGAGCCCCTGCGGGAGCTCCTGCCCCTCGACCACCCCGGACGCTCCGCCGAGGACCTGGCGGCCGAGGCCGTCGACCGGCTGCGCGAGGCGCTGCGGTCCCCGGCGGACTGACCGCGCCGCCGGAGGTGGCGGTGGGCCCCCTGTGCAGCGACGACACGTTCGGCGGCGGCTCCGAGCAGCGGCGGCCCCGGGCCCGTGCCCGGGCCGGGGCCGGGGCCGTCGCACCGTGTCCGGCCGGCCCTGCGGGTCCCGCCGGGCCGCGGGGGGCGGCCCCCGTGGACCGGGAGGATCACCGCAGCTCGCGGAGCCTCTCCTCGATCTCCAGCACCTGTTCCGTGCGGTGCTGTTCGCGGTAGAGCTTCAGCGCCTGTGTCCAGGCCTCGCGTGCGGGGCCCGGTTCGCCGAGGGCCAGGTGCGCCTTCGCCAGGCCGCTGAGGGTGTTCGCCTCCTCGTAGGAGTCCCGCAGGACGCGGTGCACCGGAAGGGATTCGTGGTAGTGCTCGACGGCTTCTTCGTGGCGGCCCGCCCGGGTGGCGATGTAGCCCAGGCTGTCCAGGCAGGCCGCCTCCCCCACCTTGTAGCCGAGGTCGCGGCTGGCCTTGAGCGCGTCCTGGCAGTGGGACCGGGCACTCTCGTAATGGCCGAACTGGGCCAGGGTCCAGCCCAGGTTGTTGAGCGCACTGGTCTCCCACGTGGCGTTGCCGACACGGCGATAGAGCTCCAGGGAGCGTTCCGCGTTCTCCAGCGCCATCTCCTCGTCGCGGATGTGCAGCCCGAAGCGTGTGTAGATCTGGTGCGTGTGGGCCTGGTTGAGCAGGTCCCCGGACTCCTCGAACTGGGCGACGGCCCGCGCGAGGTGCTCCAAGGGCTCCTCCCCCCGGTGGTCCGCCTGGATGAGGGCGGTCGCCAGGCCCCGGTGGGCCATCGCCCGCAGGGTCGGGGCGTCCGGGCCCTCGACCCTGGTGGCCGCGTCCAGGCCGACACGCCTGTTGCCGACGAAGTCGTCGACGTCCCCCCAGCGCCGCAGGAAGGTGTGCGTGTCCCATGCGAGCCGCCACACCTCGCGGTGGAGGCCGAGGTCCTGTGCGAGGCGCATGACGGCGGGCAGCAGGGAGCGCTCGGTGGTGAACCACGCCAGTGCGTCGGCCTCCCCCGTCAGCCCGTAGGCGGTCGCGCGCTCCTCGGTCGGCTCCACGACCGCGTCCGACAGGATCTCCTGGGGCGCCAGCAGGTGCTTCCCGAGAGCCGCGGTGCGGACGAAGAAGTCGACCAGCGCGGACAGGCCCTCGCGGCGTTCCTCCTCGGACCGGTCCTGTTCGGTCCGCTCCCTGCCGTGGAGGCGGACGAGGTCGTGGAGTTGGTAGCGTCCGGGCATCGGCTGCTCGACGAGATGGGCCGACCCCAGGGTGCGCAGCAGCTGCCTGGTCCGGGCGGGTGTGAGCCCGGCGAGCGCCGCCGCGGCCGGAACCCCCATGTCCTGCGCCGGCGCCGCGCTGAGCAGGCCCAGCAGCCGTGCCGCGGGTTCGGGGAGGGCCCGGTAGGAGGCGTCGAGGACGCTGCGCAGGGACGTGGCGAAATCGCCCGTGTCCAGGGCGTCGAGCGTGCTCTCGGCCTCCCTCAGCTCGGAGGCGAGTTCGGCGAGCGGCAGGTGGGGGCTGCCGGCGGCGTGGGCGGCGGTGATGGACAGGGCGAGGGGCAGCCGCCCGCAGCCGGCGACGATGGTGTCCACCGCCTCCGGTTCCCTGGCCACGCGGCGCTCCCCGACACGGGCCGTCAGCAGTTGGCGCGCCTCGGCGGAGGTGAGCGGGTCGAGGGCGACGACGCGGACGCCCCCGGTGGTGAGCAGGCCGCTGAGCCGCTCGCGGCTGGTGACCACGACGGTGCAGGAGGCCGACCCGGGGATCAGGGGGCGGACCTGTTCGGCGTCGCGTGCGTTGTCCAGCAGGATCAGCATCCGTTTGTGGGCGACGATGCTGCGGTAGAGGCCGAACCTCGCCTCGGCGCTGGACGGGACGGCCTGCTGGTCCACCCCGAGGGCCGTGAGGAAGTCGTGGACGGCGGTCTGCGGTTTCGTGGCGGGCGCGCTCGGGGCGAAGCCGTGCAGGTTCACGTACAGCTGGCCGTCGGGGAAACGGTCGAGGTTGTCGTGCGCCCAGCGCAGCGCCAGCGAGGTCTTGCCGACCCCGCCGAGACCGCAGACCACGGTGACCGGCAGCGCACCGGGGGCCTGCGTGTCGTCGAGGAAGGCCATCTCCCGCCGACGCCCGGCCAGCAGCGGTGGAGGAGGCGGCAACTGCATGGGCAGGGGCGGGGGTGCCGGAGCCGGCCGTGCATCGGGGTCCGGCGCGGACGCGTCCGACACGTCGTGCGCGTCCAGGGCCGGGTCCGCGTGCAGGATCTTGCGGTGCAGTTCCTTGAGCTCCGCGCCGGGGTCGGTCCCCATCGCCTCGGAGAGCATCCTCCTGATGCGCTCGTAGTGTTCCAGCGCCTGCGCGGCGCGCCCCTCCCGGTACAGGGTGAGCATGAGCTGGCCGACCAGGCGCTCGTCGAGCGGGTGCCGCTGTGCGAGGTCGGAGAGGTCGCCCAGGAGTTCGGCCTGCATTCCGTGGCGGAGGAGCAGGTCGTTGCGGTCCAATTCGGCCCGGAAGCGTTCGAGCCGGAGCCTTTCCCGGAGCTCGTTGACCCACGTACTGTCCAGGGTCCCGAACGCGTCGGCCCGCCAAAGGCGCAGCGCCTCCTCGAACAGGGCCAGGGCGGATTCTCCGTTCGCCGAATTGCGCGCCCTCGCGACAATCTCACGGAAACGGTACAGGTCGATTACGGAAGTGGCATCGTCGTCGAGTTTGAGGATGTAGCCGCCGGGCCGCCGATCGACCGTGATCCCGTCGACCGCGCCCAGTGCGGAGCGGAGCCGCGAGACGTAGCTGTACAGCGAGGAGCGGGCCCCGTCGGGAGGGCGTGGGCCCCAGACCCGGTCGATGAGCTGGTCGACCGTGACCAGGCGGTCGGCGTCGACCAGCAGCCCGACGAACACGAATTGCCGCCTCATGTGCCCGAGATCGACGGGGCGCCCGTCGATCCGCATCTCAATGTCGCCGAGTACAGAGATCTCGACCGTCAACGCCACTCCCGGACTGGAACGAAAGGGGACGACACATACCCGTGGTACGCGGGAGCACAGCAGTACCTTGGACCCCAGGAGTGTACTCCCGGAAGAACGTTCCAAAACCCTTTGCGGAAGGCACTTTTTCCACGGATTCCCTGGCGGGGATTGATCGTGGTTCCCAGCGAACAGGCCGACCGCCGCGGCCATGGCCCGACCAGCAGAAAGGGTCACCGGTGAGAAAATCCCAAGGTGTCCTTTGATCCGATGACCGGCCGTTCTCTTCGGGGAGGACGTGGCCGTCTCCCGGTACAACCGCACCACCTGCGTGCGGATATCGACCCCGCTGTCGGCGGGCTTGCCGTTGTCCGGTGACCCGCAGCCGAAATCCCGTCGCGCAGAGCGAAGTTCTCGTGCGGGCCTTCCCCACCGAATGCCCCGCTTGCTTCTCGGAGCCGGTCGAAGGCGGAGGCGTCGTCAGGTTTTGGGTTCATGCTTCCACCTCCCCGCGTGATCCCGCGGTGGCCGTGCGTCCCCGTCGGGGCGACAGGACCACCGACACGTTCGGGTGGACGGGCGAGGTGCCCGCGCCCGCCCGCCGGCACCGCCCCGGCACCCCGACACACGGCACCAGGAGTCGGGGCTCCCTGCGCCACGATCGACGCAACAGCGCGTACACGCCACTGCGCGTCGGGTGACCCTGGCCGCACCGTCGTCGTTAGGGTGTGCACAGATCTCCGGACGTTCCGGTTCTTCTCGGTCGATGACCCCTGTGTCGGAGACCTCCATCTTTTCGGGCTCGGGCATGCCGAACAACGCTCAGGCGGGGTAGGAGACACATCCGGCTTCGATACAAGCCTTGGTTCAAAGAAAGGATCACATGCTGACCCGTCTGCACGACGTCCTACGGTTGCGGACCTCGCCGCCGATTTTTTTCGGCTCGGCCGGTGTGATCATCGCGTTCGTACTCGTCACGATCGTCTTCACCGACCCGCTGGACGCAGCCGTCACCGTCGCCTCGGAGTGGCTGTACACCAACCTGGGCTGGTTCTACATCCTCGGCCTCACCCTTTTCCTGGTTTTCCTGATCTATATCGCCCTCGGCAGATTCGGGCGGGTGAAACTGGGCCCCCACGACGAGGTTCCCGAGCACTCCGGACCGGCCTGGTTCGCCATGCTCTTCGCCGCGGGCATCGGCAGCATCCTGATGTTCTGGGGGGTGGCCGAACCCATCAGCCATTTCGGCGATCCGCCCCGGGGACCCTCTCTGGGTATCGAACCGGGAACAGCAGATGCCGCCGCTGATGCCATGAACTTCACGTTCTACCATTTCACCCTGCACACCTGGACGATCTTCACCCTGCCGGCCCTGTGCTTCGCCTACTTCATCCACAAGCGGAATCTGCCGCCGCGTGTCAGCTCGATCTTCCAGCCGATTCTCGGCGAGCGGATCCACGGGCCCATCGGCGTCTTCATCGACGTCGTGTCCATCGTCGGCACGGTCTTCGGCGTCGCGGTCTCCCTCGGCCTGGGCGCCCTGCAGATCAACAGCGGGATCCACCGCGTGCTGGGCGTCCCGGAGAGCGCCGTCTGGCAACTGGTCATCATCGGCGTCGTCGGCGGGGTCGCGATGATCTCCGTCGCGTTGGGCCTGGACCGCGGTATCAAGGTCCTGTCCAACGTGAACATCTGGATGGCCGTGGGCGTACTGGCGTTCATCCTGTTCACAGGTTCCACCCTCTTCGTGCTCCGGGGCACCATCGAGTCACTGGGCCGTTACGTGATGAACCTGCCCGAGTTGGCCCTGTGGAACGACACCTTCGCCAACACCGGATGGCAGACCGAATGGACGGTGTTCTACTGGGCCTGGACGATCAGCTGGTCGCCGTTCGTGGGGATCTTCATCGCCCGGATCTCCAAGGGCCGCACCATCCGCCAGTTCGTCTCCGGGGTCCTGCTCGTTCCGGCCGGCTTCTCGGTGCTGTGGTTCGGCGTCTTCGGGTTCTCCGCCTTCGACATCGAGCTCAACCGCGGGGGCGGCCTGGTCGAAAGCGTCGTGGAACAGGGAGACGTCCCCGGGGCGCTGTTCGCGTTCCTGGAGCACTACCCGGCCCCGACGCTCCTCTCGGTCGTCGCCATCATCCTGGTGGTGGTCTTCTTCATCACCTCGGTGGACTCCGCGGCACTGGTGACCGACACGATGGCCAACGGCCACGAGGACTTCAACCCGCTGGGTCAGCGCATCTTCTGGGCCGTCGCCATCGCCGTGGTGACCGCCACCCTGCTGGTGTTCTCCGGGTCCGGCGGGCTGGAGGCGCTCGAGAAGATCATCGTCCTCGTCGGCCTCCCGTTCTTCGTGATGGGCTACTTCCAGATGTACGCCATGCATCGGGCCCTGCGGGAGGACGCCGGAGAACTCCCGGCGATGCGGACACGCACGTGGAAGAAGGTCCTGCCCCCGGAGGAGTACGAACGCCGCCAGGACGAGGACGAGCACGACACCTCGGAAACCGTCGTCGAGCCCGAAGCCCTCGATGAACCGCCCGTGCTGCGCGATCCCTACGTCGACCAGGACCATCCGACCGGGACACCCGGCACGCTGCCGGCACGCACCGGTTCGGCGAAGCTCCCCGGCCGCCGGTCGAAACGAACCACCCGGCCGCCGCAGTCCGACCGCCAGGACCGGGAGGACCCCGAGTAGACGGGGGCTCCGGAGGCCCTCCCGCGCCGGGTGTGAGGTGCCGTCCCCGCCGCGTTCACCAGCAGCGAGGACGGCAGGGCCTCGACCGTCTCGCGTAGTTCGGGTGTCCAATCAGGTTCCACCCCGAACTGCTGCCAGACGCTTTCCTTGCGGCCTTGGCCCTCTCCTCACGCCCGGGCAAGGCGCTGCCGTTCCTCCACGAGGGCCGCAGCATTCCTCGCCCGGGCGTCGCCGATTTCCACGTCGTCAAGCTCTCTTCCCATACGACACGGAAAGGAGGCAGCCCGTTGTGGTGGACGTGTCTGCGGGGCGGCATGCCACGAGCCTGCAGGAATCCCACCGGTATCGTTCCTGAACCGCACGGCTCGTACCCGCAGACCGTTTCCGTAATGCGTTCCCTACGAACGGGAACGGAGAAGAGGATCACCGATGCGCGACCCCGAACCGACACCTCCCCATGCCGGGCTCGCGCCGTCAGAACAAGGGCTCTGTCCTGTGCTTGGGCGGGGAGGTACTCCTTTTGCGGCGTCCTCCTCGTGAGCGGTTGCGTGCCTGGCGATCGGCTGCGGTCTCTTTGCTCCTCTCCACCGTGACGACGACGCCGCGCCCCTCGGCCACCCTTTCGGTAACCAGTTTGTCGAGAGCCTCCACGGTGGTTCCCACGGTGCCCACCAGACCGGTCTTGACCAGCTCGATGAACTCCGTGTTGGCCAGGTAGCGGGTCACGGTGTCGTACCCGAGACGCACACCGCCTCGGGGGCCGTGGGTACGGGGGTCGGCCAGGAGCAGGCGCACATAGGAGATCGGTAGATACAGGCCCCTGGTAGGGGCCATGCTCAGGCTGTCGTCATCGGGTGTCCACTGGGCGAGTTTGACGAAACAGGGGTCGCTACTCAGCCGCCAGTCCTCGGAAGAGACGGGTTGGGCGCTGAGAGCGGCGACCCGCTCCAACTTGTCCAGCTGGCATCTCAGTCGCTCGTCGACCCAGATGTGCTTCTCGCCAAAGGGAAGACGCTTGTACTGGACGAAGACGAAGCTCCGCGTGTTGTGGTGGTAATAGATCAGGTCCGTCCCCAGCCTCGCCTCCACAGAGGTGGCGTTGACGTTCGCAATCTCCAGTCGGCGGTCGCCATCGGTGAGCACGTCGATGTCGGAGCGACGGCGCTGTCCGAGGTCGGCGGCCCAGTCCACGAGCGGGTGTACATCCTGTTCGATAAGGGCCTGTTCGGTCGGTTCGCGGATGAGGCCCGCGAGGTAGGGAGCGCCGGCGTCCCTGGGCCGTTTCCAGACCTCCAGGGACGCACTGGAAAACCCTCCGATGCGCGCGGCGACCCGGAGGGCGTCCCGCTCCTCCAGCCGGAACGCGTCCCCGGGATGTTCTTCGTCCAAGTGGTCGCGGTCTAGGACGTCATCCAAGTAGGTGAGGAGGTCACTCAACCAGTCGGACGTGCTCCGCAGAGCGGAGAGCACGAGTTCTCCCTCCTCCTTTGCCATAGGGTAGACACCCGCCTTCGTGGCCACCCGCAACCGGGCCGCGAGGTCGAAGCCGAGCCTCTGTACCAGGGTGTCCAACGGTAGGAGCCCGCCGATGGATCGCAGGAGGTCGATCTTGATGCGCTTCCCGACCTTAGCGACCTTCTCGCCCCTCGGGTTGAGAACGACACCCAGTTTCTCCAGGTAGACCCCGGGAAGAATGCCTTTCTCCTCTTTGTCATAGCGAACGAACAGAAGAGCGATGTTCCCCTTGGGGTAGGGGTCGGGGAGCCCTGGGGGAAGCACATGCGTGAAATACCCGTGCATGTCGATGTTCTTGCTGATACCACGGCGAGTGGTCGAATCAAGGGTGAAAACATAGATCACTCGCAGAACCCTATCCACACGCACGAGGGGACTCTTTCCGTGAGGTCCCACGGCTGTCTCCCGCACGCAAATGGGCCACACCGATTCGGGGGTGAACCGACGGCCTGGTCCGCTCCCGAATCGGTCTGGTCGCTGGTCGGGGAAGAGCGAATGCAGGGGCGGGCTCGAGGAGAACAAGCAGGGCACCGGGGTGGGGTCCTCGGTGAGGCCGGTGGGGGTGGCGACCCAGCAGGACTGGGTGCTCTCTCCGAACCAGCGCACCAGGTGCGGTTTCAGGGCCTGGAGCTCGAAGGCGCGGGCATGGTCGCTGGAGCACTCGGAACGGTGGCCGCCCGAGCAGGGTGGTCGATCGGCCCGCCACCAGTGCCAGAATGCACCCAGGCTTCCTCAGGTCCGCACACGGCAGGTCCGACCACTGGCCAGTGCTCATCCCCCACTGTCCGAGCGCGCACCACCGGGCGCCACTGCCCGGTCTTTCCTGCGAACAAGCTGCCTCTTCCCCCGGCAAGCCCTCACCCGAAGCCATCCGGGAGAACCAAGATGACTCCGGGGAGAGGGCGGGGGTCGGTTCATTCCCTCTCAATCGGCTCAGGCGATACCGGCCTCGACAAGGAAGGGGCTCGGTTTTCCATGCCATGAGACGTGCAGGTGGTCCCGGGCCCTGGTGCAGACCACGAAGAGCAGACACCGCTCCGCCATCAGGTCCGTCCTGTGCTGGAGCGGGTCCACCTCCTCCGGGGTGATCGCCTTGGGGTTGGGAACCGCCCTGTCGGTGACCGCCACCGCCGCGACGCACCGGAACTCCAGTCCCTTGAGCGAGTGCATCGTGCCCACTCGCACGCCCGGGGTGTCGTCGCCAGCCCCGCGCAGCTCGCACGCCTCAATCCCGGCGGCGGTAAGCACGGAGACCGCCCTCTTGCCCATCCACTTGAACCGGACGGCAACCGCCACCGAGGACGGTTCGATCCCGGCGTCGAGCCAATCCCGGACCTTGGCCACCAGGGCGTCCAACTCGTCCTCCAGGCCGGCAGCGGCGTGCGTGGTGGGCCGGGGCCCCTGGAGCGCCGAGCGGTATCCGGCGAGGGACTCGGTTCCGCCGTCAGCCAGGGCCTCCACCTTCTCCCCGTTCAACAGCGGACTCGACCAGGAGAGGATCTGCTGGGTGCTGCGGTAGTTGCGGCGCAGCCGCTGGGAACGACCCACCACGTTGACACCGAGGGCCTTGAGGGAGACCTTGGCGTCGTAGATGCGCTGGTGGGGGTCGCCCGCGATGAACAGGTCGTCGGGCTTGGGGGCCACGGCGGCGCGCAGCAGCCGCCACTGCGCTGGGTGCAGGTCCTGGGCCTCGTCCACGACCACGTGCCGGTACAGCGGCCCCTTCTCCTCCAGGATTCGGGCGGCCAGGTCGCAGCCGCGCAGGTGGGTCTGCACCCCGTCGGCGTCCAGGGCTTCGGTGAACGCGGTGACCGCCCGCCACACCGTCTGCCTCTGGGAGGCGCTCAGCGGACGGCCTCGGCCGCCGCGCGCGGCCTTCTGGTACTCCTCCAGGGTGTCCAGACGCTGCGCCAGGAGGACGTGGCGGTACTCCTGGGCCAGGAACTCGGCGGTCCAGTCCAGCTCCAGCAGCTCGGCGACGGTCCGCCAGCGCTCCAACTCCTTGGCGTCCGTGATGAAGTGCGGGGGCTTGCCTCCGGCAGCCTCCGTGAGAACCTTGCTGGCCTGGGCGTTGACGGTCGTGATGTCCAGCATGTCGAGGTGGCGGGGGTCGTCCAGGAGCTGTCCGACCCCGGCGCCCAACGCGTCGGCGAGCGCGTTGGTGAAGGTGGTGAACAGCAGCCGATCGCCGGGGCGGGCGTAGGAGAGCAGGTGTTTGATCCGGTGCATGGCCACCACCGTCTTCCCGGTGCCGGGGCCACCGGTGACCTGGAAGCTGCCCGGGTAGCTGGCCTTGTAGGCGACCTTGCGCTGCGCCGGGTGCAGGAAGGTGCGCCAGACGGCGAAGGGCTGGGAGAGGATCTCCTCCAGCTCGTCCAGCCCGGAGACCAGCTTGATACGGGTAGGGGTGTTGCGGATGGCGGTGTCCAGGTCGTGGCCCGCTCCCCCTGCGGGCCGGTGCGCGACGACATCGCGCCAGATCTCCGCCACCGAGAACCCCGCGGCGAGGTACTGAAGTACCTCGCTCTGGTCCTCGGGCAGGAACGGGACGACGTCGACCAGCGCGTCGGCGTCCACGACGGTGCGCGCCGCCCGCAGCACCTTGTCCTCGATGCCCAGGGCCTTCAGGTCCCCGTCGGAGACCTTGGCGAACAGCCGCTGTTCGGGAGCGGTGGGAGCCGCGCGCTCCTCCAAGCCGGGGGTGAGGCGCTCCAGTCCTTCGGCGTCCCAGACCTCCAGCGCGCCGGTGAGCTGGTTGACGCCAGCGTCCTGCTTGTTCGCCCAGTCATAGGCCGGATCGTGGTTCATGACCTTGAGCAGCACGTAGCTGTCGCCGCTCTCGGGGGCCAGGACAACGCCCCGATAGAAGTTGTCCACCTTGAAGGTGAAGATGCTGCGGCTGCGCCTACCCGAGGGCGGTTTGAAGTTGAGGCCCTTGTCCGCCTTCAGTTCAGCGGGGGTGAGAAGACCGAACTTCTCCATGGCGAGGCGGATGTTCTTCCGAGCGCTCGGGGGGAGTTCGTCGTACTCACCGCTCTTGAAGAACTGGTCGCCCAGGGCGAGCTGAGGCATGGGGCAGGGCTCCTTCCACGGGGGTGAAGGTCGAAGGGGGCACATCACGGGGACGGGGGTTTGTCCCTACGGTGTGCCGCGTCCGCGCAGCCGGTCCAGCATCTCCGCCACCTGGAGTGCCTCGAGGGCCTGGGCTCCGTACTGCGCGCGCAGGTCAGCGTACAGCGTGTGAAGTTCACGCGCCGCCTGCCCGGTGTCACCGGAGCGCAGCCGCCACATGGCAATCGCCTGGCACAGGTCGAGCGCGTCGTCGGAGCGCTCTCCGCCGACGGCTCTGATCACGGGTGAGGACCTCCTCGGCGGTGTGCAGGGCGCGGGTGGTCTCACCGAGCTGGGCCAGGCAGTAGGCGGTCTGCTGGTGGCAGAGCAGTGCGCGTTCGTCGTCGCGTCCCGCCTGCCGTTCCAGGACGCCGACGAGGGCGGTGAACTCCGGAAGGGCGCGTCCGGCGTCGTCGCTGAGAAGCAGGGCGGTGGCGCGCAGCAAGAGCAGTTCGACGACCTGTGCGGACTCGCTGCCCAGCGCTGCCGGCGCCGGGTAGATGACGTCGTCGAGGACGCCTACGGCCTGGGCGAAACGGCCCTCGTCGATGAGTTCCTGCGCGTGGCGGTCGGCTTCGGCCAGCTCTCCGGGTGCCATTCCCGGGATCACGTTGCCCGTCGGCTCGACCGGGGTGGGCGGCAGCAGCTGGATCGGAGCAGGTGCGGGTGTCTTGGGGCGGGGTGCCATCGGCCGCCGGTAGGGGCGGGTGGGGTCTGGCAGTGCCCCTGGCGGCAGGGGCTTGTCGGGGGTGGCGGGACCGGTCTGGGGAAAGTGGGGAACGAGCCGGTCGTAGACCTCCTGCGCGGAGACGGGGCGGGCTTCGGAGTCCTTGGCCAGCAGGTCGGTGACCAGTCGGTCCAGGTTGGCCGACAGGTCCGGGCGGTGCAAGGAGGGGGCTTGGGCTCCTCCTCCACGTGGGCGCGCTGGAGCCTGAAGGGGGTGTAGTCGGCGGAGAAGACAGGCTGATGGGTAAGTGCCTCGTACAGGATGCAGCCCAGGGAGTACAGGTCGCTACGCAGGTTGACCCCACCGGCCAAAACCTGTTCCGGGGACATGTAGGCGCAGGTGCCGAGAACACTGCCGGTCATGGTGATTCGGGTCATGTCGGTGCGCCCACACGAAACGCATCGCTCACTTGCCGCTCACTTTTGGTCGTGACCCACTGACATACTGTCGGCCATGTCTTCCCCTTCCCCCTCCATGTCCCCCGGCTCCCCGCAGGCTCCGCGCAGGCGACGCCTGCGCGACGGCTACGTCGCAAGCCTGGTCTCCGCGGTCGTCACGCTGGTGGTCTTCGGGGTCCTGCTCGCGCTGGGTCCCTGGGTCCGTCACCCCGCACCGGACTTCATCAGCGAGGTGGGCACGAACCTGGAGGCCCAACTGAAGGTCGATGAGGAAGACCTCGACGTCATCGGGGTCTACGGTCTGTCGTTCGATGGCATTTGTTCGTTCACCACCCCCTCTGGAACGCCGGGCATGAGCGAACGCCGCCATGTGCGCAGCGTCGACTACGGGGCCGAGGAGTGGCATCTGGTCCAGACCCTGGAGGTCACCGAGAGCGGCACCTACGACATCAGCTGCGACAACAGGAACACCGAGTTCGGTCTCGCCTCCACGTACGTGGCCGACAGCGCCGGAAGACGGCAGTTCACATGGGCGATCACCTGGATCACCCTGCCCGTCCTGGGGTTGGCCACCACAGTGGCCATCGCCGTGGTCACCCGGAGGCGCGACCGCCAGAAGAAGGCCGCCGCGTCGGGACGTCACTGACCCACACGTGGAAGACCCTGGGATTCGCCGGTGCGCGGCCCCCTCCGTGTGTGCTGGTGGAGGGACGAAGGAGACTCACCCGTCTCCGTGAAGGAGTGCCGGGGGACGGGCCCAGTCCTGTCGTTGACAACCAGCGTGAAAACGCTACCCGAGGCGTCCCGTGCAACGGGGATCAGCCCGCGTGGGAAGCGCCCCCGGCCAGCGCTTGTTCCACACGCAGTCGCTGGGTGTGGTGCATCTCCAGCCCCGCCACTTCCTCGGGGCCGAACCAGCGGACCTCGTGGGACTCATCGCTCACCGCCAGGCGACCGCTTACCACCCGGGCCCGGAAACACACGTTGAACTGGCGGCGCACCTCACCGTCGCTGTAGGCGATGATGTGCCGGGCGTCGGTGTAGGTGCCCACCAACCCGGTCACCTCCACTTCATAGCCGGTCTCCTCGCGCACCTCCCGCACGGCCGCCTCCGGAAGGCTCTCGGTTATCTCCATCGCCCCGCCCGGCATCGCCCACAGCCCGTTGTCCACCCGTCGCAGCAACAGCAGGCGGCCCTCGTCGTCGACGACGGCCGCACTGGCCGCGACCACCAGACTGTTGGGAACGGGAGCCGCCGGGTCGTCGTAGTACTCGGTGCGAGCCACAGTCATCACCCTTTTTCGCTTGTCGTCCTCACATCACCGATCACGCCGTGTGCCCGTCGTACGGTGGGCACACAGCGCTCTGGCGTCAGCGCTCCTAGAACCGCAGATCCGTGATCGCGGCCAGGTCAATGCCGTAGCGGGCATAGACCTTGGTGGTGTTCTCCCCCGTCAGATCGCTCTCGCCATAGCCAAGTAGAGCGGCGATACGCACCACCTCAGCACGACTGCCCGCCTCGATCTCCAGGTAAGCGGGGATACGGGGCCAGGAGTCGATCTCCAGCTCAGCACCGTCCAGGGTGAAGCTGCGCCTGCGGTTCTCCTGGTAGGCCTTCGAGGCGTAGCCCAGCTTGCCCAGCAACGCGTTGGCGGTGGCGAAGTCACCAACGGCCGTCTCGGTCTCTCGGGTACCACCGATGGCGTCGGAATCGATCTCCTTGACAGTCAGCGTCACCTCGCTGCCGGTATCGCGCAGACGCACCCACCGGGAGGCATCGCCGGGCTCAATGTCGTAGACGTAGCGGCGCTGGAACGCCTCACCGACCTCCACACCACCCTTGTCCAGGATCAATCGGGCCACCTGATCGGCATCGATGTCCAGGACCTTGGCCTCGTACTCGATCTCACCCATGGGTTGGGATTCCCTTCCTTGGTACGTGCTGGCGTCTTCGGACGAATGGTGTGACCGTGGTGAACGGCTACCAGCCCGTCATGGTCGTCCTGACGGAAACCGAGGATCTCGGTGCTGACCGGACCGTTGAGGAAGTCCTCGAGCGGTTGCCACAAGTCCATGCGCTGCAGGCACAAGCCCACCAGGTAGCGCCCGTAGCGGTCCCGGTACAGGCGAAGGCCGTAGAAGCCCTCCTGGCAGTCGGTGTCGTTGTTGAAACAGCACCCCTGGCAGGTGGCGGGCAGGCGTACCGGACGGATCCACTTGACGTGGATACGGCGTCGCCCGCCGTCGATGCGGTAGGCGGTACGCGCTCCGGAGACCCCGGGCGTGAGGTGGTGAGCCTCGCCGATGGCGTCGATGGACTCCTGCCCGTGGTCGAGGGAGTTGAGCAGGCGCACGGACAGTTCGGGGGCGTAGGTGTCCAGGATCCGGTGTACGCGGTCGGTGTGGGTGTGGTCGAGGACGACGATGTTGGCGCTGGCCTGGATCCCTTGGTCGACACAGGCCTGGATGGAGGCGTGTAGGGCCTCAATCTTGGCGGCGGCCTTGGCCTGGTCGCGGAAGCGGGCGTGCTGGACCTGGGCGAGTTCGCCCGGGGTGGTGCCGAAGATGGAGAAGTTGACGCGGTCGAGTCCGGCGTCAGCGCAGGCGGGGATCTGTCGGGCCCCGTTCTCGCCATTGGAGGTCATGCACACCCGGTATCCCTGCCCAGAGGCGAGGCGGACCAGGTCGGGCAGGCGTGGATGGAGTGTGGGTTCGCCTCCGGTCAGGTGGAGTTCGGTGAAGCCCATGTGGTCACCCAGCCGGTACATGCCATGAAGCCTTCGTCGGCCGGGACGGTGGCGGGCAGGAAGGTGGCGCCGTTGGTGGCGGCGTAGATCGACATCCGCCCTGAGCTACCGGAGGTGAGAAAAGGACTGGGCCCGCGGTTGCGGTTGTCGACCACGACAGGGGTGCCCTCGTTGTGACAAAAGGTGCAGGTCATGCCGCAGGCGTCAAGGATTTTCACTCGCAGGGTGGTGTCGGTGCCGATGTACGTCGACAGGGTCTCGGAAATCAGGGGAACGTCCATGGACAGGCTCCTGTGACGGCGCTCGCGATGGAGCGGGGAGGTTGCGTCACAGGCGACGATCCCGTTACGGGCACCGCTCCTCCCATTCCTGGTGGATATCCCGCTCGGAGATAATCGAGGCCGTGTCCACGTCGACTGCCGAGGGGATGGAAGCTTTGCCCAGCTGCTCTTGGGAGAAAATCACCATCCCGGCCCGGTCTTGGGAATGGAAGGAGACACGGCGGGTCCTACGTGAGCGCGATATCGCCGGTCTGCTGCGTCTGGCCCAAGCCCATGGTGTGAGTCAGACCCGGATCGCGTCGGCGACCGGTATCGCTCAAGGTCGGGTGAGCGAGATCCTGAGCGGAAGGCGAACGGTCAGCTCATTGCAGTTGATCGAGCGGATCGCGGATGGACTCGACATGCCCGATCCCTCCCGAATCCTGTTCGGCCTGGTGCCCAGACAACCGTTCGTGGAAAGGAAGCATTCCACTGCGGGCGACGGCATCGCTCCTGCTGCTGACGCGAAATCATCGGCTGCCGACAACGAGGTGGCAGAGCGTCTGGAGGTCGCTTCGATCGACCAGGGCCTCATCCATCTCTTCGAGGAGCAGACACAGAACCTACGCCTGATCGATCGCAAGCTGGGAGCCCACTACCTTCTGGCACAGAGTCAGGCACATTCCGAAGGGGTGTGTCTGAGGGGTGAGGGGCGGGGTGTGTCTCAAGTCTGGCGGATGTGCGGGGGCTCCATTTCCTGTTCGGCAGGGGGTGGTGACGGCGGTGCCAGCAGCCCGGACCGCAACCCGCTGGACAGGCGCTCACCCAGGTCCGCCGCCACCTCCTGGGCACGCCGTAGTTCGGCCCGGAAGTCGTGCAGCTCACGGAACGCGGTGCCGTAGCGCCTCTGTTCGTCCAACGACAGCAGAGGCAACCGCAGCCGCCGCAGATCGACCCGGACGATGGTCGACCCCTGTCCGGCGCGGCGTAGGTTGTCCTCGTCGTCCAGGAACCCGGCCAGGAACCACGTGTCGATGTGCGCCGGATCCGGTCTGAGCAGGTGCAGGTTCGGCCCCAGAAGTGCCCCGGCATCGGTGTCGGTGGCGACCCGGGCCCGGGACAGGTCCCTCCTCGCGAGTGTGGAGGGGGCGACAACGTCACCGGCCCGGATCTCCACCCGTGCGTCCGGTTCCCCGGCGTCCCCGGAGCCTCCTGTGTCCCCCGAGCCCTCGGCCAGGCGTCCGCTCGGCTCCCTGTCACCGAGGACGTCGCCCAGAGTCAGCACCCGGAGACCGGTTCCCCCTGCTTCCTCCTCCGAGTAGGACAGCCCGGATGCCGCCGTCGAGGCCCGGTACAGGACCAGCGCACCGGAACGGGCCAGATCGGCGACGGTCACCATCCGCCACTCCGCGGCCTCCCGCTCGCCCCAGGTCTCCCCAGGGACGGTCGTACGTGCGCGCTCCAGGGCGCGCAGGGTTCTTCGGTGCACCTTGCCGACTCCTATCCGTGCCTCCTCGGCGTTCGTCTCGAGCACGGCCAGCGGCAGGTGGCGGCCGGGGGTGAGGTCGACGGAATCGTCGAGCAGTTCGATCACGGGCACGGTACGGCAGAAACCGGGGACGCTCTCGGCTCTGGCCGGTTCGGTGAGAAAGGTCCGCCAGACATCACCGATGACCCCGCGCACCCTCTCCCACTCGACGGGACGGCGCCCGTCACTGTCTCCGTCCGCCGTCTCACCGGTATCGATCGCGGTGTCGACGAACAGCACACGGGGTTCCGCAGCCTCTGCGGCGGGCTGTTCCAGCACCCACAGGTGCAGTCCGACATGGACGGGCGCCGCGGCTCCCGCGGGCAGCCCGACGACGGCCCGCAGCGCGCCCCGCCGGAGCAGTTCCCGGCGAATGCGCCGGCCCGAGGGCCGGGAGGCGGCCGCGGGGGGCATGAGCACCACGACCCGGCCGCCGGGGCGGGTGTGGGCCAGGCAGTGCTGGATCCATGCGAGCTCGGACTCGACGCGGGGCGGCACCCCGTAGGCCCAGCGCTCGTCATAGGCGAGCTGCTCGATCCCCCAGGCCTTCTGGTTGAAGGGCGGGTTGCACAGCACCGCGTCGAAGAGGCGTTCAGCGAAGGCGTCGTCGATCAGCGAGTCGCCCTCGGCGATCCCACCGGGTGCGCCGGTGGACACCATCCCCACCCGCGCGCGGGCCAGGCGCGCGGTGGACACCGCCACCTCCTGCCCGTACAGGCCGACCGCGCCCTCCTCCGCGGCCGTCCGCAGGAGTGTGCCGGTTCCGCAGGCGGGGTCGAACACCTCGGCGCCGCGCACCCCGGCCAGGTCGGCCATCAGGCGGGACAGCGGCTCAGGGGTGATGTGCGCCTTGCCGCCCAGTGCGGCTAGGTAGGCTTCATGCAGGTGTTCGGAGAGTTCACGGGCGTGCTCCGGTGTCGGGGCCGCCTCCCGTACGGCGTGGACGAGACCGGGCCCGTCCGGGTGCGCGGCCAGCCGCGCCTCCACGGCTTCCCCGGCCACTTCCTCTGCCGTGCCAACGGCCGCCGTGTCGTTCTGGGACAGACCCCCAGCACCGTTCCGAAACAGACCGAGCAACATTTCCTGGGCGACGGCCACGACATCTCCCAGGTCCCCGCCCCGCGCGGCGACGGCGCAGACCTGCTCCCAGACGCGCTCGTGAGGCTTCTTCTCGGGCAGGCGCCCGCCTCCGGCGAGCCAAGCCTCCACCTGAGCCCGGTCGAACAGCGATCGGTTCCCGCTCCCCCCGACGGGTTGCGGGAAGTTTCCGTGGCGCCTGCGCCAGTTGCTGACCGTGGTCCGGCTCACCTGCGCGATCCGTGCGATGTCGGCCGCAGTGACCTGTGAGGTCTCCACCATCAAGGGCCTCCTCTCGTGATCTGAGGACAGTACACCACAAGAGCTTGCGGGTTGACAATGTTTTCACGTTACTTCTATGTTGACTGCATCGGAGATAACACGCAGCGCCAACGACACCCCCTGGAGCCGGCGATGTCCATGCCCCTGCCTCTGCCCTTCGAGCAGGAGGAGCCCCCGGCCAATGCCACGAAGGTCACCCCCGAGCAGCTGCTCAATATCCGTGAATCCGAGTGGCGTCCCCGCCTGGAATCGGTCTCCCTCGTCTCCGAGGCCCCGTTCAACCAGCGGGAGCTCGACCAAGCCGCACGGGCTCTGGGCAAGGTCTTCAGCACCCAGCTCGACGTGTACCAGAAGGCCGCCCTGCACCGGTGGCCCGCCTGTACCGCCGCGGTCACCGTCGGCACCGCCACCAGCCGCTACGGCAGCGGTACCTTCTGGCCGCCGTTGTGGAAGACCACCGGGGTGTCCTCGGCCCGGCAGGACAGCGGAGCGTGGGGGGACAATTTCCTGCGCGCGCTGGAGATCCTGGGTCTGGACGCCTTCCCCGGTATGAACCACAAGTACGTCGGACCAATCCTCATGCACTCGGGCATCCCCACGTACTGTCTGGGAGACCTCTTCGACCTGCTGCTGCACCGTGCCGCTGTCGCCCCGGGCTCCGACGCGCACGGATTCCACCAGTGGGCCGTCTCGGGCCACCATCGCCTGAAGGACCTGGACATCCCGGCCCAGCGCTTCATCTTCTCGGGCGGTGACTACGCCCTGGAGACCATCGAGCGGTGCATGCACCTGCTCGACGCCCTCCGAGAGGATCCCTCCGCGAGCGCCCGCGACGTGGGACTGCCCGGGCGCTTCCAGCAGCCCGCCCGAGAGGCGCTGGAACGGGCGGCCTCCCGCGGTGCGCTCCCCAAGCACGAGGCCTCCGTTGCCGCCCGCCCGCGCGTCACGCGACCGCGCATCCACCTGGATCCCTTTGTCCACGGCGTACACGTCGTCCTGCCCACGGTCGAGGACGGCGACAACCTGGACGTGCTGTGGGAGGTCACCACCGACGACGGAACCCGCACCGTGCGTGCTCACCGCCGCTGGGGAGCGGGAGCGGCCGAGCAGACCGTGTTCGCCCTGCCCCGCCCCACCCGTACCGTGAGCGTGACCGCGCAGGGAGTGGGATCGCGTGAACAGCTGCCCCTCATCGACCCGGCGGACCCGCTGCTGATCTTCGACGACTCCGGTGCTCTGGTGAGCACCGACCTCGCGCTGCCGCCCGGACCGGTCTGGGTACTCCACCCGACCGCGCACGCGCTCGTCCGGTCTGAGGCCGTGAAGGACCTCGGCGAGTTCGACGTGCCCTACGGCTGGGAGGGCTGGACACTGCTCCGTGCACGTCTGCGCCGCAACGACTGGGTGCGGCTCGCGGACGGGCCCTCCCACCACGTTCAGGGCCGAGAGCGGCCTCGGCTGGAGCTTCCGGCACCGGTCACCGGTGTGACCACTCCGCACGGAGCTCCGGTGTACGCCGAACTGCCCGTCGTGGTACTGCCCGAGGCGGAGGGTGCGCCGGTGGAGTGGCTGGTGGAGACCCGGTCGGTGGAGGAGGGGCGCCTGGTCTCACGCACCCGTGCGCGGTCCGGTGACCACCTGCGACTGTTCAACGACCTGCCCTCCCCCGTGGTGAGCTCGTTCATGGTGCACGTCCGGGGTCCGCTGGGCCGCGGGCTGAGCCGGCAGGTCACCGTCGCCGAGGGACTTGCCGCCCGACACACGCCGGACGTACGCGTGCTCGACACGCGCGGGCTGGTCAGCTCCGACACGCACCTGACAGCTCCGGAGGGTGCGGAGGCCGCTCCTAACCACCTGCGGTTCGGCCACGACGAGTCGGCGCACCCGGTATCGGTCCGTGCCGGGACGTCGGTGCTCCCCCTCGTCGTGGAGCCTCCGCACATCCGCCTGCTGACCACAGGAGAACGGGCCCCGCAGTGGCGCGCCGAACCGCTCCGCCTGGACTGCGAGTCCATCTCGGAGGCGGGCGACCTGCTCGTCCGCGTGCCCGAGGGCGGAGTCCGGCCCGGCCCGCTGTGCGTCCTGCACGGTGACGACGTCGTCCAGTGGGTGAGCTCCAACGCCACCCTGGGAACGAACACCCACCGCTATCCGCTCGGGCAGGTCGTCGAGACGGCCGCCGCACGGCGCCACCTGCGGCTGCTGATCGGCCACGGCACGGCACCGGTCCCCGTCGCCGTCGTGCGCCCCCGGCGGCTGGCCGGCGGTGCCGAGCTTCGGGACGGGGTCGTCGAACTCGACGGCTTCGCCGGTATCGAGGACGTCAGCGCGGCCGTGTACTCCTACGGCGCACCGTGGCGGCCCCCTGTAGTCCTGCCCGTCTCCACCGACGGGCACATCCGGCTTCCACAGGAACTGCACGATGCGGGGCGCATGCGCCTCCTTCTCGCCGTCGACGACCCGTGGTCGGTTACCGACTGGCCGCACTGGCCGACCATCAGAGACCCGAACGTGCTGTCCTGCGAGGCCCACGGCCGCCCCGCGGGCTCCGACCCGGACGAGGAGCGGTTGTGCGCCGCTTTCGCGACCGGTACCGGTCTGGACACCCTCTCCCTCACCCACGACAACGCCGTGCGCCTGTGGCGGGTGCTGGGCTCCTCGGACCTCCTGATCAGGTCGGGTGTGCCTAGGGAGCGGGTCGACGCCTGTGCCGCGGCACTGGGCAACACCCCGCTGCCTGCGCTCCTGGCACACGGCAGCGCCGAACTGTCCGCCGCGAAGAGCGTGTGGGCACTGGTCGTCGGAGGGCTCGCAGCTGTGCCCGCGGGCGAGCGCGTTCCCACCCGGCAGGCAGCGGAGCTGTGGCACCGCCTGCCCGCCGCCGCTGCCCTGGCCACCAGCAACCTCATGCCCCTGGTCGATGCCGCGTCCGCCGACCCCGACCACGTCGAACTCCTGGAGCAGATGGAGCAGCAGTGCGGTTCCATCGCCGCGGACCTCCTCCGAGGCGCTCCGGACCCGGCCTCGGGCTCGGGCAGGTTCGACGCCAACACCGAACACCTGTCCCGCATGCCCGAGGACCAGGTCACCGCGATCTGGCAGGCTGCGCGGGTCGTACCGCGCGCGCTGCTCGACGAGGACTCGCGTACACAGGCCGCCCTGGGGCTGTTCACCGCACGCAACCAGTCCGAACTGCACCGCATGCGGCGCGACGCCTCGGATATCACCTCTGCCGTCCTCCACCTGGTCAAGCGGTTGCAAGAGCCCTACCGACGCCGGGCCCTGACCCTGTTGGAGCCGCGCCACGCTCCGGGCGCCGCCCGATGGCGCAACCTGCCCGCCGCCTCACTCGCCCTGGCTCTGGCTGCCCGGCTGGCCGCACGGGGAGAGCCCTCGTTCACCTCCCTCGTCCGGAGTCAGCGGGCTGTCTGGGGGGACCTCGCCCGCTGTGCGCCCGACCTCGTCCGCATCGACATCGTCCTGGCCGAACTCACCCTCGCCGGGGCCGAGCGCGCACACTTCACCAAGGAGCACACCCGATGACCTCCCAGATCGACCCCATCGACGTGAGCGCGATGATCAGCGGTGGCTACCGCCGCTACCTGCGTTCACTGCTGCCGGTGCGCGACACCGCGCTCGCCGAGGCCCTCGCCGACCAGATCACCGACAGTCCCCTGCTGAGCAAGGGACCGCTGTTGGAGGCCACCCCCTCCTACGAGACCGGGCGTACGCCGCGCGAACTCATCACCGAGGGGGTCCTCTCCCCCGGGTTCGGCTCGCTCTCAGGTCCCGCTGTCCACCTGGACCGGCCGCTGTACACGCACCAGGAGGAGGCCATCCGCAAGGCACGCGAGGGCCGCAACCTCGTGGTGGCCACCGGAACCGGGTCGGGCAAAACCGAGAGCTTTCTCCTACCGATCCTCAACGAGCTCGAGGCCCAGCATGAACGCGGAGAACTCGGTCCGGGTGTCCGGGCTATCCTGCTGTACCCGATGAACGCACTCGCCAACGACCAGCTCAAGCGATTGCGCGAAACCCTGCTGGCGCACAGCCCCCACATCACCTTCGGCCGCTACACCGGGGAGACCAAGGAGACCGAGCGGCAGGCGCTGGACTCCTTCCGTGCCCTGCACCCGGGCCGCGCCCCCCTCCCCAACGAACTCCTCAGCCGTGAACACATGAGGCGGAACCCGCCCCACCTCCTGCTCACCAACTACGCGATGCTGGAGTACCTGCTGCTCCGTCCCGCCGACCTGGACCTGTTCGAGGGCGAGCACGCCGGCCACTGGCGGTTCATCGCCCTGGACGAGGCCCACGTCTACGACGGTGCCAAGGCCGCCGAACTGGCCATGCTCCTGCGCAGGCTGCGCGACCGCGTCGCCCCGGGGCAGGAGCTCCAGTGCATCGCGACCAGCGCTACCGTCGGCGACGACCCCGGGGCGGTGACGACCTTCGCCCAACGGCTCTTCGACGCCCCGTTCATGTGGGACGACGGCGATCCCGCGCAACAGGACCTGATCCGGGCCACCCACCGGGACACCGTGCCCGACTCCACGTGGGGGCCGTTGTCCGCCCTCGACTACCAGGCCGTCCGCAGAGCCGACGATCCGGGCCTGGCTCTGCGAGGGGTGGCCTCGCAGCACGGTGCGAAGGGCACCGACCCCTTCGCCCTCCTGGCCGGGGAGCGACGGATCCAGCACCTGCGGGTTCTCCTGGCCCGGGGCGGACCCCGGCCCCTAGACGAGCTGGCAGAGGAGCTGTTCGAGGCCGTCCCCGGGACCGAAGGGCCGGGCGGGGAACTCACCGCAGCCGACCGCCTGCGGGTGCTGACCGACCTGGTCGCGCTGGCGAGTGCGATCCGCGACGCGGACGGCAATCCGCTCCTGTCTGCCCGCTACCACCTGTTCACCCGCGCCACCGACGGCGCGTTCACGTGTTTGACCGAGCAGGGTCCGCACGTGTCGCTGGCCCGCCACGAGACGTGCCCCGCCTGTTCGGCATCCGCGTTCGAGGTCGGGTCCTGCAAGCGCTGCGGTGACCTGTACCTGGTCGGCAGCATCGAGGCCTACGGGGCCGGGCTGAGGCTGCTGCCGCAGAGCCCCCACCAGAAGGCCCCCGACTGGCTGCACCTGGGCAGCACTCCGATCACACTCGACGACGATGACGACACCCTGGAGGCCCCGCACAAGATCAACCCTCAGACCCGTTACCTGTGCGTCGGCTGCGGCACGCTGTCGGAGTCGCCGACCGGTGCGTGCGCGGTCGAATGCACCGAGCGCTCCTTGCGGGAAGGCCGCCTGATCAAGACCCGGGGTGACCGGGCCGCCCGGTGCCTGAGCTGTGGTGCACTCGGCACCCACACCCTTCGCCGGTTCGAGAGCGGCAACGACGCCTCCGCCGCGGTCGTGGCCACGGCGCTGTACCAGGCCCTGCCCGAGGACGCCGACGACAGGGTCGCCGACCAGCCGGGAGGAGGCCGCAAACTCCTGATGTTCAACGACAGCCGCCAGTCCGCGGCCTTCTTCGCCCCCTACCTGGAGGGCAGCTACCAGCTGTTCCAGCGTCGGCGACTCATCCTGGACGGGATGACGGAGATCCACGACCCCGATGATGATCTCCGGGTGGACGACCTCGTCGACGCAACCGCGCGGACCGCGAAGAACGCGGGCCAGTTCGACCGCAAGGTGTCCAGGCGTCAGCGCACGGCGACGGTCGCTCCCTGGGTGATGAGCGAGCTGGTCAGCACCGACGACCGCCAGTCGTTGGAGGGACGCGGCCTCCTGCGGGTCGGCATGACCCGCCCCGAGGGCGTGAAGCTGCCCCCGGCCTTCACCAGCCGTCTCGGGCTGGCCGAAAATGAGGTGTGGGACCTGTTCGGGGAGTTGGTGCGCACGCTGCGCCAGCAGGGTGCGCTTACCATGCCCGAGGACGTCGCCGCCGACGACGAAGTGTTCGCTCCTCGTCTGGGCCCCGTCTATGTGCGCCAGACCGGGGCGGACCGTACACGCAAGGTGATCAGCTGGCTGCCGACCTCGGGACAGAACCGCCGGCTGAACTACCTGCGCCGGGTGCTGGAGCGGTTGGAAGCGACCGCGAACCCGGTGATGGTGTTGGAGAAGGTCTGGGAGCTACTCAGGTCCACGTCCGAGGGGTGGCTCGTCCCGTCCGAGGTCCGGGGCCTCGGGACCGTCTTCCAGGTGGACCATGAGGGGCTAGAGCTGTCCTTGGTGACTCCGGAGGCCACCCCCTACCAGTGCGATGCCTGCCGACGCCTGCACCCGGTGTCGGTGCGCGGTGTGTGCCCGACCATGAACTGCCCCGGGACTCTGCACCCCTACGAGATCCCGGACCCGGACAAGGACACGGATCACTACCGCCACCTCTACCGAACGTTGAACCCGGTCCCGCTCTCCGCGCAGGAGCACACCGCCCAGTGGTCGGCCCAGGAGGCGGCGCGCATCCAGCAGGAGTTCGTCAAGGGCCGTGTCAACGCCCTCTCGTGCTCGACGACGTTCGAGCTCGGTGTGGACGTCGGCGAACTCCAGTCGGTGTTCATGCGCAACATGCCGCCCACCACCGCGAACTACGTGCAGCGGGCGGGCAGGGCCGGGCGGAGGTCCGACTCGGCGGCGCTGGTGGTCACCTACGCGCAGCGCCGCTCCCACGACCTGTTCCGCTACCAGGAACCGGAGAAGATGATCTCCGGGGAGGTGCGGGCGCCCTACGTCCCTCTCGCCAACGTCCGGATCGACCGGCGGCACGCCCACTCGGTGGCGCTGGCAGCGTTCTTCCGCCACTGGTTCCAGGAGACCGGTGAGTCCTGGGGCGCCGTCGGCCAGTTCTTCCTGGGCGACACCGAGGGCGGTCGGGCCCCTGTCACCCGGGTGAGAGAGTACCTGTCCCCCGTGCCCGAGCATGTCACCGACGCCCTGCGACGAATCCTTCCGGAGGAGATCGCCGAGGAGATCGATGTCGAAGGCGAGGGCTGGGTCCACGGACTCACCGAACTCCTGGAAACCCTGCGTCTGGAGATCGATCAGGACGTGGAGGATTTCGAACGCCGCCGGGTGGAGGCATTCGAGGCCCGCAGGGACGCTCTGGCGGAGCGGTTCGGCAAGACCATCAACACGGTGGTGAAGAGGCCGCTCCTGGGTTTCCTCGCGACCCGCAACGTGCTGCCGAAGTACGGGTTCCCGGTGGACACGGTCGAACTGCGCACGCATCACTCCGGGGAACCGGTCGGCAGGAGGCTGGAGCTGGCCCGGGACCTGAGTTCGGCCATCTACGAGTACGCCCCGGGGGGTTCCATCATCGCGGGCGGGAAGAAGTGGACCTCTGCGGGGGTCTACCGCCTCCCGGGACGGGAGCTGCACCCTCACCACTACCGTGTGTGCACGGCCTGCGGCTACTACGACGAGTCCAAGGACCCCCTCGACGGCGTGTGCCGGGCCTGCGGGGTGGTGGCCCGGGGCGGACGGACCAAGTACATCGTCCCCGAGTTCGGTTTCGTCGCGAGCGCCTCCGTGCAACCGGCCGGAACGACACCGCCGCAGCGCTCCTGGCACGGTTTCACGAGCGTGCTCAGGCTCGCCGCCGAACCCGAGGACCACGTCTGGCCGCTGCCGGGCGGCGGCGAGGTCCTGTGCAGGGCGGGGAGCCGAGGTGAGCTGGTGGCCATCTCCGACGGCCCCGCAGGACAGGGGTACCGGATCTGCGGCTGGTGCGGTTGGGGAACGGGGACGGCGAGCGGCAAGGTGCCGACCGAACATGCCAACCCCCTGAAGGGGTCCTCGTGCTCGGGTCCGCTCTCACACTTGTCCCTCGCCCACCGGTACGAGACCGACATCGTGGAGATCTCCTTCGGAGGCCGTCTCGACATCGGGCGCAGCCCTGACCAGACCCGCTACTCCCTGCTGTACGCGCTGCTCGAAGGAGCCTCCTCGGCTCTGGACATCAGCCGTGACGACATCGACGGTGCGACCTTCAGGCGGGCCGCGGGCACGATGGCACTGGTTCTGTTCGACACGGTCCCGGGAGGCGCAGGAGGTGCCACCCGCATCGCGTCGGCATTCCCCGAGGTCCTCGAAGCCGCCCGGGCGCGGGTCGGCTCCTGTGACTGCGGCTCCGAGACGTCCTGCTACGGCTGCCTGCGCAACTACCGCAACCAGCACTTCCACGACCGCTTGCGGCGGGACGCGGCCCTGCACGCGCTGGATGCCCTGCTCTGACCGCGCCTGCGTGACCCGGCGCGCGGCTCCGGTGGGGGCGACCACAGCGGAGGCGGTTCGCGGGACCGTGCGCCGGATCCGGTGTTCAATGGGCGGATGCGTGCCTTCTCCCGTGAAGAACTCCTCGAACTGGCCGGACGGAAGTCCTACGACCGCGGCGCCTCCTACGTCCCCGCCGTGCAGGGCCTGTCCACCGACAGGGCGACCGTGCGCGGCACGGTCACCGGAACCCACGCCTACCGGGTGGAACTCACGCCCGGCCGGTCCCGGATGTCCTGGGAGTGCGACTGCCCGTGGGCGGAGGAGGGCAACTTCTGCAAGCACTGCGTGGCGCTCGGCCTGGTGTACCTCTCCGCGGTGGAGCGCGGGACGCCCGTCCCCGCCGCCGCGGCCCCGCCGGACATCCGGGCCTACCTGGAGTCGCTCGCCCACGCCGACCTGGTCGACCTGCTGGTGTCGGCGGCCGGGACCGACGAGGCGCTCGAACGCCGACTGGAGGTGCGCGCGGCCTCGGCTGCCGTCACCGGCTCCGGTGGCGGCGATATGACCATGGCCGCCCTGCGCGCCTTCGTCGACCGGGCCCTGCGCATCGACGACCTCGTGGACTACCGCGAGGCCCCGGCATACGCGGAAACGGTGTCCGACGTCGCCGAACAGCTGCAACGGCTCCTGGAGGACGGCCTGCACGACACGGCCGAGGAACTCTCCCGGTACGCGGTCGAGCGGCTCGGCGAGTACCTGCCCCTCGCCGACGACTCCGACGGTGAGGTGGGAGAGGCCGCCCTCCGCGTCGTGGAGGCGCACGTCGAGGCGTGCGCGAACGCGGCCCCGGATCCGGTGGAGCTGGCGGAGTGGCTCCTGGACCGGCAGCTCAACGGATCGGGCGTCCCCGAACTCCTGCTGGAGTCCTACGCCGGGGTCCTGGGGGAAGCGGGGCTGGAGCACTACGGGAACAGGC
Source organism: Nocardiopsis sp. NPDC006198 (assembly GCF_040613895.1). Lineage (NCBI taxonomy): Bacteria > Bacillati > Actinomycetota > Actinomycetes > Streptosporangiales > Nocardiopsidaceae > Nocardiopsis > Nocardiopsis sp. NPDC006198. The sequence continues at coordinate 72,064 of NZ_JBEXSY010000006.1, read as the reverse complement.
TGGCCGGCATCGGGGCGGACCGCCCCGCCGACGACTGGGATTCGCGCTTCCTGATGGCCGAGTTCGCGCGGGTCAGCGGCGACGTGGACCTGCTCGTGCGCGTGTACTCCCAGGGCCGGGAGGGGGTGTACCACGCGGCGATCGTCGACGCCCTGCTCTCCGCCGGGCGCGACGGCGAGGCCCTGGAGTGGGCCGAGCAGGGGCTGGCCGAGAAGGAGGGACGCCCCGACGGGCAGCTCGTGGAGCACGTCGTGGGCGCCTACCGCGCCGCGGAGAGGTGGGAGGACCTGCGTCGGGTGCGCTGGGAGGTGTTCGAGCGCTCGCCCGACGTGGAGAGCTACCGCGCGCTGCGCGACGACGAGGCGCCGGGGGAATGGCCCCGTGTCCGCGGCCAGGCCCTGGCCGTGCTGCGGAGGTCGGCTGCCAGGCGGAGCACCCGGCACTTCCCGTGCCCCCTGGTGGAGGTACTGCTCTGGGAGGGCAGCGGGGACGAGGCGTGGGAGGCCGCCACGGCACACGGCTGCGATGACAAGCAGTGGTTGAGGCTCGCGGAACTGAGGGAGAACGAGCATCCGGGTGACTCCCTCGACGTGTACGTGCGGGAGGTCTCCCGGCTGGTCGCACTGACCAGTACGGTGCTCTACCCGCGGGCGGCCGAGCTGGCCCGCAGGGTTCACGGACTGTACGGGCGCCTCGGACGGCCGCAGGACGCCGTGGAGTTCGTGGCCGGGCTGCGCCGGGAGCACCGGCGCAAGCGGCGGTTCCTCACGGAGTTGGACCGGGCCGGCCTGTAGGAGGCCGCGGCGCAGGGGGCGAGCGCACCTCCGGGCCGGCGCTCCCTGTTCTCTGTCCGGTTGTCCGCGCGGCGCCCCTCCCGGTCCGCCACGAGGCCTCGTCCCGCACCGGTTGTCGGGACGATCGCCGGACTCCGTGGAAGAAGAGGACCTTGGTCCTGGGTCAGACCCCGCGGACGATCGACATCATGTCGACATGGACACCCTTCCGTTCGGACCGAACGCCATCCTGATCTCCCCGACCGACATGGCCCACAAGGTCGGGTGCTGGCACAACGACGAGCCCCGTATCCGCTCCGGGGAGCACCCCGGATGGGGTTGGATCCCCGAGGCCGCCGCCGAGCAGTGGCTGCGGATCGGTGAGGGCCAACCGCTCCAGGCGACGGAGGGCGACACCTCTCGCTCGGCGCAGAGGCGGTGCAAGACCTGTCCCAGCGACTGACGCACCCCCTCCACAGGGCGCCTGGAGGAGGCCGGACCCTGTCCGGAAGGCCCCCGGGGCGGAGCGATCGACTGCTCCGCCCCCTGCCTCACCAGGGCCGGTGAGCACGAAGCAGGCCGCCCGAGGGACCGCGATCCCCACCGCACGGGCCCCCGGCCCGGAAACCGTCGGGTTCACCCGCCCAACCGGTCCCGCACGCCGAAGTCGGCGGCGTCGGCCGCCGCCCGGCCCGCCGTCCAGCCCTCGGCGTTGGAGGAGCTGGCCACGGGCACCTCCACCAGCTCGGGGAAGGCCTCGGCGAACGCCTCCTCCACCTCGCGCTCCCTGCGGGCCAGGACGGGGACCAGGTCGGTGCCCGACTCGGCGTACTCGTCGACGGCCCGGTCGCGTCCGGTGACGGCGGCCTCCGCCAGCCGCTCACCGATGCGCGCGGTGAAGGCGGTGAGGAACGAGGTGCGGAACGAGCGGGTGGTGGAGCGGCCGTAGGCGTCGCGGGTGGCGCCGGCCTGGCGCATGGCCCTGGTGGCCTGGAGCAGCAGCGAGGTGAAGAGGAGCTCGACGGCGTCGACGTCCCCGGCGGCGCCCATGACGGTGCACATGCCGAGGTCCTTGTGCCACACCGAGCGGCAGTGGTTGGCCTCCGAGACCACGGAGAGCAGGGAGGCCTTGTGCTGTTCGTAGGGCGCCTCCACCGGCAGGCGGCGGCCCCGGGTGTCGCCCGTGGTCCCCGCCTGGGCGGCCAGCGCGGCGTGGTCGATGCTGTGCCGGGCCATCATCTCCTGGGCGCGGGCGGAGAGGGCCTCGGCCTCCTCGGGGAACTCGGTGGCCTCGGCCTTGGCCAGGAGCGCGCGGATGCGGGCGAGCTTGGCCGGGTCGGCCCGGGTGGCGGCGCCCGCGGAGACGGTGCGGGCGTGGCCCGGGAGGGGGCAGAGCACCTGTAGCGCGGGGACGGCGTACAGGAAAGTGAGGACGCGCAGCGCGGTGTCCACGGCCGCGGGACGCCGCAGCCTGTGGCGTTCGGCGAACCGCTGCGGGTGGTCGGCGTCCCGCCCCCACCAGGGCTCGCCCAGGGCGCGGACCTGTTCGGCCCATTCCGGGGCGACGCGGGCGGCGGCGTAGCTGCGGTACTGGGCCACCACCAGGTCGGCGGTGAGGTCGGAGCCCACGGTCCCGGTCTCCCGGCGGGCGCCTCGGACCAGTTCGGCGGGCTGCCAGCCCCGGGGCCACACCTGGGCCACGGCCTGTTGGAGTTCGGCGAACAGGATCCGGTCGACCGTCGTACGCCACCCGGCGGGACCGTCCGCGAGGAGGCCGACGACGCGCTGGGCGGGGCCGGGGCGCCCGTGGTGGAAGGCCTGGACGGCCTGGCCGACCAGCGCGAGGACCTGCTCCGCGTCGCCGGGCCGGTACTGTCCGGACGGCGGCGGCCCCGTCCGGGACCCCGGCTGGGAACCCGTCTGCGGCCCCGTGGCCGATCCGGTCTGTGCCGCCGAGCGGTGGCGCCTGTGTTCACGCTCCTTCCTGCGCGCGGCCTGACGGCGGTTCCTGTTGTCCGTGCCCATCCGTACCTCCCCGGACATGGTGGCAGACCCGGCCGGGTACCGCTCAACCCCTGGGGAAAACCCCTCCCGAGTCGTGACGCGGCGCTCGTGCACCTGGACCGGACCGGGAATGCCCGGCCGGGCGGCGGCCGGGCGCCGCGGACCGGTGGCGCCACCCCCCACCAGCGCCTTTCGGGGTCCGCGTTCCCGGTTCCCGGGCGGCGGTGGCGTCCGCGGCCGTGAAACCGGACCGACCGGGTTCGCGAAACCGCCCCACGGCCGTGCCTCGGAGGGGTAGAAGGGATGTCCGCGCACCACCAGGAGACCCGGGAGCGAACATGCCCTCTCATGACCGGTCGGCCCCGGGCCGGGAGCCCTCCTCCGCGAGGCCCGTGTCGCTCCTCCCCGCGGACGTCCTCGCGTGTGCCGCCCTGACGACCCCCCTGCTCCGCGACGCCCTGCGCCTGGCGCGCTGGAGCGCCCCCGCCACCCCGCTCACCCCGGAGGGCCTCCCGTACGCGACGGACATCCGCGCGGCGGACGAGGCGCTGGGGCTGTGGTCGCACGGCCTCGACGCGGAGGCCGCCTCCGAGGGGCCGGACTGGGTCGACGCCGAGTCCGTCGAGGCCGCGCGCTTCGCGCTCCCGTGGCGGACCGCCGTGCGGCTGGGCCTGCTGGAGGCGACCGCCGACTGGGCCGGGCCCGAACCGGGGCTGGAGGAGCGGGTCCGCGACCCGGACCAGGTCCTGCGCTGGTGGACCGGGGTGTTCGAGGCCTCCGTCGGCCGCGCGCGGGACGACCTCTCGGCGGGGTCCCCCTGGCCGGGCGTCGACGAGCCCTGCCTCGTCACCGCCGTCCTGCGCTTCCTCTACGAGGCGCCGGACGGGTTCCGGGTCCCGCTCCCGGTGCTGGTCGGGGCGGTTCTGCGGGAACCGGCCGAGGGGCCGGGCCCCGACCTCCCCCTTCCGTCGCGGGACCGGCGGCGGGCGACCGGCAGGGTCGTGCGCACCCTGCGGCAGCTGCTCGGGACGGGCGCCGTGGCCCTGGTCACCGCGGAGGACGCGGGCCCCGACGGGGCCGCCCCCCGGTGCGCCGGACACGGTCACCCGGCGGTGGAGCTGACGCCCCTGGGCCGGTACGGGGTGCGCGGTTTCCTGGAGGAGGAGGGCGTCGAGGCGCCGCTCGTCGGCAGCCTCGCCGGGGCGGGGGCGGCGGGGTTCCTCGACGCCCTGGGGACACTGCCGCCCGAGCGCCTGATCGCCGAGGTCCTGCCGTGGCTGGACGAGCGGACCCCCGCCGCGGCCCTGCGCCAGATCGTCGCGGTGACCGACGGCCCCGGCCGGGCGCTGCGCCGCTGGACGGGGACGAAGGTGCTGGACGCGACCAGTTCGGAGATCGGGCCCGAGCTCCGCGCGCTCCTGTCCTCCGACCGCCCGTCCGTGGTCAGCCTGGCCGCCGTCGTCCTGCTCACCTCCGGGACGCTGTCCCCGGAGGACGTGGACGGGGTCATGGCCGGGCACGGGCACTGGGTCGTCATCGACATGATCGCGGCGGCCGCGGAGCGCAGCCCCGAGGACCTGCCCGGGTTCCTGTCCGCCGACGGGGTTCCGGACATCGAGCAGCTCGTCCTGGACGACACCGACCGCCTCTGGAGCCCCGAGCACCCCGACACGCTCCCCGTCCTGGACGCGGTCGGCCGCCACCACCCCGACACGTCCACCGCCGCCCGGGCCCGCGAGGCCGTCCGCGCCCGGGCGGCGGCCCAGCTGCGGAGGCGGCCCGGGCTCTCTCCTCCCGCCCACCGCAACCCGTTCCGGCCCTGGTCGAGAGGGGCGGCGGACCCCGGGTACGAGGGCGGCGCCGCGGAGGCCCCCGATACGGGGCGGGACGCCGGGAGGGAGCGGTTCCGGGTCCGGAACTGGTTCCGGCGGCGCCCCCGGAACCCGTGGCGCGTTCGCGGCAGGCACCGGGCCCAGGACCGCGACCGCCCCTGAGGCCGTCCGCGCCCTGGCGGCGCGGGCTAACCGAGCAGGGAGTCGAGCACGGGGCCGAACTCCTCGTCGGAGGTGCGGACGGAGACCGACTTCGCCTCGTGGTCGACCTCGATCCCCACGGCCCGCAGGTCGGGCACGGCGTCCTGTCCCGCGGCGAGCGAGCCGGGGTGCCACCAGTAGAGCTGGGCGCCGATGGGCTTGGCGGCGTCGGCGGCGAACTTCCCGGCGATCTCCTGCAGGTTCTCCATCGCGGCGAGGGGGTGCCCCTGGCCGAGCGGGTGGGCGATGAGCACCTCGGGGACGGGGAAGGCCACGAGGGCTCCGTGCGGGGCCTCGCCGATGTGTCGTCCGAGGGCGTGCGCCTGCGCGGCCACGTAGGGGTGCGGTCCGCCGATGTGCACGAGGCGGACCCCGTCGAGGTCGTGCTCGCTCACCTCGACGGGTTCGTCCAGGGAGCCGGCCACGGCCTCGGCGAAGACCTCGTCGTCGGGGCGGCCGGTGTCCTCGTGCGCCTTGCGGGAGAGGGGCTGCAGGCTCTGGGGGCTGTCGACCACGACGGTCTGCCACAGGCCGGGGGCGATCTCCCGGGCGAGGAGTTCCTCCAGGATCCCCTCGGGGAAGGCCGAGGCGGGGTAGAGGCGGACCCGGAGCCGCCCGGCCCCGTCCGCCCCGGGGTCGCCGTCGGGCGCCGGGGCCCCGGTGGCGCCGTCCGGCCGGGTGGCCTTTGCCAGCTGGTCGACGGCCGCGCGGGCGAACCCGGCCGCGTGGTGCGCGAGCTGGTCGGGGGCGGCGTCGGCCAGGGCGGAGCGGAATCCGCTGATGTCGGTGGTGGCCCGGTTGCCGTCGGGGAGCGGCACGACCAGCGTGTCCGCCTCCTCGAAGGAGACCTCGACGCCCTCCTCGCGGAAGGCGGAGACGAGGGCGCCCGCGACCGCGTCGTCCGCGCCGGAGTCCGCCGCGGGGGCTCCGCGCTCCCCTGCCGCGCGGGCGATGTACCCGCCGAAGTGGGTGGCCAGGCCGAGGCGCTGCTCCGGGGGCAGGACGGCCGCCTGGTCGAACGTGTCCTTGAGGTCGTTGTCCATGAGGACCCCGCCGTCGGGGAGGGAGACCCGCAGGCCGGTCGGCGGCAGGTACTCGGCGCGCAGCCCCTCCGCGGCGCACGCCTCGACCAGCGCCGCGCCGAAGTCCGCCGTGATCTGTTCGGTCGGCAGCTCCCGCGCCTCCGCGAGCCTGGCGCGCAGCCATGCGGGGACGGCCTCCTCGTCGCGGGGGAAGCGCTCCAGCTCCTGGGCGTAGGCGAGGGGGGCGGCTCCGGGGGCCAGTTCGGGTTCGGTGTCGTGGTTGTACTCGACGTTGAGCTGGTGGGTGTGGTGCACCGAGACGATCATGGAGAGCCAGGTCCCCTTGCCCTCCTGGTACCCGGCGCGTTTGAGGGCGCCGACGAGCTCGCCGACCCCCTCGGGGGCCTCCACCTGGCTCACCTGGCCGTCGGCGTCCTGGACGGCGAGGGTCTCGTCCGTGTGGGCGCCGATGACCCTGGTCAGGTAGGTGAGCTGCTGCCACCCCTCGGGCACGGCCGAGACCAGCCGGCCCGCGAGGTCCTGCAGGAGGGGGCCCTGTTCCAGCGGGCCGGGCGTCGAGGCGTTCATGGTGCTCTCCGTGTCCGTTCGGCGACGTTCGCGCACCCTTCCTACCGTGCCGGGGCGGCGGTGCGCACCGCGGGGCGCGCCCGTCGCCGGGGGTTCACCGGTCGCCGGGCCCGCCGTCCGGGGTGCAGGGGCCTCCGGCCCTTCCGGCCCCGCGGGGTCACTCCGGGAGGGCGTCGAGGTAGACCCAGGCCCCGTCGTGGCGCAGGAAGCGGCTGTGCTCGACGAGCTCGCCCTCCCGGCCGTTCTCCCGGTACACGGCGCGGAAGGCGACCGTGCCCTCGTTGTGGAAGGGCGTGCCCCCGCCGGTGGACAGGATCTCCAGCCGCACCCACTGCGTGCGGGCGTCGAGGTCGAGGCCGGAGGGCCGGGTCCGGGGGTGCCAGCTCCGCAGGAGGTAGTCGCGGTCGCCGACGGCGAAGGCGCTGTAGCGCGAGCGCATCAGCTGCTCGGCGGTGGAGGCCGCCGCCGTCCCGCTGTGCAGGCGGCCGCAGCAGTCCCCGTAGGACTCCGGCCTCCCGCAGGGGCAGGGGGCGCCTGCTGCCGTGGTGCGCGGTCGGGGGCTGGTGCGTGGGTTTCGCTGCGACATCCCCCCATTGTGGCCGGTCCGGGCCGTGGGCGGTCCCGGACGCGCGGGCTCCAACACGGCGACCGAAGGGCCCCGGCCACGGGCGCCCGGCGGGCCGACAGGTCACATGGTGTTGATGACCAGACCGATGTGCGTGTAGTAGTTCAACGCCCCGAACAGCAGGAACGCCGCCCCGGCGACGCCCCACGCGACACCGATCACCGTCCACAGCCCCGAGCCCAGCGACCTGAGTCCGAACGGGAACAGGACCGCGCCGACCCCCACGAGTACGTAGAGGCCGGAGATGAAGGTGGCCTCCAGCCAGGGGTAGGCGCCGAACACCCCGGAGATGGGCTCCTGCGGAGGGGCCGCGAAGAGCATGAACGCCCACCCCGCCGCGGCGATGCCGAACGCCGCGAGGCCGATGCCGAACACCAGGACGGAGAGGGGGCCCGCGACCTGCGCCGCGTGCGCGGCGGGGTTCTCGTGCCCGTTCAGGGCCTCGCCGCGCTTCCACAGGTACAGGGACGCCGCCAGGAGCAGGACGCCGAACACGAGGCTCGGCTCCCCGAAGACGATGTTGTCGAACGGGAACCCGCCCGCAGCGAGCGGCCAGGTCAGGGTCATGTGCAGTCCCGTGGTCGCGAGCAGCAGGCCGAGCGCCCCGAAGGCCAGCGCCCATCCGTCGGGCACGATCCGCCCGCCCCGCAGCAGCGCGCGGCCCAGGGCGACCACCAGCAGCAGTCCGGCGCCCGCGGCGACGGACATCACGGTGTTGTACGTGGGCATGGTCGCCCAGTCGATCGTCAGGCCGCCCTCGACCCCGGTCAGGAAGTCCCCCATGTGCCCCGCCCCCGTTCGAGAACCGGCCCGCGGGAAGAGCGCGGGCCGGTTCCGTAAAATTCGCACAGTGTGACGGCGGAGTCACGCATCGACGCAGCTCTCGGGGCGATGAGCCGGGGTTCCGGCCGGGGCCGGCGGGCGACGGGGCACGGGGCTCCGTACGGCCGGCTCCCCGTCTACGAGAGGTTGCGCTGACGGACGTCCCACTCGGTGGAGCACAGGCCGCAGTCCTCGCCGACGAACTCGCCCCCCGCCTCCTCGTCCCCCTTGAGCCGCCACTTCAGCCACGCGGTCCCGACCCTGCCGTACTCGCCGCCGTTGGGTTCGGCGAAGGTCCCGAAGTGCCCGACGTCGAGGTTGCCCATGAACGCGGGCAGGTCCGAGGGGATCCGCTCCCAGTCGTCGAGGGCGTTCTCGTAGGCGATGTCGGTCGGCCCGCCGGCGAAGTAGGCGATCGGGGCGTGCAGGTCGTCGAGCAGGTGGTTGTCGGAGTCGCTCAGCAGCCCGCTGTTCCAGAGCACGGTGGTGGTGATCCGGGGGTCGTCGGCCACCTCGTAGGTCTCCAGCCCGCCGCAGGACTGGCCCATGACGGCGATGTTCTCCGTGTCGATCCTCCCCCGGTACTCGCTGAACAGGCGGCTGTTCTCCGCGATCGCCCAGTCGACGGCCTCGGTGAGCATCTCGGGGTCGGTCCTGCCGGTCCCGCCCGGGCGGCCGTTGGCGATGACCAGGAACCCGTGCGAGGCGAACTCGGTGAGGATGTTCTCGAACCACGTCCCGTCCGCGCGGCAGGCGCCGTTGCCCCAGGCGACGACGGGCAGCGTCTCGTTCCTCGGAAGGTCGACGGGCCGGTAGACGGTGTGGTCGCGCAGGCGGAGGGTGGTGACGTACCCGGCGTCGTAGGGGCCCGTTCCGCCGGCGGCCTCCACGCGGTCGGCGGCGGCCGTGCCGGGGGCCGAAGGGAGGAGGGCGGCGGCCAGCAGGGCGACGAGGACGGCTGCCGTCCGGCGGCCGGGTGTGCGCGGTTCCATCTCGTGTCTCCTCAGGGGGTGCGGGGACAGCGGCCTCAGGCGCGCTGTCCCCCGAATATTCGACACCGGAAATCGGCTGTCAATCGCACTGGGGCAGGACCGGTCGATCCACCGATGAAGCCGCGCCCGCCCCGGCGAGCCCTCGGAAAAAGGAGCGGGAAATCCGCCGCCCGATCCCTCTCCTCCCTTCACCCCGCCCCCTGCGACGGGTTCCCGTGTGCGGCGGCGCGGGCCGAATCCACCCGCGTGGGCGTCTCCGTGGCGTCGACCGCCCGTCGCCCCCTTTCCCTTTGGGCCGAAGGACCTGAAACGCCCCTGACGCCTGGACGCCGTCGCCCCCGGCCGGTCTCCCGCGCCGGACGGCGACGCCGCAACCCCCACCGAAGAGCAGATGGGCGGCGTTCGGCCGCCGCCGGCGCACACGGAACCCGACCCCGCGGGGGGAACGCCCCAGAGGGGCCGCCGAGACCCGATCGAGAAGGAAACCGAAACCCCCGCCGGAAAACACCGAACAAGCCACAACCCCGATAAAAATGACCACCACGGCCCCAGAGACACACCCGAACACCACAAATAAAGAAACACCCCAGAGATCCCATCGGCCACATATATGGAACAGAAAACCGCACCGGAATCCGTTGAAGCACCTCTCGGAAAGCAGTACAGTATGCCTCCCCTATAGTTTTCCATTGACAAGCATCTTGTTCACGTGAAAAAAGGATCGCTTTCTCTCACCACCTCGACGAGAAGGGAACAGGTGGCTTGGCCACGACCCCCCGCGTGAAGCCGGCCGGGAGCCGCACGGCCCTCGTCGCGACACTTCTCCTGCTCCTCGGACCGGCTGTCCCGCTCCCCGCCCACTCCGGGGCACGCGCGCCGCAGCCCGGGGAGAGCGCCCCGGTCCCCCTCGACATCGTGGTCCTGGTGGACGAGTCCGGTTCCCTGGACCGGGACGACGTCGAGGCGGAGGCCAACGCGGCCTCGACCATCGCGCAGAGCGTCCTGGACCCGGGATCACGCGTCACCGTGGTCGGCTTCGGCAGCAACAACGGCGAGTCGGGCCAGATCGCCGCCCGGGAGGTGTGCCGCCCCACCCTCGTCGACGAGGACGGGGGCCGCCAGTACCTGGCCGACTGCGTCGACGGCCTGGAGCGCCGCGAGGACTCCGAGGGCAACGACACCGACCACGCCGAGGCGCTGGGAGCGGCGCTGGGCCACCTGACCGGCGCGGACTCACCGGACGGATCGTCCAAGATCGTCTTCCTGCTCACCGACGGCGCGCTCGACGTACGCGACAGCCCCCAGTACGGCGCGGCCGAGCGCCGCAACGACAACGCCGCCGCCCTGGTCGGGGAGCACCTGGAACAGGCGGCGGAGAACGGTGTGCGGATCTGGCCCCTGGGGTTCGGGAGCGCCATCGACCGGGACCAGCTCGACGCGTTCGCCGCGGGCGGCTCGCAGGACACCTGCAACGACCTCGACGTCTCCGCCCCGGTGGCCCGCGTGGCCGACGACTCCTCCGACGTGGCGCGCTCCCTCCAGGAGGCCCTGGCCGCGGCGTCCTGCTCCCAGGTGGGGGAGCCCGCGGACGAGACCCTGGCGGGCGGGGGCCGGGCCACGCTGGAGGTCGACATCCCGCTCGTGGCGACCGACGGCGCGCTCATGGTCACCAAGAACAACCCGGCCATCCGCGTGGAGTACCTCGACCCCGAGGGCGAGGCGGTGGACACCGGCGCCGCCGGGCACCGCGGCTCCGCGATCACCGTCAGCGGTGAGAACAGCCCCGTCGAGGTGCTGCGCCTCGTCGACCCGATGCCCGGCACCTGGAGCGTCCGGCTCACCTCGCCCGAGGGGACCCCCGAGGAGCTGGTGACGGCGCGCGCCCAGTGGAAGGGCTTCATCAACACCTTCCTCCGGGTGGAGGGCGGGCAGGACCCCGGCGAGCTGGTGGTCCGGGTGGACATCCGCACCCGCCGCGGCCCGATCACCTCCCCCGAGGCCCTCGCCGACCTCGAGTTCTCCGCCGAGGCGGCCTTCCCCGACGGCTCCTCCACCCCCGTGGAGATCGGCGACGGGGGCGAGGCCCCCGACTCCGCGGCCGGGGACGGGCAGTACGCCGGCACGGTCTCCGTCCCCGAGGGGACCGGCGAGGTGACCTTCACGAGCCGGGTCCAGGGGCCCGGCGTGCCCGACGACGTGCACGAGTACGTGTACACCTTCGACCCCGGGGGCAGCAGCCTCCGGCCCAGCGTCTCCTTCGGGGAACTCCCCGAACAGGTCTGGTCCGGCCAGGAGGTGGCCGGAACCCTGACCGTCGCCAACCAGGGGCCGCGGGAGGAGACCGTCGAGCTGGTGCTCGCCCCCTCGGAGGGCCTGCTCGCCACCATCGCGCAGGACACCTCCGGCTTCGCGCCCGGGAGCAGCCGCAGCGACTTCACGGTCCGCGTCGGCGAGGGCTCCGAACCGGGCACGGCGACCCTCAACGTCCTGGCGGTCGACGCCCGGGGCGAGGTCCTGCACACCTCCCCCACGATCACGACGACCGTGCGCGCCGCCCCCGGCGCCCTGGAGCGGTACTGGTGGATATGGGCCCCGCTGGCCGCTCTGGCCCTGCTCGGCGGGGGCGCGCTCCTGCTGGGCCTGAGGCAGGCACAGGAGAGACGGGACGTCAGGGGGATCGCCGTCACGCTCCACCGCGACGGCGTCGCCCTCCTCCCGCCCCTGAAGGCCCCTGCCAGGCGGAGCACGGTCTTCGCCTTCACCGTCCGTGAGGAGGAGGGGTTCGACCCCCGGCCGGACCACCCCCGCGGCTCCGGTCCGGCCCCCGTCCACGAGGTCCGGCGGCACCGCTCGGGCGGTGTGCTGCTGCGCACCGCCGACGGCCGGGAGCGGCTCCTGCGCTTCGGCCAGGCCGGCGAGCCGCTGTCCGGCGGCCTGACCGTCTCCTTCGAGGACGGCCGAACACGCCGGAGGGAACCCTCCCCTCCCCCCGCGCAGCACGCGCACCCCCGGACGCCGGGCCCCGGTGCGGCCGCCCCCGAGCAGGGACCGCCGGCCGGCGGCATCCAGCTCGACTGATCCCTCCCGAGGAACGACGCACAGCCGAAGGGTTCCCCTCTCCATGACGATGAAGCTCTACCAGCCGCTTCTGTACGTCGGTCTCGGCGGCACCGGCTGCCGCATCGGCGCCGAGCTCGAACGCCGTATGCGCGAGGAGTTCTGCGGCCCCGACGGGACCGAGTTCCAGAGGCGCCGCCCGGGCGCCGACCTCCTCCCCTACCAGCTGCCGTCCTGCGTGCAGTTCGTCTACGCCGACGTCAGCCGCAGCCAGCTGGACGCCATGCCCTCGAGCGTGGTGCCCGGACGCCAGTACTTCCCCGCGGTCGAGCGCACCGCCCACTACGTGCGCGACCTGCTGCCCGAGGTCCGCACCTACCCGGAGGCCGCGCGCAGCCTGCGGCTGAGCGCGGGCGAGACGGTGGGGCACTGGCTCCCGCCCGAGGCGGGCGAACCCCGGGTGGCGCCGCTGGACCACGGGGCCGGGCAGTTCCCCACGGTGGGCCGGGCCGCCCTGTTCGAGACCTTCCGGGGCGGCGTGGGGCCGGCCGTCGCCCCCCTGCACGAGGCGATCAACCGGCTCGCCACCTCGGCCGGGGACCTGGCCGCGCTGGGCGGCGCGCTGCCCCGCGCGTGCGACGTGTTCGTCTCGTTCTCCGTCGCGGGCGGCACGGGGGCCGGGATCTTCTACGACTACCTGCACCTGATCGCCCGGGCCTTCGAGCGCTCGGGCATGCGCATCCAGATCTACCCCCTGGTCCTCATGCCCTCGTCCTTCGACGAGGGGTTCGGCGGCGGGCGCAACGCCCGGCTCAACGCGGGCCGCGCCCTCCTGGACCTGTTCCGCCTCGTCGACGACCAGAACGGGCGCGAGGCCTCCCTGGAGCTGGCCGACGACACCCGTCCCTCGCTCCGCAGCCGCGAGGAGGCCTGCGTCCACTACCCGGTGGAGGGCCGCGTCCAGATGGCGTCCTCCACGATGCAGACGGCGTTCCTGTTCAACAGGCCGACCGGGACCGACCGCGAGGACCTGCACCGCTCGGTGGTCTCCCTGATGCTGTCCCTGGCCGGGACCGACCCCGACGACAAGGCCGAGGAGGCCCCCGCTGCGCAGCAGGAGTACCAGTCCTTCGCGGACAGCTTCATCAACGGGGACAGCAAGCGCGGTTCCTCGGCCGAGACGGGCATCGGCAACCAGGGCGTGTCGACCGCCCTGGTCGCCTCCATGACCGTGCCCGTCGACGAGATCGCCGACATCATCGGCTCCCGGCTGCTGCGCTCGGCGGTGGAGGACATGCAGGCGCCGATGCGCGCGCTCCCCCCGGAGCAGATCCAGGAGGCGCTGCGGAACTTCTTCTCCGAGGCCCAGCTGCACCCGCTCCTGGCCCGGACCGGCATCGGCTTCGCCGAACCGCAGCCCGCGGACGGCGCCAAGGAGGTCGCGGGGGCCCTGTACGACCGCGGCGAGGCCATGAAGCACAGCCTGGCGGCCCTGCGCTCCCGCCTCGCCCGCGAGGCTCCCGACCTGGCCCGGAGCTTCGACCACCGGGCCGGGGTACGCGCGCTGCTCTCCGGCCTGGACCCCTTCCAGGCGCTGCGCGTGCTCTCGGGCGACCCCCGGAGCAGCGATCCGACGGCGCAGCTGGGGGTCCTCGGCCTGATCCAGCGGCGCCGCGACGCACCCCCGCCCCCGGAGGGCATGAACGGGTTCCCGGCCCTGCCCGAGATGCGGGACCGGCTGGGCGGCCTGCGCAGGATCCGCTTCGCCGACCCCGAGCCCTCCGCAGCCCGGGCGCGCCAGGACGCCTGGTACGACTGGCAGACACGGACCGCCTGGAGCGAGGCCTGGGCGGCGGCGGAGCCCCGGTGGAAGCAGCAGACCGCGCAGATGGCGCGGGACCTGCCCGCGCTCGTCCAGCAGCTGGACGAGCACGCCCGTGCCGACCGCCCCCGCTTCGAACGGCTCTCCCGCGAGCTCTACCGGCAGCGCACCGGGGTCTCCTACCTCCTCCCCCCGTCCGGCGGCGACCTCGAACCGTTCTTCGCGCGGGTCCGGGAGCAGGTGGTACGGCACCTGCACGAGTCTGGGCAGCTGCACGCCTCCCCCACCGACGCCGAGCTGGTCCAGGCGCTCCTCGGGCCGCGCCTCTGGGCGGAGGCCTTCGGCGCCGTCCTGGAAAGCGGTCCGGCCGAGGCCGTGGGCGCCCTGCGCGAACGGCTCAAGACCTGGGTCAAGGGCTTCCTGCGGGACCCTAAGTCGCCCAGGACCCACCTCCTGCCCAGACTGGCGGACCTGCTCGCCCACGCCGCGGGACAGACGGCGGGCAGGATCGCCGAGGAGGACCTGGCCCGCTTCCGCGCCCAGGTGGCCGGCCTGCTCCCGGTGGGGTACGACCCCCAGGGAAACGGCCCGCTCAAGATCCTGATCTCCTACGACTCCCCGACCGAGAACGCCGCTGTCGAGCAGTGCCTGAGGGAGATGCTCAACCTGCCGCGCGGCGCCGGGCACAGGTTCGAGTACCGGGTGACCGGCGCCGAGAGCATCAGCGTGGTCCTCTTCCGCAGTTCCATGGGCATCACCGAGGTCCCCGAGGTCCGGGAGGTCATGCGGCTGTGGTCCGACGCGCTCATCCGCCACGAGCCCGGCGACCACCTGCCCTGGCGCCAGCGGCTCGGGTACGACTTCAGCCACCTGGCCACGACGGAGCGGCACCGGGTCCGCATCCTGCAGCGGCTGCTCAGCGCCCTGTGGAACGGGAGGGCGTCCGTGGTCGGCGACCCGTCGGCCCCGGACGAGGTCCGCTTCACCCTGGGCGGCGGGGTCACCATGCCGCTGCGGCTGGCGCCCCTGGGCCGCACCTCCTCCTGGGGCAGCCTGCTCCAGGCCTACGAGCGCTGGGCCTTCACCGGCGAGGACGGCATCACGGGGCAGTTCAGCACCCAGCTCATGCGGGAGGTGCCGTTCGGCGTCGACAGCAGGCCGGAGCCCCCGCACCCGGTCTTCGAGGCCTTCTGCCGCCTGGCCGACGACCGGAGCGAGGCGCGGCGGCTGGAGCGGATGGCGCAGGGCCTGCCCGGCAGCTCGCGCGGCAGACTGCTCCAGGCACGGGACTTCTGGGAGCTCACCGTGCCCGCCGCCATGGACCTGGACTTCACGGGGGTGCACATGCCGCTGTTCTCCAACCTGGGGCAGCTGCGCTCGGAGGCGTCGGCCTCGGGCGGCGGGGCGGGACACGGGTACCGGACCGCGGGCCCCGGGGAGGCCGGTCCCGACGGCATGAGCTTCGGCGGGGACGGGGTCGGGAACGGCCCCGGACGGTCCGGCGGCCGGGAGGGTGACCCGCTGCGATGAGCGTGCGCCTGTTCGACCTGCGTGGGAGCAGTCCGGCGGAGGCCCTGGGGGCCGTCCTCGGCGAGCTCGGGGAGGGCACCCCCCTCACCGGGGCCGACCGGGTCGTCCTCCTGGACGGGACCCGGCTGCTGGCCGGACACGCGGCCGCCTACGAGGCGGTGTTCACCAGCGGCCGCGTCCGCTCCGCGGTGTGCGTCGCCGTGGGCCCCCCGACCGCGGACGCCGGGCGCCGGTTCCTGGACCGCCCCGGCCAGCTGGGCCCCGGGCGCGGTGTGGCCACCCTGTGGGTCGGTGACACCACGGGGGTGGACTGGGGCATCCGGCCGCCGGGGCCGCCCCGGCCCCGGCCCGGTGTCCCCGCCGGTTCCGGGGCCGGCCTGGAGCACCTGCTCGCCGCGCTGGGGCAGGTGGAGGTGTTCGACCGCGTCGTGGAGCTGAGCGGCGAGCTGCCCGACGCCGCCGCCTCGCCCGGCCTGTGCTGGTCCGAACCCGACAGGGGCGGCGGCGCGACCGATTCCGCACTGGCCGCGGCCCTGCGGCGGTACGCCTCCGGAGGGGGCGCGTCCGGGGGCGGGACCGGAACGGTCCCGGCCGCCGCGCCCTCCCGGGGGAACCTACTGGCGGACCTCGTGGCGGGCGCCCGCCGGCCCCGCCCCGTCGACGTCGTCGGCGGCACGGGGGAGCTCGGGGCCCGCGAACGCCACGCCCGGGACGCGGCCGCCGCGGCGGAGGAGGCACTGGCCTCGCTCTCCGCACCGAGAGGGGCGTTCGCGCGCACCACACCCGAACGCGTGCGACGGGAGGAGCTGCGAGCGGCCGGGGAGGCGCTGGACGCCTACCGCGCCCATGTCGACCGGCTCTTCCTCGAGCTCTCCCCCCTGACCGGGAACCGGCTCGCGGCCGCCCTGGGCCGGGCCGGGGTCCGGGGCGCGCCGCCCACCCGCGAGGAGGTCGACGAGGCGCTGGGCGCGCTCGCCCGGCTCCTGGACGAAGGGGTGCGCGGGGGCGCCGCGCTCGACGGGCTCGCCCGGGACCTGGAGGAGGTCTCCCGGCGCGTCGCCCCCCGTGACGGCGCCGGCCCGTCGACGGCGGGCCGGGAGGTCCCCGACGACGTGCTGCGGTCCCTGGCGGACCCGCCCCCCTTCCCCCTGCCGGGGCCGCTGTCCCCGCTCCTGCTCCCGGCCTTCCTCCTGCCCGCGCTGCCCGCGCTCGCCGGCGGCCCCGCGGGGCTCGCCGGGGGGATCGCCACCGCCCTGGCCTGGGTCCTGGCGGTCACCGCGGGCGCGCAGAGGGCCCGCGGCCCGGGCGGCGGGCTGCCGACCGCCGTCGCGCACGCGGTGGCGGCGTTCTCCGGGGTCCTGGCAGGGCTGGGCGCGGGCGGTGTGCTGCAGCTCGGCCTCGTGGTGCCGCCGACCGTGTGGCTGTCCCTGGCGGTCCCCGCCTGCGTGGCGGCCGGGGGCGGCGTGCTCCTGTACACGTGGTCCCGGCTCGCCCGCAGGTGGCGGGACCGGATCGCCCCGGAGCGGGCCGACGCGTCCGTCACCGCCCTGGCGGCGCTGGTCGACCGGCGTGCGCGCGAGTCCTGGTACCCCGGGGCCGCGCGGAGCGGGGTGGCCGACGCCGCCCGGTCCGCCCAGGGGGCGGTGCGCGCCGTCGCCGACGCCTTCGCCGGGGCGGCCGCCGCCCTGCCGCCGCCCTCCTCGCACCCGGAGGAACTGGAGGCGGTGGTGCGCTCGGACCTGTCGGCACTGGCGCGCGCCGCGCTGGAGCCGGTGCTGGCCGGGCTGCGCTCGGGTACGCCTGTCGGCGACCTCTCCCGGAGGGTGCACGGCACGGCGACCGACCTGTTGGAGGGGTACCGGGAGCACCTGGCCCGTGCGGGCGCCCACGTCCCGCCCCGCTTCGCCGACCCGGACACGCCCCGGCAGGTCCGGGGCGGCCCCGACCTGGACCGGGCGCTGGACACGCTGCGTCTGGCCCCGGAGGACCGCATGCTGCAGCTGTGCGACCCGGGCCACCTGTCCCTGCTGGGCGAGAGCGTCCCCGCGGTGCGGGCGGTGCGCTTCGCCCCGTACTCGCTGCGCGCGGGGGTCGCGGCGTACGGGGACCCGGACTCGGCGTTCCCGGACCGTTCGGCCGTGTGGACGCGCGAGGGGGCGCTCACGGGTGTCCTGCGGCTCGTCCCGCTGCGCCGGGGGGTGGTGCGTACCCGGTGGTCCCGGACGGAGCCGTCGGACGGCGGGCACGGGGGCGCGGCGGGACGTCCCGTTCCGGACCCGGAGGAGGGCCCGGCGGGCGCGTTCGCCGCGGGCGCGGCCGGGGGACCGGCGGAGCCGCCGGGGGCGCCGTTCGGGGAGGACCCGGCGGACAGGCCCCGCGGGGGCGCCGACGGCAGGGGGGCCGGGACCGACCGGCCGGAGGAGGACTACCTGCGTTGAACGAGCACAGTGCCGTGGAGGCCGCCTACCTGACGCCCCGCCGGGAGAGCGCGCGGTGCCGCCTGGTCCCGGCCCCGGACCGGACCGTCGACGCGCCGGCGCACCCGCTGCTGGACCTGGTGGCGGTGCACGACGAGGTGTCCGGGCGCGACCTGCTCAGGCTGTCCGTGCGCCCCCTCGACGGCGAGCGCGTCCAGGACCGGGCCCGGGCCTTCACCGCCCTGGACAACGAGATCCTCGCGGGGGTCAGGCTGGCGAGGGCCTCGCACGGTCCCCCGCCGGCGGAGCTGAGCCGCCTGGTCGGCTACCGCGACGACCCCGCGGAGCCCTTCGCCCTGCTGGAGCCCTACCGGGGCGAGCCCCTCGACGCGGTCCTGGGCAGGCGGCTGCTGTTCGAGGAGGAGCGGGCGGCCTTCCGTGAGGGCCTGTTCCGGGCCCTGTTCTGGTTGCAGGCCTGCGAAGTGGTGCACAGGGACATCCGGCCCGGGACCGTCCGCTGGGACGGCGGGGGTGTGCAGGTGTGCGGCTTCACCAGCGCGACCGTGGCCGGTGTGGCGCGCGAGTCGGTGGGCGTCGGCCCGTGGGCCTCCCACGAGCAGCGCGCGGCGGTGGGGCGGTGCGACCCCCGTGACGACGTGTGGTCGGCGGGCCTGGTCCTGTTCCAGGCCCTGAGCGGCCACGACGTGTCCGGCGGAGGCATCCTTTCGCTGGACGGGCACCCCGGGCTGGCCGTGCAGCTGGAGGGGGTCTTCGCCGGGGAGGCGGAGGAGCGCCCGGGGGCCGGGGAGCTCCTGGCCCGGGTGTCGGGCGCGGTGCCGCCCCACCGGACCGGGGTCGGCGACCACCTCCGGCAGGGCCGCACGAGGTTCCGGGAGAACAGGGAGCGCAAGAGGCTCGCGGCCGGGTGGGCCCCGCCGGACGGAGACGGGTCCGCGCCCGAGGGGCCCGCGCCCCGGGCCCCCGCCGCGCCCGCCCCGGGCGGGCCCCCGCCCCGCGCAGCCGCCCGCGAGGAGGAGCCGGTCGGTGGGACGGGCCGGTCCGGCTACGTCGGCCTCGCGCTCCTGCTCGTGCTGATGGTGGCCGTGTCCGTCGCCCTGTTCCTCCGCTTCGGCTGACCGAGAGGCTGACCACCCATGACCGACGACTCCGCGGACGCCCCCCGGGTCCTCTGCCCCGTGTGCCTGAGCCGGGTCGGACCGGACAGCGGGGAGCTGAAGGAGTGGCGGGACGGCGAGTACCGCCCGCTGTACGTCCCGGACGGGGCCACCGAGCACATGCGGCTCCGGATCATGCGCACCCGGGCCCAGGTGCTGTGCCCCAACAGGGGCAACGAGTACCCCGAGCACCACCTCCCCTACCAGTACGTCAATCAGCGCCGCGACCCGGTGGTGGTCGCCCTCGTCGGGGCGCCGCGGTCCGGCAAGACCCACCTGCTCGCGTCGATGGTCGGCGCGATCCAGGAACAGGGCCTGAACCGGTTCGGCCTGTCGGCCTCCCCCCTGGACGTCAACGCGTACGAGCGGTTCACCAACACCCGGGTCCGCCCCCTCCTGGGCCAGGGCCGGGTCCTGGCGCGCACCAACGACGACGTGTGGGAGTTCGAGGTGGGACTGATGGTCTCCGACGGCTCCGACCAGCGCGCCGTGGCCTTCTTCGACGTCGCGGGAGAGGTCATGGACACCGTCGGCAAGGTCTCCCGGCAGGCGTTCTTCGACAAGGTGGACGGGTTCGTGTTCGTCGTCTCCCCCGACGACCTGGAGGACGACCGCGCCGACACCACCTTCTCCGCGGTCCTGGACGTGGTCGAGGACAAGCAGGACAAGGCGGCCGTCGTGGTGGTGGGCAAGGCGGACGTGTACCGCTACGAGCACCCGGTGGACCGGTGGCTGCGCGACGGGGTGTGCCTGGACGACGCCTCCCGCATCGCGGCCGAGACGGAGGACCTCTACGCGTTCATCGACCGGTACGACAAGGGCGGGAGCTACCTGAGGCCGTGGACCGAGTTCGGCAGGAGCGCGATCCACGCGGTCTCCGCGACGGGGGGAGCCCGGCTTCCGGACAGCCCCAGCTACTCGCGCCCGGTCCGGCCGCAGCGCACCCTCCAGCCCTTCCTCACGCTGATGGCGATGACCGGGGTCGCGACGGCCCCGGGGGCGCGGGGGGTGGGGCTGTGACCGCGGAGCAGGGCGCCGGGGGGACCGGCAGGGAGCCCTTGGAGCGGATCTCGTTCGGCTACCGCAGGCAGGGCCTGCTGGGGACGGGCATCGGACCCGTGGGGACCTCGCTGTCCGACAGCGCCGAGGGCTACATGCGGCTCGTCACGTGGCGGGACCGGCTGGACGGGGTGGTGGCCCCGGAGCTGCCTCCCGAGCACACGGCGCCGAGCTACTGGTACCGCAGGTTCCAGGACGGACAGGGCGTCCTCCTGCGCCGCCTGCCCGAACCCGCCCCGTCCGACCGCCGGGGCAGCCGTGCCCAGGCGGTGGTCGGCGACGACCTGAACGCGCCCCGCGCGCTCCTGGTCGCGCTGGAGGCCGTGCCCGAGCTGAGCGCGTGGCTGTCCGAGCCCTGGGACCGCGAACGGGGGTGGGCCTGCACGGATCCGGCCCTCGTCCCCGGGAGCTTCTCCGACCTGCCCGGGCGGCTGGAACGCGAGGCCGCGGCCCAGGCGGGCCTGGCGTCCCTGGTGGCGAGGCTGCTGCAGGCCCCCGGCTCCCCCGTGGACGTCGTCGTCCCGGCGGGCGCCCCCGCCCCGGACGAGAGGACGAGGCTGCTCCTGCTGTGGGGCGCCTACGTGGTCCTGCGAGACGTGGTCGGCACCGAGCGCAAGCCCCGGGGCGGCCGGTCCGACTGGTCGTTCTCCACCTACGAGCCCTGGCCGGAACGCGGCACCGTCCCGACACGGCCGAAGATCGCGTTCCGGCCGCCGGGGCCCGCGACCGGTGCGGGGTCCGTCACCGCGCTCGACGTCCTCTCCGGCGGCGACGGGTCCTTCCACCACGACCTCGCCCGCTGGCTCGTCGGGCACCTGGAGGCGGGCACCCTGCCCGAGGCCACCGAAGGGCTGCAGGAGGACCGCACGTCCGAGCACCCCCGGGTCCTGGAACTCCTGGCCGGGCGCATGCGGCGGTCGTCGGCGCGCCCCTCCCGGCGGGGGGCCGCTCCCTGGGGCGACCCGCCCCGGTTCTCGCCCCGCGCCATGGAGGACGCCCTGCGGCCGGCGGGGCCCGCGGCCCCGGACGCCTCCGCGGGCCCCGCCGAACCGCCGGAGCGCACCGCCGGTGCCGGGCGCGTCCCGGAGGAGCACCCCGGGGCCGCGCGACCCCCCGCTCCCCGCGCGGGGGCGGTGGAACGCGGGGGCCGTCCGCAGGAGGACCACGGGGACCCCGGCAGCCCCGGCCCGGGCGAACCCGACCGCGGCCCCCGCCGGGGTCCGCCGCCCGCCCACCGGGCCGGGCACCGGGCCCCTCCCCTCCGGCGTCCCTCTTCGCGGCCGGAAGGGGCTCCGGACCCGGTTCCCGGTCCCTCGGCGACCGGCGGGCCGCGTGTTCCCCCGGCGGATCGGGGACCGGTCCCCCGGCCGGACGCCGACCCGGCGCCCGGGACCGTCGTCCCCTCCCTCGGGCGCCCCGGCCGGCCGGAACCCGCGGCGACGCCTGCGGACCGCGTCCCGGAGGAGCTGCTGAGGCTCCTCGACGAGTTGGGCCGGACCCGGGACCCGGACCGGATCAGCGATCTGGCCACCCGGATCGTCGAGCACCGGTACCCGGGGTTCGGGCGCAGGCTCGTGGTGCGCGGAGCCGCGGCGGGCGGGTGGGAGGTCCGCCCGGGGCTCGTGGCCGCCCTGATCGTGCAGCTCCTCCTCGTGCTGATCGCGGTGGCGGTGTTCACGGGCAGTTAGGATGGCCTTTGTTGGAATCATTCCAGAAAAGTGCTTGAATGGGCCCATGCACCAGACGGAGACGGAGGCTCTCCTCCGGGAGGCCTCGCTACGCGTGACCCGGCCACGGGTGGCGGTCCTGGAGGCTGTCGGGGCTCATCCGCACGCCGATGCCAGCACCGTCCTCCAGGCGGTCCGCGGCCAGCTCGGTGCGGTGTCCACACAAGCGGTGTACGACGTGCTCAGGGCTCTGACAGACGCCGGGCTCGTCAGAAGGATCGAACCGGAGGGGTCGGCGGCGCGCTACGAGCGGAGGGTGGGGGACAACCACCACCACGTGGTCTGCCGCAGCTGCGGCGTGATCGCGGACGTGGACTGCGCCACCGGAGCCGCCCCCTGCATGACGGGTTCACAGGACCACGGCTTCGCCATAGACGAGGTCGAGGTCACCTACTGGGGCGTATGCCCCGCCTGCCAAGAGGCCTGACACACGACCGGTGCTCCACCGCAGCACCAAGAGATCCCACCTTAGGACCGAGGAACGAATGTCGCACGACAACACCAAGCCGCTGACGACAGCCAACGGCGCCCCCGTCGCGGACAACCAGAACAGCCTGACCGCGGGCCCGCGCGGCCCGATGCTGCTCCAGGACCTGTGGTTCCTGGAGAAGCTCGCCCACTTCGACCGCGAGGTCATCCCCGAGCGCCGGATGCACGCGAAGGGTTCCGGAGCCTTCGGCACCTTCACGGTCACCCACGACATCACCCGGTACAGCAAGGCCGCGATCTTCTCCGAGATCGGCAAGCAGACCGAGATGTTCGCCCGCTTCTCCACCGTCGCCGGTGAGCGCGGCGCGGCCGACGCCGAGCGCGACATCCGCGGCTTCGCCCTGCGCTTCTACACCGAAGAGGGCAACTGGGACATCGTCGGCAACAACACCCCGGTCTTCTTCTTCCGCGACCCGCTGAAGTTCCCCGACCTCAACCGCGCCGTCAAGCGCGACCCGCGCACCAACATGCGCTCGGCCGAGAACAACTGGGACTTCTGGACCAACCTCCCCGAGGCCCTGCACCAGGTCACCATCGTCATGTCGGACCGCGGCATCCCCGACGGCTACCGCCACATGCACGGCTTCGGCTCGCACACCTTCTCGTTCGTCAACGAGGCCGGCGAGCGCTTCTGGGCCAAGTTCCACTTCCGCACCCAGCAGGGGATCAAGAACCTCACCGACGAGGAGGCCGCCAAGGTCGTCGCCGAGGACCGCGAGTCCTCGCAGCGCGACCTGTTCGAGGCCATCGAGCGGGGCGACAACCCGAAGTGGACGTTCTACGTCCAGATCATGCCCGAGGCCGAGGCCGCGGACTACCGCTTCCACCCCTTCGACCTCACCAAGGTCTGGTCCAAGAAGGACTACCCGCTGATCGAGGTCGGCGAGTTCGAGCTCAACCGCAACCCCGAGAACTACCACGCGGACGTCGAGCAGGCCGCCTTCACCCCGGCCAACATCGTCCCGGGCATCGGCATCTCGCCCGACCGCATGCTCCAGGGCCGCCTGTTCTCCTACGGTGACGCCGCCCGCTACCGCCTGGGCGTCAACCACCACCAGATCCCGGTGAACTACCCGCGCGGCGCCAAGCTGGTCAACACCTACCACCGCGACGGCGCCATGCGCGTGGACGGCAACCAGGGCGGCGTCCCCGGCATCGAGCCCAACTCCTACGGCCGCTGGCAGGAGCAGCCCCAGTACGCCGAGCCGGCGCTGGCCGTGGGCGCGACCGCCGACCGGTTCGACTACCGCGAGGACGACGACAACTACTTCGAGCAGCCCGGCAACCTGTTCCGCCAGATGACGCCGGAGCAGCAGCAGGTCCTGTTCGAGAACACCGCCCGTGCGATCGACGGCGCCTCCCAGGCCACCATCGAGCGCCACATCGGCAACTGCACCAAGGCCGACGCCGCCTACGGCGAGGGCGTGCGCAAGGCCATCGAGGCCCTGCAGGCGGGCAAGGTCTCGCCGGCCGAGGCCAACCCGAACAACGTTCCGGCCTGATCACACGCCTGAACGCCTGAGCACCCGGGTGCCAGGACACCGAGCCGACGCGGTCCCGACCGCGTCGGCTCGGCCCGTTTCCGGGACGGCCCCGGAGCGGAGGTCGGGCACGGCGAGGGTGCCGGCGCCCGGGAGGGACGGGAGCACGCCCGGCGCCGTCCCCGTGCGCGCCGCAGTGGCAGGGTCAGGCTTCGACCGGTGTGCCGGGGGCGATGTCGTACGCCTTCCGCACCAGGTCGGGGCGGCGTCCGTCGTTGAGCCGCCGGCCCCACTGGGCGTCGACCTGTGCGCGGACCTGCGGCTCCATCTCCGCGGGGAGCAGGTGACGGTAGCGGCGGTCCTCGCCCAGCAGCACCTCGACGGTCCGCCGGTAGACCGGCTCGGGGTCGTACTGCTCGTGCGGGAAGGCGAGTTCGGCGTAGTCGTAGAGGCGGTCGGCCGGGTCGTCGCGCCACTCCTTCCACGTCTCGAACATGGTGTCGTTGAACCCGGTGAGGAAGGGGCCCGGGTTGATCGTCGCCACCGTGACACCGAACTCCGCGAGTTCCTGGTCCAGCGCGTCGGCGAACGCCTCCACCGCGTGCTTGGAGCCCGCGTAGGCACCGGTGAACGGGTCGACGGTGAGTCCGGCGACCGAGGACATGAACACGATGCGCCCGCCGCGGCGGGCCGCCATCTGCCGGGCGATGCCCTGGGTGAGCAGGACGGGGCCGAAGACGTTCACCTCGAACTGGCGGCGAAGCCGCTCCTCGGGGATGTCGGCCGTGGCGCCGCCTTCGGAGACACCGGCGTTGTTGAGGAGGACCTCCACGTTCCAGGTCCAGGCCTTCTCCCGGTCGCCGGGGTCGGTCACGTCGAGCTTCTCGACCCGCATTCCGACCCCCCGTTCCCGGGCCTCGGCGCGCAGGACGCCGACCTGGGCGATGATCTCCACGCCCGCGATCACCTCGTGCCCGGCCTCGGCGAGCCGCAGCGCGACCTCCTTGCCGAAGCCGCTGCCCGCGCCGGTGATGAGAATCGGTCCCGCCATGTCGTCGCACCTTTCCCCTGCTGGGTGTCCGGCCCCTCCGGACCACGGATGTCCTCGGCCCGCCCGTACGCCGGCACCGCCGTTCCCGCAGGCGCCGGCGGGATCCGGCCCCCGGGCGGCCCCCGCAGGGCCACGTTAGGTCCCCGGCGATCAATGACCCCCTCGTGGCACACGGGGCGAAGGAAAAAGCCTTCGCCGGCACCGGCACCGCGTGTGCCCGCCGAGGAGTGGGCCGCGTCTCCCCCGCTGTCCCGGTCGCGCCCATCGGAAGGGCCCCGGTCCGAGGCTCCCGGGGAGGGAGTCCGCGGACCGGGGCCCGGAGCGGGGCCCTCGCGGGCGCAGGTCAGGGGCAGCGGCCGTCCCGGATCAGGGCAGCAGGTCGGTGCGGCCGAACATCTCGGCGGCGGCACGGGCGCTCGGCGTGCCCGCGTCGAGGTCGGCCCCGGCCTCGACGAGCGCCGCGACCACACCCTCCTCCCCCTTGAACAGCGCCCCGGCCACCGGCGTCTGGTCCTTGCCGTTGCGCAGGTCCACGTCGGCGCCGCGGTTGACGAGGGACCTGACCGTCCCCTCGTGGCCGTGGTAGGCGGCGAGCATCACCAGGCTGTTGCCCTGCTCGTCCTGCGTGTCCACGGGCAGGCCGTGGTCGAGGAACTCCATGAGCTCCTGCGTCCCGCCCTCCCGGGCGAGGTCCATGGCCAGGGCGATGATCCGCCCGGTCTGCTCGGGTGAGAGTTCGTTCATGGGTTCCATGCTAGAAGTGCCCCTCCGCCTCGCCCGACACGTGCTCGCCTCCGGCGCGGTGAGGGCGGCCACGCTTTTGGGGAGCACACCGCGGTCGGCGGTCGGGACCGTGCGCGCACCGCCCCCTCACGGGGAGTCCGCGTGGTCCCCTCCGGGGCGGTGGCGGCCGGCGGCCTGTGGTGTACTGGCTCGCGACCGGATCGGAAGCGACGGACGGGAGCGGGGCATGCTGCTGAACCCCAGTGCAGGCGAGGGGTCCGCGGTGCGGGTCGGTGAGGCGGGACTCGACCGCGGGGAGCTGTGGGCCGCGGCGGGCGCCGTGGCCCGCCGGATCTCCGGGGCCGGGGCCGTCGCCGTCCACGGGGAGGCCTCCCTGTCCACGGTCGTCGCGGTCGTCGGCGGCCTGCTCGCCGGGGTCCCCGTGGTCCCCGTGCCCGCGGACGCGGGCACCGCCGAACGCCGCCACATCGTGCGCGACTCCGGGGCCGCCCTGTGGCTGGGCGCCCCGCAGGAGGGGATCGACCTCCCGGTGGTGCCGGTCGACCCGGCCGAGCGCACCCCGTTCACGGCCCCCGAGCCCCCGCCCGGGGCCGCAGCCCTGATCATGTACACCTCCGGGACCACCGGCCGGCCCAAGGGCGCCGTCCTGTCGCGGCGGGCCGTCGCCGCCGACGTGGACGCGCTCGCCGACGCCTGGGACTGGACCTCCGAGGACGTCCTGGTCCACGGGCTCCCGCTGTTCCACGTGCACGGCCTGGTCCTGGGCGTGCTGGGGGCCCTGCGCGTGGGCAGCTCCCTGCTGCACACCGTCCGCCCCACCCCCGCGGCCTACGCCGCAGCGGCGCGCGGGGACCGCGCGGGCCCGGCGGCGCCCGCGGGGAGCGGTGCGGGGGGCAAGGGGCGCGGAACCCTGTTCTTCGGGGTGCCGACCGTGTGGTCGAGAATCGTCCGCGACCCGGACTCCGCCCGCGCCATGGCCGGTGCGCGGCTGCTCGTGTCCGGGAGCGCGGCGCTCCCCGACCCGGTGGCCGAGGGCCTGCGGGCCGCCTGCGGCCACAGCCCCGTGGAGCGGTACGGGATGACCGAGACCCTGATCACCCTGGCCGCGCGCGCCGACGCGCCCCGCCGCACCGGCTGGGTGGGGACGGCGCTGCCCGGCGTGGAGTCGCGGCTGCGCGGCGAGCACGGCGAGGAGGTCGCCCCGGACGGGGAGGCCGTCGGCGAGCTCCAGGTCCGGGGCGCCACCCTGTTCGACAGCTACCTCGGCCTGCCGGAGGCCACCGCCGCGGCGTGGACCGACGACGGCTGGTTCCGCACCGGCGACGCCGCGGTGACCGACCGGGACGGCTGGCACCGGGTGGTGGGGCGCATGTCGGTCGACATGATCAAGACCGGCGGCTACCGGGTGGGCGCCGGAGAGGTCGAGTCCGCGCTGCTCGGCCACCCCTCGGTGCGCGAGGCGGCCGTGGTGGGCGAGGCGGACGACGACCTCGGCCAGCGGATCGTCGCCTACCTGGTGGGGGACGGCGTCGACCCCGGGGCCGTCATCGACCACGTCGCCGCCCAGCTGTCGGTGCACAAGCGCCCGCGCGAGGTGCGGGTGGTGGACACGCTCCCCCGCAACGCGATGGGCAAGATCCAGAAGAACCTCCTGGGCGGCGCGGCGGGCTGAGCCCCTCCCCGCCGCCCGGAGGCGGGTGTCCGCGGTGTGGCGCGGCGGCCGCGGTCCGCCGCGCCACCGTCGCGAGGGGCGGTGTCACAGGGGCAGGGGTGCGGGGGCTCGGCGTTCAGCGGGATCCGGGGCGGGCCGTCCCCCGGGAGCGCCTGCCGTGCGGTCCCGCCCCTGCGGACCGGCCGCTCAGCCGCTGACCGCGAGGTTGGAGTTCCCGCTGCTCTGGTACCCCTCCGTCGCGAGGATCATGTAGTAGTTGAAGGCGCCCAGCCCCATCCCCGCGCGGTTCCACGCGTCGAAGTGGTTGCCGCTGGTGATGGTCCCGCCCGTCCTCCTGGACTGCCGCACGCTCCAGTACTGCGGGAACGTCCGGATGCCCTCGACGGAGGGGGCGTTGTAGCGCATCGTGCGGTAGAGGTCGTACGTGCCGCCGTCGGTGTTGACCGTGCCCCGGTACTCGCCCGTGGGCCGGTAGTTCCCGTAGTTGTCGACGACGTAGTACTCCACCAGCGGGTTCGACGTCCACCCGTACAGGCACAGGTAGCCGTTGCCGGACGGGTTGAAGCTGCCCGAGTAGTTCACGTTCCTGCGGCTGCCGTTGCCCCAGCCCTTGCCGCAGACGAAGTTGCCCGTGTTCCTCCACGAGGTGCTGTAGCTGCCGCCGGAGCCCAGCGTCATGGAGACCGACCCGCCGCCGTCGGTCCAGAAGGAGTAGTAGAACCCGTTGTGGGTGCCGGTCTGGTTCTCGGTGATGGTCGTCCGGGCCAGGGCGGGTCCGGCCATCAGCCCGGGCGCCGCCACCGCCAGGGCGCCGGCGCCGCCTATGCCGATGAATCTCCTGCGGTCGAACGGGCGGACGGGGTTGTCGGTCATGGTCGCTCTCCTCTTCGTGAGGCCGGCGCGGAGCCGGGCGGCGCGGCACGACCCGGTGGGGATGACGGCGACCGGGGGCGGTCACCGCACGTCGGTGCCGTACGGCGCTGGGGGAACGGCGGATTGCCGTGACCGGCAGTATTCGTCCGCCTCCTCGGGGTTGTCAATGGTTTCCGAAATGTTTCGTAAACTAATGCGCACCATGGATCGCCAAAGGCCCAGTTCAAGCGGCCACAGAAGGCGAAATCCGGATCATCCCACGATTTGACGGCACGCTGAGCCGGGACTCAGGCCCGTTTTTTCGAAATATTTCGAAACCGTTCGGACTTCCTCGGCCGGGCTGTCCGAGGGAACCGGTGCGCTCGGGCTCGGCCGACAGCAAGCACTCCTGAAGCAATAACCCCTGCCATCACGCCCTCGGCCACCAGGAAGGAGAATTCCACGGAGGGCACGTGGAAGGGTGAAAGCCCGGGTGGCGGCGGGAGCGAGAACTGTTCTCTGCCCGGCGAGTGCCGTCGGGTCGGAAGGGACGAGCAGGGGCCTAGACCGGGCCGAGGCTCTGCTGGAGCATGCGGGTGGCCGCGTCCTGGAGGATGCCCCGTCCCAGGGGGAGCAGGCACAGGCGTGCGACGTCCGGGTGCCTTGCCGGGGCCGGGCAGATGAAGACCGCCAGGACACGCATGACCAGGAAGAGCTGCGCCGGGTGCCACAGCGCGAAGAGGCCGGTGGCGCATTCCCACACCGCCTCCAGCGCGGTGTCGGCGACGAGTTCCTGAACCGTGCCCCATTCCGGCGGCGGTTCCTCTTCCAGGAGATCCCTGGCCTGGGCCGGAACCTTGTCGACCACCTGGTCCACACGGTCTGCCACGCCGACGAGCACGGCGAGCAGCGAGCACCAGAAATGACCGGGGAGCACCGCGGCGATCCGTGCCATGTCCGGGTGCTGCGCGGAACGGCGCCCCGCTTCGCCCCTGATCTCGGCGAAGGCCTTCGTGGCGAGGAGTCCGCCCAGCTCCCCGACCCTCCTCGCTGTGCGCGGATGCCTGGCGAGGTACTCGACGAGGTCTCCCCTGCCGACCTCGACGGCGTATCTCAGCATCTCCGGAGTCGGCGAGGCCAGGTGCGCACGCCTGGTCCGTTCGTCGAACCCCACCGCCGTGTACCAGTTCTGCTCGTCCCCCTCGCGTCGCCGTACCCGCACATCAGGGGGACTGTCGACCATCGCGAGGAAACCGGGCCAGCCGTGCAGGCTGCCGCCGCATCCGGAGCACTGGCACCTCTCGCCTCGAGCGTTTCCACAGGACGGGGTGTGCGCCACCGGGCCTCCGAGGGTCGACGGCCTGCCGGGGAAGGGCAGGCCGTTCCCACTGTCCGGGGTCACGGCGGAACGCGGTACCAGCTGGCGGGTGACTCCGTACTGGCACCCGTGTCACCTGAATGTCGCCCTCGGGAGCATGTACACGGCCCCCGGTCAGACCGTCGACGACCGAAACCGCTCCGTGCTTGTTCATGGCGGTCCGGAGTGCGCGCATGGGATCCATCGGCGACGCCCTACCCGAGTCGGTGGACCGGGCACCGCCCTGGCAGGAACCCGCCCGGCCGGGCGCGGGTCGGCCCGGGGCCGCTCGGGGACTGCCCGCGCTCCGGGTCAGGCCTCGACCAGGGCCGCCGGGGTCGGCGGACCGGTGAGCAGCTCCTCGGGCGCGGTCAGGTACCAGGCCTCCAGGGTGAGCTCGCTGAGCTCGTCCAGGTCGATCCCTTCCAGGTGGACGACCACCCAGCCGAACCCGCCCGCCGTGAACTGCACCTCGAACACCTCCGGCCGCTCGGCCACGAGCGCGGTCTGCTCCAGCAGGGTCTGCTTCAGCCCCACGGTGGCGGTGTCCGGCCACAGGTAGCCGAACGGCTTGCCGCGCACGCGGAACGTCGTGTACCGCTCCGACTCCGTGTGCTCGCACCCCGGAAGAGCTCGCACCAACCGCAGAAACCGCTCGATCTCAACACCCATGGGGTGAGACAACCACATCCCACCGACACCGCGCACCCGGTGGGGGTTTGGGAACGCTCGTCCGTCCATACCCGGGTCCACACGGATCGGAACACCGGTGGGCACGACCGGCGACACAGCGGAGGCTGTCGTGGAAGAAAGCGTGTCCCGGCCCTGACCAGGGGGCACACCGTGATTCTGGGTAGAGAAGTACACAAAAGGGAGGAACTGGGGCACATTCCCCGACCGGGGCGAGCGGCGGGTACCCGGCGGACACGGCGGTACGGCGTCCACCGGTGCGGCGAGGAGGCTTCGACATGGAAGCGGTGCAGATCAGCAGTATCGGTACGGCCCTTCCGCCCGCTGCCCTGGACCAGGCGGAGCTGCCCGGTCTGCTGCCCGCCGATCAACCCGGGGAGCGGCTTCTGCGCAGGATCCTGGCGGGTTCGGGGATCCGCAAACGCCATCTGGTGATCGACCCCCGCGTCGAGGACGGCTCACGCTGGTCCACGTCCACCCGGATGCGCCGGTTCCAGGACGAGGGACTGCCCCTGGCGACGGAAGCGGTCGGGGAAGCGCTCGACCGGGCAGGGGTCCCGTCGGAAGAGGTCGGCCTGCTGTGCCTCGTCTCCTCTACCGGCTACGGCACCCCCGGGGTCGACTCCCGGCTGCTCCGCGACCTGGGGATGCGCCCCTCCACCCGGAGGCTCGTGGTCGGCCACATGGGATGCTTCGCCGCGCTTCCCGGCCTGGCCGCGTGCGTCGACTTCGCGAGCTGCCACCCGGAACCCGCGGTGCTCCTCAGCCTCGAACTGTCCTCGCTGCACCTCCAACCCCCGCCGTGGGACGTGGAGCAGTTCGTCATCAACTCCCTGTTCGGCGACGCGGCCGTGGCCCTGGTCGTCGAGGGGGACGCGGGCCGGCCCCCGGACCACCCCGCGCCGCTCGTGCTGGACCTGGCCTCCCACACCGACCACGGGCACGAGGAGCACATGACCTGGGAGGTGGGGGACCAGGGGTTCAGGATGGGGCTCTCCACGGCCATCCCCGACCTGATCGCCACCTGCCTGCCCGGCCTGGTCGCCGATCTGCTCTCCCCGCACGGGCTGACCCCCGGGGACGTCGACTGGTGGGCGGTCCACCCCGGCGGCCGGCGCATCATCGAAGCCGCCGAGGAGAGCCTCTCCCTCGGCCCCGCGGCGACCCGGGCCTCACGGCACGTCCTCCAGGAGTACGGGAACTGCTCCTCCGCCGGACTCCCACTCGTCATGGCCGAGCTCCAGGACACCACCCCCCTGGCTCCCGGGAAGCACGGGGTCGCCATGACCTTCGGCCCCGGCCTGACCCTGTACACCGCCCTGCTCCAGGGCACGTGAACCGCGCCGCCGCAACGGACTCGGGGAGGAACCGTGCACGAGGAGACCGCGCGCCTGCGCTCGCTGTTCGACCGCGCCGACATCTGCGACCTGCTGGCCGAGTTCGTCCGCCGCCTCGACGACCGGGACTTCACCGGATACGCGGCGCTGTTCACCGAGGACGGGGTCCTCCGCATGCCGGGGAGGGAGCACCGCGGCCGCGCCGGCCTGGCCGAGTACGTGGAGGCCGACCTGGGGCACTACCACCGGACCCACCACCTGAGCGCCAACCACCGGGTGGAGGTCGACGGCGACCGCGCCACGTCCCGCTCCTCCATGCACGCCGTCCACCTGCGCAGCGCGGACGACCCCACGGACTGGTGGTCGGTCGGCGGCCGGTACGACAACACCTACCGGCGTGTGGGCACGGCCTGGCGGTTCCACACGGTGGACATCACCCCGGTCTGGCTCGGTGAAGGACACTGAACCCCGGCCTCTGTCCTCCCCGGTGGGAGGCGGGGCGCGACAGGAGCGGTTCAGCGGGGCACGGCCTCGACGAGGCTGTGCGGCGAAGAGGTCGGGACGACGCGTCGGAGTTCCAGGTCCGCCCCGGCCAGCAGTTCGGCGAACTGCTCATCTGTGCGTTCCCGACCGCCGGAGAGGACGAGCATGGACAGGTCCATGGCCTTCCCGGGGTGGGGGGCGCCGTCCGAGGGCAGCACCGACTCGATGAGGAGGAGTTTCGCGTCCTCGCCCATGGCCCTCCGGCAGCTGCGCAGGATGGCGGTCGCGCGCTCGTCGGACCAGTTGTGCAGGACCCACTTCAGCACGTAGAGGTCGCCGCCCGGCGGCACC
Organism: Nocardiopsis sp. NPDC006198; assembly: GCF_040613895.1. Classification (NCBI taxonomy): domain Bacteria; kingdom Bacillati; phylum Actinomycetota; class Actinomycetes; order Streptosporangiales; family Nocardiopsidaceae; genus Nocardiopsis; species Nocardiopsis sp. NPDC006198. Next base: position 39,911 of record NZ_JBEXSY010000006.1, on the reverse strand, counting down.
TCGCGGAAGAAGTCCCCGCCGACCACCGAACACCGGTCCGCCAAACCCTCGTCCCGGATCCTCTCCCGGGCGGACTCCGCGACACCGGGGGTGTCGAAGACGACCCCGCTCGCGCCGGGCTCGCGGTGCAGGACCGCGCTCAGCAGGGCCCCTGAGCCGCCCCCGACGTCGACGATGCGGGAGGCGCCCGCGAAGTCGTAGGCGTCGAGCACTGCGGGCACCGCTATCCGGGTCAGTTCCCGCATCGCCTCGTCGAACAGGCGACCGTGTTCGGGGTGGTGCGCCATGTAGTCGTAGATGTGCTCCCCCGCGACCACGGGGAAGGTGGCCTCGCCGGTGCTCAGGCTGTGCCGGACTCCCCCCAGGACCAGGGGCGCCACCGTTCCCGCCAGCGCCAGGACGGAACGCACGGACGCCGGGTGGTCGGAGCGGAGCGGGCCGCCCGTCTCCGTCAGCTCGAAGACACCGGGCCCGGTCTCGTGGAAGAGGCCGCGGGAGGCCAGCAGCCGCATCATGCGGTGGAGGGCCCCGGGGTCGGAGTCCGTGTGCTCCGCCAGGTCCTCGGACGAGCGGGGCCCCGAAGCCAGGAGGTCGGCGATGCCCAGTTCGGCGGCGATCTGCAGCGCCCGGGCGTGGACGATCTCGTCCCCCAGGTCGAGCAGCGCGTAGGCCCGCTCCTGGTCGCTCCTGTCACAGGCCACGCGTTCCCCCTGTCCCGGCCCCTCGGCACACCTGTCAGCCACCTGCCGGACTGCCACCGACTGTAGGTTCCCGCAGGTGGGGGCGCGGGTAGGGCCCGCGCGTGGCGTGTCGGCCCCGATGGGGCCCGGGGCGACCGCCCGTCCGCTGCCCCTCCGGCTCCTCCGAGCCACCGACGGCCCTCCTGACGCGAACGGCAGGGCAGAGCATGTGCGCGGTCGAGGAGACGGGCCTCCGAACCGCCGTGCACCCGGATCGTCACCGCACCCGTGTGCTCTCCTGGGGCGATGAGCACGGACCCCACCCCCTCCACGCCCATGTCCCCGACCGGACGGACCCTTGGGAGGAACAGCCCTCCGGCGGATCCCCCCTCCGCCGTCCGGCTCTTCCTGGACCGCCGCCTCGCACTGCTCCTGGCCCTGTCAGCGGCAGTGGGCCTCGCCTGTGGAGCACTCGCCGTGCTCGTCGACGGCCTCAGCTCCGACGGACTCCCCTTCCTGGAGTGGTCGGTCGGACTCTACGTCGCCCCGCCCGTGCTGCTCGGCTGGTCGGCGGTCCGCCCGTGGGCGGCCACCGCCGCCGGTTCGCTCGCGTACCTGTCCGCCGTTCTCGGACACCTGGCCACCGCCCATCTGACCGTCGACGACTACAACCTGCTGGAATACAGGGCCTGGGTGCCCCTCGGTCTCGCCATGGGTGCGCTTCTGGGGTTCGCGGGAAACAGGTTCCACTCACGCTCCACCACCGTCACGGTGTTCGCGGTCGGCCTCCCCCTCGGTCTGTTGGCGGTCTTCCTGTGGGTGAGCGTCCAGGCGCAGGTGGACAGCGGAGGAAAAGCGGTCCACCCCGGCTCCCTCCTCCTGGACGGGACCCTGGCCCTGGGGCTCCTCGCACTCGTCAGGGGCTGGGCCACCCGGTTCAAGGCACTGCTGTGCGCCGCCGCACTCGGCCTCCCGCTCGCCTTCGGCCAGTTCTGCCTGTTCGTGCTGGTGTGGTGGGCGAGCGGTGACCACTGAGCAGGCGACCGGTGGGCACGGTGTGGGCCCTGTGTCGGCGCACTGTGCGCGGCTCGGGCCCGGTGTCGACGCCGACGACGCGGCCACAACCATGGAGGTGTCGGCCGAGGAGCTCGACCGCGTGGCGGGGGACCTCGGGCACGGCAGAACCGGGACCGACGCGGAGCCACCGGTTCAGGGGGCGATCCTGTCATGGGACATGGCCTATCGGGATCTTCATAATTGTCCGGGCTCAGGACCGCCCCATAGCGTCTCATTCCCGCCTACACCAGCCCCCATTTCATTGGAAAAACTCGGCCACATGACCCTTCACCGAATATCACCAGTGTGGATGCACCGCCGTTCCGCCGCTGTCCGTATGTGGCCACCCCCTTGACCGAAGACGGGCCCTACCATAATTTTTACCCAATAACCTCAGGGTTGAATTTGGAGGCCGAAGATTTCCACTCATCCCCCCTCGGCGTCTCCCCTGGAAGCCTACGAAGGGCTTGCCAGTCAATACGACGCGACCTCGAGAACTTCCGACTACCACCGTTGGATGAACCTTTTCAGCGATCTCCTGAAAGAATTCAGCACCCCAGGAGAACGACTGGTCGACCTCGGTTGCGGCACCGGCAACAGCTCTGTGGAACTCCAGAAGAGCGGATACAGGGTCACCGGGGTCGACCTCTCTCCCGCGATGGTGGCGGCAGCCAAGGACAAAGAGGAGATGCGGGGGATCGATTTTCTCGTAGGAGGGTTGACCGACCTCCCCATCCCTGATGCGCAATTCGATGCCGCGATCTCCGCGGGCGAGGTGTTCCACTACCTCTCCGACGACGAGGAGTTGGACGCAGCCTTCGCCGAGGCTGCGCGGGTGCTGGTTCCCGCCGGCCTTCTGATCGTGGAAGTGAACACCGAACTGTCCTTCCGCGTGCTCTCCCAGGCCCCCAACATCCGCAGGTCCGACGACGGGTTCATCTCCTTCTCACCGCTGGCACCGGCCGACTTCTCCCCCGGCGAGGCCATCGACCTCGAGGTGGACTCCTTCGCCCGGGTGGCGGGCGACCTGTGGGAGCGTTCCGTCACACGGCACCGGCTGCGTCACCTGACGCACGAGCGGATCCTCGCAAGCATCGCCTCCGCCGGCCTGGAGTTCGTCTCCGTCCGCGGTTTCCACGGAGGGGCTCTGGAGGACGGCCTGGACGACGGAAGACACCCCAAGGCTCTGTACGTCGCCCGACGTACAGGTTCCGTGGCTTGACCGCGGAAATCCCCCAGTTGGAACCCGGTTCCAACAGCTAAGGAGAAGGCCATGATCAAGATCGAGCCCGTCGAAGAGCTGACCATCATCATCCAGTTCAGCCCCAGCTAGCACGCGGCCCGAGGAGGTCGGCCCCCTGGCGGGGCCGACCTCCTCCTTTTACAGGGAGCACCACTGTGAAGTACAGGTCGGCAAAACACCTCGAATGCTTCTGGGACGCATCCGGTTTCTTCATCAAGAACCCTCTGACCAAGGCGAAAATCAGCACCGATCCAATCACCGCGAGCGTTCTCCACAGCTTTTCCGAGCTGCGGTCCGTTTCTGATGTCGCACAGGAGCTGGGGTTGGACGAGGACGTCCTGGACAGTGCGGCCTCCTCCCTTTCAACCCTCGGTTTCCTCGAATCCGAGGAGCAGGACGGGGCCGGAATCGGCACAGAGGGGTTCGACGCCTGGGCGCCCTGGGGAAGGGAGGGCCTCTCGTTCCACTTCTCCACCAGGGACGCCCCTTTCACGGAGAGCACCGACGAGATCCGTGAGGAGCTCACCAAGGACCCGTCGCCTCCCCTGTTCAAGGAGTACAAGGACGCGGACAGGATTTTCCTCCCCCGGTACCAGGAAGATCCCGGCCGCTCCTACCGGGAGGTCCTCTACCGGAGGAGGACCCATCGGGACTTCGCCGACGCGCCTCTCGGACGGGAGGTCTTCTCGACCCTCATGGCGATGACCTTCGGGGTGAAGGACTTCATCGACGCCCAGCAGTTCGGCGCCCTCATGCTGCGCACCAGCCCCGCCGGCGGCGCCCGCCACGAACTGGAGGCGTACACGGTCGTCACCGGCGTAGCCGGGATAGCTCCGGGGATCTACCACTACAACGTCCGGGAGCACTCCCTGGAACTGCTCAGGGAGGGCGAGTTCCGGGACAGCCTGACCCGTGCGTGCGACTCGCAGTCGGGGGTGGGCGAAGCGCCCTTCTCCGTGGTCCTGACCGCGGTCGTCCCACGCCTGAGCTTCAAGTACCGGCACCCTCGCGCCTACAGGGTCATGCTGATGAACTCGGGGCACCTCGGCCAGACCTTCGTCCTGACGGCGACGGCGCTGGGGCTGGGCCCCTTCCAGACCGCGGCCTTCAACGACTCGGCCGTGGAGGAGCTGCTGGGCGTCGACGGGGTCCGGGAGACCGCGCTGTACGTCCTCTCCGCCGGCGTCCCCGCCGTGGACGCCAACGGGGACGCGGTCCTCTCCCACCCGCCGATGAGTCTGGAGGGCTCCCGGAAGGCCAGGTTCGGGTAAGCGCATGGACATCGACTCCTCGCAGGCCAGGGGCGATCCGCCGGCGGTGGGGCTGGGGGGAGCCTTCCACCGCTTCTGGGTCGGACACACGTCGGCCAATCTCGGCGACGGCGTCCTCCTGACCCTCTTCCCGCTCATGGCCGCCGCCCTGACCTCCGACCCCCTCGCGGTCTCGATGCTGACCGTGGCGGCCTACACCCCGTGGCTGCTGTTCGGCCTCCACGCCGGGGCGCTGATCGACCGGATCGACAAGCGCCGCGCCATGGTCGTCGGCAACCTCCTGCGCTGCGTGCTGCTCGGGGTGCTGGCGGTGGTCTCCTGGTTCGGTCCGGTCCCCGTCTGGGGACTGTGCCTCTTCGTCCTCGCCCTGGCGGTCTGCGAGGTCTTCCACGACGGCTCGGCCCGGGCGCTGCTCCCCGCGCTGGTCGCGCGAAACCTCCTGATCAGGGCCAACAGCCGCCTGCAGGGGACGCGTGTGGTGGCCTCGGACTTCCTCGGCGGCCCGATCGCGGGCCTGCTGTTCGCCCTCTCCACGGGGACCGCCCTGCTGTTCAACGCGGGGGCCTACCTGGTGGGGGCGCTGTTCCTGCTCTCCGCGGCCGCCGCGGCCCGTTCCCTCGGCGGGGAGGGAAGGGACGAGGACGAGCGGGCCCCGGACACACCTCGCGCCTCGCTGACCCGTGAGGCGCTGGACGGGCTCCGGTTCGTCAGGGACGACCGCGTCCAACGGGGGTTCGCCGTGGCCGCCGCCTTCTCCGGGTTCGCCACCGGCGGGGTGTCGGCCATCCTGGTGCTCTACGTGACCCGGACCCTCGACGTACCGGAAGCACTGTTCGGGGTCTACACGATGCTGTCCGCGGTGGGCGCGCTCGCGGCCTCGTTCCTGTGCGCCCCGTTGGGGCGGTGGTGCGGCCACGGCCCCCTACTCATCGTCGCCCACATCCTCGGGGGCGGGGTCCTGCTGACCATGGGACTCTTCCCCGACGTCGTCGTGGGAGCCCTCGCACTCGGTGTGTTCGGCCTGGCGGCGACGACGATCTCCGTGAGCGCCGCCTCCATCCTCCAGGCGGTGACGCCGATGCCGATCCTGGGGCGGGCGTCCATGGCCCGCATGCTCCTCGCCCAGGCCTCCGTCCTCCTGGGGGTCTTCACCGGCGGCCTGTTGGGAGGGTTCGGGCTCCACGTGCCGTTCGTCGCCGGAGGGGCCCTGCTCCTGACGGCGCCCCTGGTGTTCGGCCGCGTGTTCCGGGAGGGGGCGAAGCGCGCTGCGGTGTGACCGGCCCCCGCCACGGGCCAGGGGGTTCCTCCGCGCGCTCGGTACCCGGGTCGTGGCTCCGCTTTCCCATACGGCACGTCACGGCGGGGAGGCGTCGAACAGCAGTGGGACCGGGACCGCGGGGGGAGGAGTCAATCCGTTGCTTCCTCGGTGAGGGCTGCGAGCGAGACCTGGCCGCGCAGCATCTCCACTGCCCGGTGGGGAGTGATCTTATCGGTCTCCATCGCCATCACCACCGCGGAGGCGTAACCCGGGGGAACCCGTATGGAGGCGAGGTCGGGCTGGGGTTTCCACCCCAGGGCGTCCTTGAACTCGACGTCCGTCGGCGTACGGGTCCGCAGCCTGCGCACCTCCTCCGACTCGACCTCTCCGGTGCGCCGGAGCTGGGTCACCGCCAGACCCCACGAGACGCGGTAGGTCGCCGACAGCCGGACCAGCTCACGGCGCCGGGACTTCTCGCCGTGCTGCTCGACGGCCGACCCCATCTCCGAGGTCGGCAGGAGGAACTCGGCCGCGAACGCCTCCACCACCTTCTCCCGGTCCTCCCGTGAGGCGTGTACACCGAGGTCGCTGGAGAACTCGTCCCCCAGGACCATGTGCCCGAGCTCGTGCGCGGCGGTACTGCGCCTCCGGCCGGGCGCCTGCTCCTTGTTGACCACGGCCACCGCGACATCTCCGTCCACCAGAGAGGCTCCGTCCGAGGGCAGGGGGACGACGGCGGTGAACTGACCCGCCTGCTCGCACACGGCGGAGACGGACTCGATGGGACCCGTGCCCAGATTCAACCGGTCGCGCAGCCACAGGGCCGACCGGCGCGCCTCTTGCGCGCCCCGCACCTGCTCGGGGTACAGGAGCATCCGTCGCGGTTCCAGGTCTCCGAACCCGATGAGTCGGCGTACATCTCTCAGCCACTCGGAGAGCAGCGCCTCGGTCCGATAGGCATCGCGCGCGGCCCGGCTCTCCCCGATGTCTCCAACATCGGCTATGGCAGCCCTGCGGGAGACGACCTCGGGGGCGGGGTGGAGGAAGTGGGACAGGGGATAGTCGAGCGCGCGGGCAAGGCGGGTGAGTTCGACGGCGTCGATACGGCGCTCACCGTTCTCCAGTTTGGACACCATGCTGCGCTCCAAGCCGACTCTCTCGGCGAGGAGGTGCTGGGAGAGTCCGGCGGCGGCCCTGCTCTCCCGTACACGCTCGCCGATCTGCGCCCAACTCAGCTCTTCCCTCATGTGTGCGATCATCGCACAAGGGTCGTGAACGTGCCGCCGCTGTCGGCGGTAAAAGTTCCCCCTTCTTCCGTGTTCCCGGCTCCGCCGCACCGCGGTGTCCGCGCTCGGACCGCCGCGCACCGCCGCCGCGGCCTGCTGACCCGCATCCGGCACCGCACTCGTCCTCGGCCGGCGCCGCCTCTTCTTGTCGGCGAGCGGTGGGCACAGTGCAGACGGCCGGTGCGCGCGGCGTCGGTCCCGTGTCGGCGCGCGAAACGCCTACCGTCCGCTGACACGTCTGACCTGCGGTGATCGGTGGTATCTGCCCTCTTCCCTGTGACCGGCGGAGACCAGGCGCAGGCGATCCGGATGCCGACAAACGATCGCTGGGCCGCGAACCGTGAACTCGCCGTGCTCGGCGGAGTCAGGACGGCGACCGCGGCCCGGCACCCAAGCCGCTCCCCCGCCCAGTCTCGGCACGCGAAACGCTGCCCGACCGCCAACGCCTCCGGCTCTGCCGGAAGCGCCGCCATCAGGAAGAACCCTCGACACAACCGAAGGCCGGACGCACTCTCAGAACAGGAACACCTCCGGAACGGCACCGCCCTCGGGCCTACTCCTGAATGCTGGTTCCCTGCGTGCCAACGATCCCGAAAAAGCCTTGTGACTTCCCCGAGCACATTCCCCGAATCCGCCGACCAGTTCATCACCGCAATCGAGAACGAGGTCCAGGCGTTCCTCGCCGAGAAGGCCTCCGGCAAGGAAAACGTGTCCCTCGAAGGAGGGGAGGGGGATTACTCGTGCCCGTCACCGCCGACCGGACCGTAGAGGCCGCCTACGACCAGTTCTTCCAGCTCGGCCCGGATGTCACGTGGTATCGAGGGTGTGAGGACCCTGTCATCGCCCATGAAACAAGGTCAGGGGCGACGGGGACAGTGTGTTCTGCGGCTGCTGGAACATGCCGGACCGCATCTGTGGACCATGACGAATATGTGTTCGTGAAAGCACATCTAGAACCGGACAATCCACCAGAAACCCCCTTCGCAGCATTCCGTGGGCGACTACCCCCATGACATCGTCCTGGAGGGACGCGGTGTCGGCGGCTTGTACGAGACACACGCCGCTGCGACTTGCCCGGGTCCTTGAAGTGGCTGGGCGAGGTCGGGCAGGTAGGCATCGTGGCGCTACTCGGCCAAGGCGCGGCGGATGCGGACGACTTCGGTGCTCGCTTCGAGCGCCTCTTCGGCCCGACCCAGGGCAGCGAGATGGATGGATTGATTGTTCAGGGATTCAGCGAGATCGGACAGATAGGCATCGGGACTCTGCTCGGCCAGGATCTGGTAGCACTGAACAGCTTCAGTGCTTGCTTCGAGCGCTTCCTCCACCCTCGAAAGAATGGCAAGGAAGTTGGATCGATTGTGCAGGGAACCAGCGAGGTCGGGCAGGTAGTCGCCGGGACTCTGCTCAACCAAGGTGCGGTTGATGCCAACGACTTCGGTGCTCGCTTCGAGCGCCTCTTCGACCCGTCCCAGGGTACCCAGGTCGACGGATTGGTTGTTCAAAGATGTGGCGAGGTCGGGCAGGTAGTCGCCGGGACTCTGCTCAGCCAAGACGCGGTTGACGCGGACGGCTTCGGTGATCGCTTCGACCGCCTCTTCGGCCCGACCCAGGGCAGCGAGATGGATGGATTGATTGTTCAGGGATTCAGCGAGATCGGACAGGTAGACGTCGGGACGCTGCTCGGCCAAGCCGCGGCGGATGAGAACGACTTCCGTGCTTGCTTCGAGCGCCTCCTCCGCCCTCCCGAGAATGGCCAGGAAGTTGGATCGATTGTGCAGGAAACCAGCAAGGTCGGGCAGATAGGCATCGGGACGCTGCTCAGCCAAAGTGCGGTTGATGCCAACGACTTCGGTACCTGCTTCGAGCGCCTCTTCGACCCGCCCGAGGTCGGCCAGGCGGACGGCTTGGTTGTTCAAAGATTCAGCGAGGTCGGACAGATGGGTGTCGGGGTGCTGCTCAGCCAAGACACGGCGGATGCGGACAACTTCCGTGATCGCCTCCAATGCCTCTTCGGTCCGACCCAGAGCATCCAGGTCGACGGATTGGTTGTGCAGGGAACCGGCGAGACCGGGCAGGTAGGTATCGGGGTGCTGCTCAGCCAGGGCGCGGTTGATGCGGACAACTTCGGTGATGGCCTCCAAGGCTTCTTCCGTCCGACCCAGAACACCCAGGTGGATGGATCGATTGTTCAGGGATTCAGCAAGGTCGGGCAGATAGGCGTCGGGACGCTGCTCGGCCAGGACGTGATAGTGCTGAACGGCTTCGGTGATCGCCTCCAAGGCGTCTTCGACCCGCCCGAGGTCGGCCAGGCGGACGGCTTGGTTGTTCAGGGATTCAGCAAGGTCGGACAGATGGGTGTCGGGGTGCTGCTCAGCCAGGGCGCGGTTGATGCGAACAGCTTCGATGATCGCCTCCAAGGCTTCTTCCGTCCGACCCAGAACAGCGAGGTCCACGGATTGGTTGTGCAGGGAACCGGCGAGGTCGGGCAGATAGGCATCGGGGTGCTGCTCGGCCAGGGTGCGGCGAACACGGACGGCCTCGACGATCACCTCCAAGGCTTCTTCCGTCCGACCCAGGGCAGCAAGGAGGACGGATTGAGTGTGCAGGTATGCGGCGAGGTTGAGCAGGTAGATGTCGGGGTGCTGTTCGATCAGGGTGCGGTGGATGCGGACGGCCTCGACGATCACCTCCAAGGCTTCCTCGGTCCGATCGAGGGCACTCAGGCGGACGGCTTGGTTGTGCAGAGATGTGGCGAGGTTGAGCAGGTAGGTGTCGGGGCGCTGCTCAGCCAGGGTGCGGTGGATGCGGACGGCCTCGGCGATCACCTCCAAGGCTTCCTCGACCCGCCCGAGATCGCCCAGGCAGTTGGACTGGTTGTTCAACGATGTGGCGAGGTCGTGCAGGTAGGTGCCGGAACCCTGTTCCACCAGAACGCGGCGAATGCGGACGGCCTCGACGATCACCTCCAAGGCTTCCTCGACCCGCCCCAGGTCGACCAGGCGGTTGGATTGGCTGTTCAAGGATGTGGCGAGGTCAGGCAGGTGGGCGTCGGGGTCCTGTGCGGCTCGTTCCCGACACACCTCGACCAGGTGCGCGGTCAGACGCTCTGCCCAGACGGCCAACCGTTGGCTGGAGCGCGGGAGAGCGTTGGAAAGCTGTTCGATGACCTCGGCGGAGGTATCGGGGGCATCTGTGGTCTCTTCCAGCGCTTGGATGAGCGGGCCGGGACTTTCCACCTGGGTGGCCACCTCGATGACCGCTGACCCCAGCAGCTTCACGTGGCGGGCGCACAGCCGGGTCAGATGCCCTCCCACGGAGGGCAGGGCGGGGTGTGCGGCCGCGCGGGTGTACAGGGTCACCAACCGTTCGGCGTCCGCAGGGGTGATGCCCTCCAAGTGGGGATCGAACAGGGTGGGGTTGGCTTCCAGACGTTGTCCGAGGAAGTACTCCAGCAGCCGGTCGGGCTGCAACTGTCCCCACGGCCCCGCCCCGTCTGTGGGGTACAGGCCACTGGTCCACCGGCGGATCTGGTGTCTGCGTGCGGCGGTCTGCCCTTCCAGCACTGCCGCGTCCGCCAGGAGGTGGTCCGCCTCCTCGGTGTCGGCCGGGGCGAGGACGAAGGCCAGCGCCAGCACGTCCCGCAGTGGTTGCGCGAGTTCGGCCCCGCCCAGGCCGTGGGCGGCGGCAGTGTGGTTCCAGTACCGGTACTCGTGGGCCAGCACCCGCCCCTCCACCGCGCTGTCGGTGGTAATGGCGGTGGTGGGCTGGGTGGCGTCCAGCAGGTCGGCCAGGGCGCGCATGTGCACACTCAGAACGGTGTCCCACGTAGGGCCCGCCAGGTCCGGATCGTGCAGGTCGTCCGCGGCTCCGGTCCAGTCGGCGGGGTGCGGTGTGCGGGCCTCCGGCAGGGCCTCGGCCAGTTGGTGCAAGGCGGTGCGGTACTCCTGGACGCGGTCGAGCACGTGAGGGACCAGAGGGGGCAGCGGAAGTCGTCGGGCGGTGTCGGCCAGCAGGTGGCCGGTGACGGTGTTGACCTGCTCCCACCACTCGCCCACGGTCCGCACCAGCAACAGCACCCGCACCGGGGAAGCGCCCGGGGGACGGTCGCACAGCTGGAGCAGGGGGACCAGCTGTGCGGTCCGGGTCTCTGCGTAGTCCACCACTACCAGTAGGGGGGCCGCGGTGTCCTTGAGCGGTTCCAGATCACGGGCGGTGGCGTTGTCCTTGAGCCACACGGTGGCCCACCGCTGCCCGTGGGTGTCGGAGTGGGTGAGGTGTGAGGTGAGTTCGTGGGCCAGGCGGGTCTTGCCCTGCCCTCCGGGCCCGTGCACCACCACTGCGGAGAGTGCCTCATCGCTTGCGCACCACCCGATCAGGGTGCCCATCACCTCGTCGCGGCCGTGGAAGTCCACCACCTGGCGGTGGGCCTCCAGCAGCGAGGCCGGCGAAGGCCGATGGTGTGCGCGAGCGGTGTGGGCCAGGTGGGCGAGCTCGACCGGCTCCAACGCCAAGGGGACGCCGTGGTCGGCGAGTACTGCTCGGAAGCCGGGGTCGTGGTGCAGGATGTAGGCCGGAACGGCCTCCACCGCCGCGTGGGCCCGGTGATCGGGGTCGGTAGCCACCACCCCCGTCACCAGGTCGTCACACATCAAAGCGGCCCCGGAGAGTCCGCCCCAGGGGGAACCGTCCCGGTCCCACTGGGGCGGGTGGCCGCTGATGTTCATGACGTAGCGGTGACCGATCATCCGGTCGCCGGGGTTGAGGGTCCCCGAGGGCTGAGCGGTCTCCACCGGTCGGCCTTGGCGTTGGACCAGGTCTGGGTAGCCCCAGGTGTGGCACGGCGTGCCCGGACGGTTGGTGACCAGCCGTCCCCACCGCGTCCGTAGCGGGGGCGGCGCCCAACCGGGGTCGGTGATTTCGACCAGGGCTGCGTCGTCCATCCCCCCCGGGGTACCGCGCCAGGTCACCCGTCCTGTGTGGACGCGTGCGTCGGTGGCGGTGAAGAACGACACCTCACCACCGGGTGGCGGGACCACGTGGGCGGAGGTCAGCAGCAGGTGGGAAGCGATCACGCATCCTGATCCCGTCCCGGTGGGGGTGGCGATACGGGTGATGTGCGCGGCGGTCAGCATCAGCGTGTCCTGAACGGGATCGGAGCGGCCTGGGTCGACAAGCCAGGGGTGGGTGTCAGCGGCCGACCGGACCGGACCGGTCGCCGGGACCGGTGTCCTGAGTGGTGCTGGTGATGAACACGTCCCCGTTGGGGGTGCTCTTGTGGCGGGGGGTGAGGGTGAAGGACACCCTGTGGGTCCGGGCCCTGCCGGCCCCGGCCTCTATCTCGCCGGAGGCGATCCACGCGGAGAGCTTGCCCTTGGCCTTGCCGTCGAGTCGGAACTGGACCTCGAAGTCCATCGCCACGGGCCCGACATCGAAGATGAGGGCAGGGCTGTGGGCTTCGGCCTCCTCGGCCGCCTCGGTCAGTTCCTCACGCAACGTCCGGACGGCTTCGGTCAGGCGAATCTCCACGCTGAGCTCCTCACGAATGGGCAGAGGGCAAGGGGATGCGATCCCACGATCGTAGAACCTGGTCCGTGGCGCTGTGTGTGGAGGGCATTGGCCGTAACCGGCCAGCCTGCCGTTCGGTCCCGAAGTGTCTCGGAGCCTCCGGCACCGGCGGTGAGACCGCCCTGCGCGGCGAGGTGGAGCACCTGTGGCGGCTGGGGCAGCTGCTCCAGCGCGTCCTCGATCCCGCCTTCGAAAACGACCCCGAGCTGGCCGAGGTCCCCTCGCCCGCCTCGAATCCTGGGGGAACAAGATCTACCGCCCGCTGGCGCTGCACCTGATGGTGCTGCGCGACCGGGGGCACACCGACACCGACGAGCTCATCCGGGCGCTCGGCTACGTGGAGAGCTTCCTGGTCCGTCGTATGGTCGCCGGGGTTCCGGCCCAGGGGTTCAACAGGATCTTCATGTCCTCGCCCAAGGAGATCCAGCCCGGCGGATCGGTCGCTGACTCCGCGCACCGCCGCCGCGGCCCGCCGACCCGCGTCCGGCACCGCACTCGTCCTCGGCCGGCACCGCCTCTTCCTGTCGGCGAGCGGTGGGCACCGTGCAGGCGGCCGGTGCGCGCGGCGCCGGCGCTGTGTAGGCCCGGCGCCGGTCCCGTGTCAGCACGCGGAACGCCTACCGTCCGCTGACACGTCTGACCTGCGGTGATCGGCGACGGACACACGTGACCCCTCGCGTTTACCCGCTTTACCACCCGTTGAACCATCGACTTCCGACCTCTATCGTGCATGAGTCGTATCAATCGTTCAGTGAACGATTGATCCGTTCGCAGCACACCACGGAGGGGAAGACATGCCGCGTTCACCGGGGGCCGAGGGCGCCCCGCCGCGGATCCCGCGCAGAACGGCTCTGCTGGGGGGAGCCGGGGTACTCGGGGCCGCGGTCCTGCTCCCCGGCTGCGCCGCGTCCGGGCCGCAGGCGGCGCAGGCGCTCCCGGAGGCCGCCGCCACGGGCGCCACCGCCGACGGCGGCGTGCTGCGCATGGCCCGGCCGCCGGCGTCGCAGGCCGAGACCCTGGACCCGGCCAGCTCCCTGTCGGCCTACGAGTACCTCGGCGCCCTGTACAGCCGGCTGGTCCGGATGGACGCGGAGGGGCAGACCGTGCCCGACCTGGCCACCGGGTGGGAGTCCGACGACGCCGGCCTGGTGTGGACCTTCCGGCTGCGCGACGGGGTCCGCTTCCACGACGGCCGCGGCTTCACCTCCGCGGACGCCGCCTACACGCTCCGCCGGATCGTCGACCCCGACCTCGCCTCCCCGCAGGGGACGGTCCTGGGCCCGCTGGTCGACCCGGGCCGGGTGCACACCCCCGAGCCGGGCGTGCTGGTGGTCGAGCTGACCACGCCCAACTTCGAGTTCCCGGCGCTGCTCACCAACTACCACTGCTACGTCGTCCCCGACGGGGACGGCGACACGATCGGCGCGACCGGCATCGGCACCGGGCCCTTCCGTCTCGACTCCTTCTCCCCCGGCGGCCGGGGCCGCATCGTCGCCCATGACGACCACTGGGAGGGGCGGCCCGTCCTGGACGCCATCGAGATGTTCTCGATGACCGACATCCAGGCGCGGACCAACGCGCTGCTGGCCGGCCAGGTCGACCTGATCTCGCAGACCAACCTGGACTTCGCCACCGCCCGCGTCGTCGAGGCCTCCGAGCGCGCGACCATCGCGCGCTCGGTCAACGCCCAGTGGTACGTGCTGCCGATGCTCACCACGGCCGAGCCGTTCACCGACGCGCGCGTGCGCCGGGCGATGAAGCTGGCCTACGACCCGCAGCACGTCATCGACGTGGCCCTGCAGGGCACCGGCGTGCCGGGCAACGACAACCCGGTCCCGCCCGACACGCCCTACTGGACCGACTACGCGGTCGAACGCGACCCGGACCGGGCCCGCGCCCTGCTCGCCGAGGCCGGGCACGAGGGCCTGAGCCTGGAGCTCTACACCTCCGCCTACGACCCGGTGTTCACCCCGATGGCGCTCGCCTACCGCGACTCCGCCGCCGAGGCCGGGATCGACATCACCGTCCGCAACACCTCGGCGGACTCCTACTACACCCAGATCTGGATGCAGAAGCCACTGATGGCGACGTACTGGTACACGGGGCGTCCGGCCGACCAGCTGCTCAACCAGGTCTTCCGCAGCGGCTCCTCCTACAACGAGACCGCCTGGTCCGACGGCGCCTTCGACGACCTGCTCGACGCCGCCCGCGCCACGGCCGATGAGGACCGCCGCCGCGCCCTGTACCAGGACGCCCAGCGCATGGTCGTGGACGAGGGCGGCGCGATGACCCCGATGTTCGCCGACCGGTTGGTGGGCCTGTCCCGGGACGTCCTCAACTACCACGAGTCCGGTTTCGAGTTCGACTACCTCAACATCGGATTGAGGCCCTGATGATCGTCTACATCTCCAGGCGGCTGCTGTCCGCGGTCGTCACCGTGCTCCTGGCGTCGGTGATCGTGTTCGCCGCCGTGCAGCTGCTCCCGGGCGACGTGGCCACGCAGGTGCTCGGCCAGGACGCCACCCCCGACGCCGTGGCCGCGCTGCGCGAGCAGATGGGCCTGAACCGCCCGGCCGTCCTGCGGTTCCTCGACTGGATCACCGGTGCGGTGCGCGGCGACTTCGGGGTGTCCCTGGTCTCCGGCGAGCCCGTCTCCGCGACCCTGTGGCTGCACCTGCGCAACACCATGCTCATCGCGGTCGCCACCATCGCCGTCGCGGTCACCTCCTCGATCGTGCTGGGCGTCGTCGCCGGCCTGTACCGGGACCGCTGGCCGGACACGGTGATCTCCACCCTGACGCTGATCGGGATGAGCGTGCCGGAGTTCGTCGTGGCGACCCTGCTCGTGCTGGCGCTGTCCATCACCGTGCCGGTCCTGCCCGCCGTGGTCCTGGACGAGGCGTCCGCGCCGGTCGCCGACCTGTTGCCCGCGGTCGTCCTGCCCACCATCGCGCTGTCGGTGGTGATGACCGCCTACATCGTGCGGATGACCAGGACCAGCGTCATCGACGTCATGGAGAGCGAGTTCGTGACCACCGCGCGGCTCAAGGGCCTCGGCACGGGCCGGGTCGTGGTGCGCCACGCCCTGCCCAGCGCGCTGCTGCCCACGCTGAACGTGATCGCGATGAACGTGGCGTGGCTGGTCGGCGGCGTGGCCGTGGTCGAGAACGTCTTCAACTACCCCGGCGTCGGCCGGATGCTGCTGGAGGCCGTGCACAACCGCGACCTGCCGGTCCTGCAGGCCATCGCCGTGGTCAGCGCGGCCGTGTACGTGCTGTGCAACCTCGCCGCCGACCTGGGGGCGATGGCGCTCAACCCGCGCCTGCGCACCGGAGAGAGGAGCGCCCGATGACCGGGTCCCCGCACGGGGCCTCCGGGCCCGCCGAGACAACCGGGTCAACCGAGCCGACCGGAGCGGTCCGCACGACGCTGCGCTCGCTCGCGCGGTCCACGCCCGCCGTGGTCGGGCTGTCCCTGGTCGCCCTGCACGTGCTGCTGGCGCTGCTCGCACCGCTGCTCACCTCCTACTCCCCCACCGCCAACGACCCCGGCAGCGCGCTGCTCGGGCCGGGCGCCGACCACTGGGCGGGCACCGACGCCTACGGCCGCGACGTGGTGAGCCGGGTGCTGTACGGCGGCCGCTACGCGCTGACGGTGTCCTTCGCCGCGACCGCCTGCGCGGTGGCGCTCGGCACCGTCGTGGGCTGCGCGGCCGCACTCAAGGGCGGCCGGCTCGACGACGCGCTGATGCGCGTGCTGGACGCGATCCTGGCCATCCCGCCGATCCTGGCGCTGCTGGTCGTGGTGACCGTGCTGGGGACGGGCCCGGCGGTGATCGTCCTCGCCGTGACCGTGGTCTACGCGCCCCAGGTGGTGCGCGTGGTGCGCGCCGCGGCGCTGGGCGTGGCTCCGCTCGACTACGTGACCGCCGCGCGGGCGCGCGGTGAGCGCACCGTCTCCATCCTGGTCCGCGAGGTCCTGCCGAACATCGCCCACGTGGTGTCGGTGGAGTTCGCGATGCGGGCCTCGTGGGTCGTGCTGCTGATCAGCTCGCTGTCCTTCC
Organism: Nocardiopsis sp. NPDC006198; assembly: GCF_040613895.1. Lineage (NCBI taxonomy): Bacteria > Bacillati > Actinomycetota > Actinomycetes > Streptosporangiales > Nocardiopsidaceae > Nocardiopsis > Nocardiopsis sp. NPDC006198. Next base: position 23,489 of record NZ_JBEXSY010000006.1, on the reverse strand, counting down.
TCGGGTTCGGCGCCAACCCGCCCACCCCGGACTGGGGGCTGATGGTCGCCGAGAACCGCACCGCCATGGTCGTGGTGCCGTGGGCGACGCTCGCCCCGATCATCGCCCTGGCGACCCTGGTCGTCGGGCTGAACCTGTCCGCCGACGGCCTGTCCCGGGCCTGGGGCGTCGACCGCGCGAAGGAGAGCTCATGAGCGGCACCGAGTCCGGCCCCCTGGTGCGGGTCGAGGGGCTGTCCGTGGCCTACCGTTCCGGCGGCGCCGACGTGACCGTGGCCCGCGAGGTGTCCTTCGAGGCTGCGGCCGGGGAGACGGTGGCCGTGGTCGGCGAGTCCGGCAGCGGCAAGTCCACCGTCGCCGGGGCCCTGCTCGGCCACCTGCGACACGGCTCCCGGGTCACCGGCGGCCGGGTCCTGGTCGACGGCAAGGACGTCCTGTCCCTGGACCGGCGGGGCCTGCGGGAGCTGCGCACCCGCGACATCGCGATGGTGGGGCAGAACGCGGGGCACGCGCTCACGCCGTCGATGCGCGTCGGCGCCCAGATCGGGGAGTCCCTGCTGTCACAGGGGCTGACGCGCGCGCAACGGCGCGAGCGGGTCCGCTCCCTGGTGGAGAAGGTCGGGCTGCCCGATCCCGGGGGGCTCGTGCGCCGGTACCCGCACCAGCTCTCCGGCGGGCAGCAGCAGCGGGTGGCGATCGCCATGGCGCTGGCGGCACGGCCCAAGGTGCTGGTGCTGGACGAGCCCACGACCGCTCTGGACGTGGTCACCCAGGCGCGGATCCTGGACCTGGTGGCCGGGCTCGGCGAGGAGTTCGGCCTGACGTCGGTCCTGGTCAGCCATGACCTGGGGGTCGTCGCGCGGATGGCCGGACGCGTCGTGGTCATGCGGGAGGGCGAGGTCGTGGAGGCGGCCGGGGCGGCCGAGCTGTTCGACGCGCCGCGGCACCCGTACACGCGCCGCCTGCTCGCGAGCGTGCCCAGGATCGGCGACCGGGGACTGGCCGAGGTCGCCGAGGACGGGACGCGGACCGTGCGCGAGCGCGTGCCGGTCCCCGACGACGCGCCCGAGGTGGTGTCCCTGCGCGACGTCACGATCGACTACGGCGCGCACCGGGCCGTCGGCGGCGTCTCGCTCGGGCTGCGCCGGGGCGAGGTGCTGGCCCTGGTCGGGGAGTCGGGCAGCGGGAAGTCGACGCTGGCCTGGTCCCTGGCGGGCCTGCGCGCACCGTCCTCCGGAACCATGCGGCTGCTCGGCGCGGACACCGGGGACGGGGACCGCCCCGGGGACGGGAGCCGGGACGGCGGCGACCTGGCCGTGCGGGCGCGGCTGCGCCCGCCGGGCGTCCGCCGCCGCGTCCAGCTCGTGTTCCAGAACGCCGACACCTCCCTCAACCCGCGGCGGATCGTCCGCGAGGCCGTGCGTCGGCCGCTGCGGTTCTTCGGCCTGGCCGAGCGGTCCCGCGCCGACGACCGGGCGCGCGAGCTGATCGCGGACGTCGCCCTGGACCCGGCGCTGTCGGACCGGCTGCCCGGACAGCTCTCCGGCGGACAGCGCCAGCGGGTCGGCATCGCCCGCGCCCTGGCCGGGGACCCGCGTGTGGTGGTCGCCGACGAGGTCACCACGGCGCTCGACGTGTCGGTCCAGGCGGCCGTGCTCGCGCTGCTGGACGACCTGCGCACCGAGCGGGACCTGGCGTTCGTGTTCATCAGCCACGACCTGGCGGTGGTGCGCGGGATCGCCGACCGGGTCGCGGTGATGCGCGACGGGCTGGTCGTGGAGGAGGGCCCGGTCGAAGCGGTCTTCTCCGGTCCCAACCACCCCTACACCCGGCGGCTGCTGGACGCGGTCCTGGAGCCGCGGCCGGTCGGGGCGGGCGGCGGCACGACCGCGCAGGCGTCCGAGCCGGCCGGGGAGACGGCCGCCCCGCCCCGGGACCTGGCGGAGGTCCCCGACCCGGAGTGGATCGACCTGGGCGGCGGCCACCGGATCCGCCGGTGGAACGCCGACGGAACCGGCCCGCGGCCCTGACACACAGGTCCTGACACACGAACGGTCCCGTCACGCACGGGCCCACACGAGAGACGAACGGGGGAGCATGCGCTACCGAGAGGACTTCGCGCGCGAGGTCGAGGTCCGCGAGGACTGGATCCCGATGGCCGACGGCACGCGGCTGCACGCGCGCGTGTGGCTGCCGGCGGACGCCCTGGCGGACCCCGTCCCGGCGCTGCTGGAGTACCTGCCCTACCGCAAGGGCGACTGGACGTCGCCGCGCGACGCCCAGCGCCACCCCTACTACGCGGGCCACGGCTACGCGTCGGTGCGGGTGGACCTGCGGGGGTCCGGCGACTCCGAGGGCGTGATGCTCGACGAGTACGCCGAGCAGGAGACCGCCGACGGGGTCGCGGTCGTGGAGTGGCTGGCCGCGCAGCCCTGGTGCACCGGCCGGGTGGGGATGTTCGGCATCTCCTGGGGCGGGTTCAACTCGCTCCAGATCGCCGCCCGGCGCCCGGAGCCGCTCAAGGCGATCGTCACGGTGTGCTCGGCCGACGACCGCTACGACAACGACGTGCACTACATCGGCGGCTCGGTGCTGGGCATCGACATGGCCGGCTGGTCCGGCACGATGCTGGCGTTCACGTCGCGTCCGCCGGACCCGATCACGGTCGGCGACGCGTGGCTGCCGATGTGGAAGGAGCGCCTCGACGCGCTGGAGCCGTTCGTCCACACCTGGCTGGACCACCAGACCCGGGACGACTACTGGCGGCACGGCAGCGTGTGCGAGGACTACTCCGCGATCGACGCCGCGGTACTGGCCGTCGGCGGCTGGGCCGACCCCTACCGGGACACCGTGCTGCGGCTGGTGGAGCACCTGCCCGGCCCGGTGCGCGGGCTGCTGGGGCCCTGGGCGCACCAGTACCCCGACATCGCGCGGCCGCCCGGCCCGCACATCGGCTTCCTCCAGGAGACCCTGCGCTGGTGGGACCACTGGCTCAAGGACGCGGACAACGGCGCCATGGACACCCCCCGGCTGCGCTCCTGGGTCCAGGAGCCGGTACCGCCCGCGACCGCCTACACGGAGCGGCCCGGCCGCTGGGTCACCGACGACGCCTGGCCCTCCCCGGCGACCCGCTGGTCCGAACAGGCCCTCGGCGCGGCGGGCTGCGCGCCGGTGACGGTGCACAGCCCCCAGCACACGGGCGTCGACGCGGGCCGCTTCTTCCCCTACGGCAACGCCACCGACCTGCCCCCCGACCAGCGGGAGGAGGACGGCCGGTCGACGTGCTTCGACGGCGAGCCCCTGGCCGAGCGCGTCGAGGTCCTGGGCCGGGCGCGGGTCCGCCTGCGCCTGGACGCCGACAGGCCCCGGGGCACCGTGATCGTGCGCGTGTGCGACGTGGCCCCCGACGGCGCCTCGACCCTCGTCACCCGCGGCGTGCTGAACCTGGGCAGCCGGTACGGCCGGGACCGGTCGGTGCCGTGGGAGCCGGGAAACCCCGAGGACGTGGAGGTGGAGCTCACCGGGACGGGGTACGCGTTCCCCGCCGGGCACCGGATCCGCGTGGCGGTGTCGACCGCGTACTGGCCGTGGGTGTGGCCGCAGCCCGACGACCCGTCCCTGACCGTGTGGCCCGACCGGAGCGCGCTGCTGCTCCCGGTGCGGCCCGCGGGCACGGACGAGGGGCGCGCGCCGGTGGAGTTCGAGGAGCCGGAGCAGGCGCCGCCGCTGGCGGTGGAGCTGGGCGCGTCGGAGCCCCGGCCCGAGCGCCTGGTGTCGCACGACGTCGGGACCGGCGAGTGGGTGCTCGACGTCGACCCCAACTACGGCGGGTCGCGCACCTACCCCAACGGTCTCGTGTACACGGAGAAGGCGCGGGAACGGTACCGGATCCGGGTCGACGACCCGTTGTCGGCCATGGCAGGATCCGAGTGGGAGATCACCATGCGCCGGGAGGACTGGGACGTTTCCGTGCGGACGTCGAGCGAACTGACCGCCACCGCGGACCACTTCGTCGTGCACAGCACGGTGGAGGCCCGCTCCGGCGGCGAGGTCGTCGCCACCCGGCGCTGGCAGCGCGAGATCCCCAGGACCGCGGGATGACCGGCCCTGCCGAGGGGCCGCCGGCCGCCGGGACGGCGGGGGCCAGGCGTCGCGCGGTCGCGCCGGACAAGCGCACCCGCCAGCCCACCGAGGTGCGGCGGCGGCTCATCCTGGAGGCCGTCGTGCCGCTGGTGATCGAGCACGGGGCGAGCCGGGTGGGCGTGCGCGACATCGCCCGCGCGGCGGGGGTGTCCGTGGGCACGGTCACGTACCACTTCGGCGGTGTGCGGGAGATCCTCAGCGAGGCGGTGTCGATCGAGATCGACGCCTACTACCGCCCGCTCGGCGAGCGGATGCTGGCGTGCCCCACCGCCGCGGAGGGGCTGACCACGCTCATCGAGGGCGTGTTCAGCGCGGAGACCGACCGGCACTGGCGGCTGTGGTTCGACAACTGGGCGGCCGACGCCAGCCTGGAGCCGGACTCGCGCCAGCACCGCCGGTACGAGGAGTGGTCGGACCGGGTGGCCGAGCTGATCGCCCGGGGCCGCGACCGGGGTGAGTTCCGCTGCCCCGACGTCGCCGAGACCACGACCCGCTTCAACGCCCTGGTCGACGGTCTGGCCCTGCGCCGCCTGCGCGGCGCCCCGCCGCTGAGCATCGAGCAGGCCCGCGCGCACCTGCGCCGGTTCCTGACCGGGGAGCTGGGCCTGGAGCCCTCCCCGGCCTGAGCCGCACGGGACAGTTCCCTCCCCTCTTCTCGGAGGGGAGGGAACTGTCCCTGGGCCTGCGCCGTCCGATCCGGTTCGCGAGGGGCACCGGCGGTCCGTATCCGGGCTGAACGGCCGGGGCCGGCGGAGTCGACGGCTCACGGTGCCCGGCTCCCCCGGCCGTCCTGGCCGACCAGGGCGAGCAGTCCACGGACGTTGTCCCCGGCGAACGCGGCGAGCCGGGGCGGCAGGAGTCGGATCTTCGCGAGGGCCTCACGGGTGGGAGGAACACGGACCACCTCGTAGTCGCCGCGTCCGGGCTCGGTGAACTCGGCCCCGGTGCGGTGGCGCAGATCCATCGAGACCAGCCGGGCGGCGAAGAGGTGCTGGAGGCCCACCCCTCCCGGAAGGTCCTCGGTGATGAGGAGGACCCGGTGGACCCGGTCGATCCGCCCGCCGAGCTCCTCGAGGACCTCACGGTGCAGGGCGGCCTCCGCATCGGCGTCCCCCGGTTCCAGGCCGCCTCCCACGCAGACCCAGTAGGGCTCCTGGCCGGGCCTGGTCCGCTTGACGAACACCAGCTTCCGCTCGCGGTCGAAGAGGAGGGCGCGGGCGCTCTGCCTGACGATCGCGGTCATGTCCGCTCGTTCCCGGTGGTGTTCCCGGCGTGGGAGACGGGCGTGCGAAGGCCGTGTCCTGCCCCGGGAGGTCCGGGGCCTCCCGGATCCGACCGCATCGTCAGCGCCCCAGGGGGACACACGGCGGAGGCCGGGGTCGGAGGACCTCGGATCAGGACAGGGTCGCGACCACCACCTGCAGATCCCCGCACCGGGCGCGGAGGCGCGACCTGCCCTCGGGTTCGGCGTCCAGCACGTGCGGAATCAGCACCTTTCCGCCCTGGGCCGCACCGGAACCGATGTTCTCCTCATCGGCTTCCCTGGACACGACGACCTGCTGGGCCCTGCGTTCCACGACGCGGCCGTCCTCGTGGATCTCCAGCTCCGCCTGTTCCTGCTCGCCCGCCAGGGCCCGTCGGAAGCACGCGAGCGCCACTCCGTCCCGGGTTCCGTCGTAGACCCAGCGTGGTCCGAGGACGGAGTGCTCCAGGGTTCCGACGAGGTGCTCCTCGTGACCGGCAAGGGGCGCGCCCCTGTAGGTCAGCGGCACGTGGAGCAGGCGGTCCCCGCGCCGGACCAGGAACGCCTCCACCCCGACCTCGCCCTCCGGGTCGTCGAACCGGTACGCGCCCAGCACCTCGTCGGGCCCCTGTCCCGCCCACGGACGGCCGTCCAGCCAGGCCCCGATCAGGGCCGGTTTGCTCGGTGTGAGGGTCGCACTGTGAATGATCGCCATGGGCACCAGTATCCGCCAGCGGCTCCGCTGAAGCAGGTCCGGGGGCCGCCCGCGACGACACAGCCCCCGGCGGCCCTCACGCGGTGGCCGCCCTCCCGGCAGCGGTACCCGGGACAGCGGGCACCCCGAGCGCGAGCAGCGCGGTGTCGTCGTCGAGCCCCTCACCGAAGCTCCAGAGCAGGTCGCTCAGGGCGTTGATCACCTTGGAGGGGCTGGAGGGGGCGTGTTCGGCGGCGAAGGCGAGCAGGCCGTCCTCGCCGTACAGGGTGTCGCGCCGGGGTCCCGTGCGGGCCTCGGTCAGGCCGTCGGTGTAGAGCAGGAGGGTGTCGCCGGGCGCCAGGACGGTCTCGGCCGTGGCGAATTCGGCGCCGGGCAGCACACCGACGAGCATCCCTCCGGGGGTGTCCAGGAGGTCGACCCGGCCGTCGGCGCGCAGGACCAGGGCCGGCGGGTGGCCGCCCGAGGCCAGGCGGACCCGGGCGGTCCCTCCGTCACTGCCGGGTTCGAGGGTGCCGAGGACGACGGTGCAGTGGCGGGCCTCCTCGTCGTGGGCCTGGCCCTCCAGGAGGACGGTGTTCAGCGTGCCCAGGGCCTCGGCCGGCTCCGAGGTGTGCAGGGCGGCGGCGCGCAGGGCGTAGCGGGCCCGGGAGGTCAGGGTCGCAGCCTCGGGGCCCTTGCCGCGCACATCGCCGAGGAAGAACACCCAGCGGGCGCCGTCCAGGCGGAGGAGGTCGTAGAAGTCGCCGCCCAGCTGGTCGGGAGAGGCCGGGTGGTAGCAGGAGGCCGCTTCCATGCCCGGCACGGCGGGCAGGCTGTCGGGCAGGAGGGCCTTCTGCAGGACCGTGAGCGCGTCCTTCAGGCGGGCCCGGTCGGTGTCGGCCTGCTCGCGCGCCCGTTCGGCCTCGGCACGGGCCCGGTCGGCCTCCCTGCGCCGGTGCAGCAGCTCTTCCTCGTAGGCGCGGCGTTCGGTGGCGTCGAAGACGTTGGTGTGGATCAGCAGCGGTTCGCCCTGGCTGTCGTGCTTGACGGCGGAGGAGACGAGCACGGGCAGGCGTGCGCCCCCGGCGCCCCTCATCTCCAGGGCGATACCGCTGACCTGGCCCCGCATGTACAGCAGCGGCGCGAAGTGCGTCTCGTGGTAGAGCCTGCCGCCCACGGTGAGGAGGTCGCTGAAGCGCATCCGGTCCACCACGGCGTCGCGTTCCAGGCCGAGCCACTCCAGCAGCGTGGCGTTGATCCGGACGATCGTGCCGTCCATGAGCGTCGACAGGTACCCGCAGGGCGCGAACTCGTAGAGCTCCTCCGCGCCCTGCTCCAGCAGTGCGCCGACGGCTGTGTCGGGGCGGCCGCTCCTCTCGGACGGTCCGGATCCCCCGTTCACGCCGTGCGCCGCAGGGAGTCCAGGAAGCCCAGGATCGCCTCCGCGGTGGCCTGCGGCGCGCTCAGCTGCGGGCAGTGACCGGTGGCCTCCAGCGTGACCAGCCGGGAGGAGGGGATCGAGTCGTGGACGAAGGCGCCGACCCCGCGGGGCGCGATGAGGTCCTGGGAGCACTCCAGGACCAGGGTCGGGACCTCCACGCCCTTCAGGTCCGCGCGGTTGTCGGACAGGAAGGTGGTGCGGGCGAAGACCCGGGCGATGTCGGGGTCGGTGGCGCAGAAGCTGTCGGTCAGCTCCTGACCCAGCTCGGGCCGCTCGGGGTTGCCCATGATCATCGGCGCCATGGCCGACGACCAGCCCAGGTAGTTGGACTCCAGGGAGGCCAGCAGCTCGTGGATGTCCTGCGTGCTGAAGCCGCCTCGGTAGCCCGCGTCGTCGATGTAGCGGGGCGAGGGGGTCACCATCACCAGGGCCCCGATGCGCTCCGGCACCGCCTGAGCGGCCAGAACGCCGACCATGGCGCTGACCGAGTGGCCCACGAACACGGCTCCTTCGAGGTCCAGCGCCCGGCTCAGCTCCACCACGTCCTGGGCGTAGCCCTCCAGCGAGGAGTACCTCTCCTCGCTCCAGAAGGCCAGGTCCGACCCGCCGGAGCCGACGTAATCGAAGAGCACCACCCGGTACCGCTCGGCGAGGGCCGGCACCACCAGGCGCCACATGTTCTGGTCGCAGCCGAACCCGTGGGCGAGGACCACCGTGGGCCCCTCGTCCGTCCCGGTGATCGTCACGTTGTTCCTGCGGAGGACGTCCACCCCGGACACCCCTTCTGGTCCAGTCCAGCGAAAAAGATATTTGATCCCATCAGACCATATTCGGTGTCAAACCTCGTGTTTCAGGCTCTCGGGGTGAGCGGTTTCCCCGGTCAGCGCCGAGTCCGGGGCGGGCCAGGGGCCTCCGAGCCCTCGTGGTCATCGGTGCGGCGGGTCCCGAACACCGCCCCTCGGCCACCCGGCCTTCCCCTGCACCACTGGTGCGTGCAGGATGCCCGTGGCGCAGGTGGCACCCAGTACTCCGTGACAGTTCTTTCCGAACCGAATGGCAGACCGCCTGCACGAGAGGCCGCCGGACCGTCGGCCATGGACTCGGTCCTCGAGCGAGCGGGTACGACCGCACCGGGCAGCGGTGAGGCACCGGTTCAGCCTGTTCATCGACAACCCATGACAGAAGGGTGACCCCGACCGACGAAACATGGTCGGTCGCCTTGAGAGGGCCGCCCAGGCAATGGCAGCCGGGATTCGGCCGGGCCTGCTTCAAGAAGAGGTCGCGACAACGGCCGGAACGCCGATGCCTTCCGAGGCGAACGGCGTCCGGCACATCACGGGCCCACCGACTCCTTCTCCCACCCCTCACCGGAGCGCCACTGGCCGGAATCGGCCACCAATCGTCCGCTTGACCTCTGACGACGCGGAAACAGTGATGCACGGGGCGAAACCATGGCAATAGAGTCTGCATCGCCACCAGAAACATCACCCCGTCCCCACACCCCGAGACAGAGGGGAGACCCACGTGTCAGCCTGGAACATCCAGACCGGAGAGGTGTTCGGCGTCCTCTCAGGCGTCTCCGGACACATAGGCGACGAAGAGGGAAGCCAAGGGCTCACTTCGCACTTGAATTCGATGGAAACGCATCTGAACGAGGCCAACAGCGCGGCCAACAGCGACCCGATCGGAGTAGCCCTCTCCGAGTTCGCCGAGCACTACTTCGACGAGGTCGGCGGCATGGTCGAAAAGAGCGCCAGCGCGGTCGGGGGCGCCAGCGATGCCACCTTGCACTATGTCAACGGCAATCTGCAGATGGCCGCGGACGCCCAGGCCAACGCGGGAGAGATCGCGTAGCGACACTCCCTCCAGGGATCACGCCCACTCCATGAACGTGCCACCCGAACTCCCCGGCGGAGGAAGGGTCAGCTTCCATAGCGTCTTCCGGCCCCACGGCACTGCCGCAGGCACTCCTTCTCCGCCGACCCGTACCAAGATCACGAGACCCTTTTTCCGCGAACGCGACGTAAGGCGACACACAGACCGGCCTCGCCCCAGCCACCGCTGAAGTGCACCCCCTACACGGATAGCGAATGCTCAGTGAGTGATGACCTGATCGACCCGGATGCGATCCCCGTCCCCATCGTGAACACCGTGCTGCTGGAGAGCGCGGCCGGCGGCCTCAGGACCGACGGCGAGAACATCGCCGAATCAGGACAGAGCATCAAGAGCTCATGGGCCGGGCTCCAGGCCGTCTACAGCGCACCCGAGGCCGAGACCCTGTACTCGGCGGTCGACCCCGTCGCCACGACGGGCGACTCGGTGGAAACCGACTTCGGCACGGCGGCCACCGCGCTGGAGACCTTCGCCGAGAGGGCGCGTGAGCTGCGCTCCGAGTTGGTCCAGGCCCGCCAGGACGCCAGAGACCTGGTCGCGGAGATCCGGAGCGACGACGACTGGGACGACGGCGGCTTCTTCGGCGGCGAGAGCGACAAGGTCGAGGAGCACAACAACCTGCTCAACCACGTGAACTCGCTCCACCAGCAGTACCAGGAGGCCGAGCGGGAGTGCGCCAACGCCATCACCGCACTGTTCGGCGGCACCACCTTCATCGCGAGCAACGCCGACGGAACCACCCAGCCCGGCGCCGGCGAGGCCGTCTACGGCTTCGAGGAGGCGCCCGAGGACGTCGGGACCCCGTGGGGCTCCCCCCAGGGCACCGACCACATGTGGTACGTGGACGCGATCCACGGGGGCGGGGACGTCCTCATGGGCAGCCTGGAGGACATGGGCGGCGCGGTCGGGATCCACGGTTCCGAGGGCTGGTTCGCCGGCGGCTGGGGGGACAACTTCACCTCGTACTGGGGCGACTCGATCGCGGGCCTCGGAGCCATGACCGGCTTCTACAACCCCCAGACCGGTGAGATGGTGAACAGCCCCGGCGAGTGGTGGGACACCGCCAGGGGCGCCTGGGGCGACGCAATCCACGGTTTCTTCCCCTGGACCGAACTGGGAGAGCGCCCCGGCTACGTGTTCGGCACCGTTCTGACCAACATCGGCATGATCGCGGGTGGCGCGGCGTTGAGCGCCACAGGTATCGGGGCGGTGGTCGGTGTGCCCATGATCGCCGCCCGGGTGTCGCGCATCCTGGGAGGCGCCGGAACCGGCGACGGCCCCATCAGCGGGGGCATCGACGCGGGCGGCTCCGAGGGTTCCGACGGCTCCTCCAACACCGCGAACAACGGGTCCAGCCCCACTCTCAGGCCTGACGGCGCCCACCCGGACGCACCCACCGCGCCGGACAGCATCGAGCCCGACGGAAGCGGCGTCACCGCAGGTCTCGGGGACATGCAAGAGTCTCTGGGTGATCTGGAGGCCCATCAGAACCAGGGGCCGCAAGCGGACCCGGCCCCTGCACCGGACAACAGTCCGGATCCGACGCCGGAACCCTCCACACCACCCGCCGAGCCCGCCACCCCGGAGAGCAACCCCCCGGAACGCCCGGAGTCCGCCAGAAATGGTGCCGGTTCTCAGGACGCCGACACACCCGGTCAGCGAGCGGACGAGGATGCGCGACGCGATCCGACGACCGAAGAGGTCGACGCGGCCTTCTCCGAGATCGCGCGGCGCAACGAGGACCTCGCCGATGACATGGACACCGCCGACGGCGGCCGGATGGCCGAACTCGACGGTGAGGCGCCCTGGACCATCGACGCCCTGGAGAACAGCGGCTCCACCGGACATGGGGACGGCCCCGGCGGCAACGAGAACTCTCGGGTCCCTGTCACCCCCGACGGCATGGAGATGCACGCCGACGGCACGATCGACAACAGCGCCGACGGCGACGGGCCCCGGCTCGACGAGGACAGCGACCCGGTCACCGTGCATGAGGACGCGGACCCGAGTGCAGGGGACTCCTCTTCGGGCGGACCCCCGAGTCCCCCCGGGCCGCCTAGCCCGTCTGGCCCCGACCTTCCCGATCCCGACGGTGACAAGCTTGAGGCGGAGTGGCCGGACGATAGTCAGAACGATTCTCAAAGCCAAGGCGACACAGAAGACGAGACAGATGCCGATATTCTCAACTCAAGACCAGGGGATGGCTATTACCTGAATACACTCGAGTTCGTCAACATTGGATATCGAGACATTTCCGGGAGCTATGTCGATGAGTCCGGCAACCGGTTCGTCGATGTACCACAGTCACCCGAAGCCGCCGACACCTACCGCCGGATCCGAGATTCACCGGAGTCCACACACGATATCCAGAGAAACACGGGGTATGACCTCAGAATTCTCAACCAGATGAGAGAGCACCTGTTCCAACGGGAACACGTGATTCCTGGACCGCCGACCGGAGCTCTTCGCGACGGGCACTTTGCACCCATGAACCACATAGCCGAGCTCTGGCAACTCGCAGAAACCGGCGAAATCAACCTCCCCGAGAATCAGCGAAAAGCAGAACATTTTCATCGCCTCGTCATGCACGAGTATGTCGAGAGCCGCCTCATGGAAGCAGGCATGCCCTACAGGGCTCACGGACCTGAGATGTGGGACGATGGGGTCTACTTCCCCCGCCGCGATCAGCACGGCGCCCACGACATGGCCCCCCTCGAGTACAACGCGGACATCTTCAGGCTCTGGAGGAGTTACGGGATAGCGGAACCAGACTTCGAGATCGCCCATGATCTCTCCAACCTGGATGATATCGTGGATATTGCCATGAAATTCGAGGAACTACATTGAACGATTACGCCTCCACACTGACCGAACGCCTGAACCACGCCAATTGGCACGGGGACTTCGACCACACACGATCCCGAGTCGCCCTGATGAAGGAGTACCTTCGACGCGCAGCCCTTTGGTCACGTAAACTTCACGCCAAGCAATGGCCTTTCTTTGACGCGGCCGCGCTGGTGAACCCGAACGTACGCGCCAGCGAGAAACTTACTTCCAAGATCACCAAAAATAAGGAAATAATCCATCAGTTCCCTCTAGTCATGGACACCTGCGTCTGGGCGCTTCATTTCAGCGTACTGCGAGATTCAGGGAAAACCCTGCCAGATCTGCCGGACATGTTTGAGCCTCTGATCGTATTCTATGAGCGCGGAGGAGGCTTCGGCATCGACACCACCGGGATGATTCAGGTGGACTACGCAGCTATGAAGCCAGGATCTCCTGCTAGCCATTGGAACGAGAAAGCAAAGACATCTATCGATTCAGAAGCATTGGATCTTCTGGACCGGTAAACCCTGACACCCAGCAGATCCACCCGGAAATCAATCTTGTATGGAAGCTCCGTATCCCTGTTGATGAGGTCCCCAAAGACCACAGCCACGTGGACGTGGGTGGTTGAGCACGATGAGGGTTCGAACGGACTGGAGGTGGGCTGCACTGTCGCGATGTCGATAGCACAGGTTCTCCAGGACAGCGATCTGCTGTACCTCGACAGTGTCGACGTGGACTGGTTCCAGTTCGGCACTGGCCACACCGGCTACCGATCCCGGATCCTTCACTGTCGAGAGCTCACCTCCGCTGCTCTGGCGGACAGGGTTCGTGGCTCCCAACCCGTAAGCCGACCGGAGGCCTACCCGGAGACTCTGCTTCTTCTCGGCCCCGGAAACTGGATCACGCCCGACGGAAGCAGGAGAGGCGAACCCGAACTCGTGAGTGTCTCCGTCGACGTCGCTACCGAGGACACCCTGGTCGAGATGGGCGTTCACCACGACATCTGGGCGGAGAACGATTTCTTCGGACGCCCGCACCCCGAGGTCCATGATGGCAATGCCCCCCGACTGGCGCGGGCTCTGAGAGCCCTCGAAACAAGACTCGGCAGCGAGACCAAAAAGGGAGAACCCACCTATTTCGGGACAGCTTTCCACTACGGTGTGGCCGCACCGCGCGGCGGCTCGAAGATCACAGGACTCGACGTGACCGAGCGTCTTTGACCCGAGGAACCCCATGACACATGACGTGGTCGCCCTGCTCGAGAGGGCACCCACCCTGCGCGGCATGACCAGGGCCCTGGTCCAGGCGGGACCGGAGCTGCAGGTCCGTGCCGTCGCCGGCGGCGCGGTCGTCCAGCTCCGCGACGGATCGGGACGCATGGTCGCGGCCGTCCAAGCGGCACAGAGGCTCGCATCGTCCTCCGAGGCCGACCGCCTGCTCGCCGAAGGGATCGCCGACGACCTGCCCGCCCAGCCGTGGTGGGTGGAGGCACGCGGGGCCGAGACCGGCCCGGGAGGAGTGGACACGGCCAGGGCGGTCCGCCGTTTCGCCGATGCCCTCGTATCGGAGTTCGGAGGCCTCGTCTGGGAGCCTGAGAGCCGACTCGACCGCGACGATTCCCTGCTAGCCGGCGCCACCGACCACCCCGCGATCACACGCGCCACGGACCGGGTGGCGCTGGCCGTCCAGGACCGCCCGGTGGTCCCGCTCTCCACATGGCTGGTGGACGCTGTCGCCGAGCACGCGAAGGAGGGCCGGGCGTTCCAGCTGGTGACCCCTTCGGGTTCGCGTATCACCCACGCGCTGCGTTCGGTCCTGGGCAACCCGATGGCCCGCTGGGTGGCCCGGGCACCGGACGGCCGGTACTACGACGGCTTCTCCGGGGTCCCCCTGGCCTGGAACGAGGAGGCCGGTTTCGTCCGCGACACGACCGCGGCCCCCGAGGACGTGCCGCATTCGGCCTTCCGGGGAGCGGAGGAGAACCAGGGGAACCAGATTCTCGTCGATCTGAAGGTCCTGAACCCCGCCGATGCCGGGCTCCGCCTGGGGAGGTCGGTGGAGTTCCTGTCCCAGACCCTGGCCGGCTCCGTACCGGCCCTGTGGGGAACCGGTGAGCCCGCGACCCTGGCGTGGGACACCGCGGACCTGACCGCGTTGGCCCGCGAACGCGCTCCAGAAAGTTCGTGGTTCCTCTTCACCGGCCCACCGGACGCCCTTCGCACCGCACCGGCCCGGCCGTTCTCCGGAACCCTGCTCGTCACCCGCGTGCCGGAAGGGGTGAAGGAGAGCATCACGCTCGCTGTCGGACACCCGCCGGGTGAGGAGCCCGACCTGTCGGTCCTGTCCGCTCTGGTCGAGGAGTTCAACTCACGAGGGGTCCTCCAGACGATCAGCGTGCACCGTCGCACCGGACGACCTGACCTGGGCTATGAGGCACGCCGTTCCGGCCCCTCCCTGCCGATCGGTCTAGGCATCGGCGTGGAGGGGGTGGCCTCGATCGGGTCGGAACGGGCACTGGCCGCCCCGGTGCCCGCGGTCCCGGTCGGGCCGCCCCTGACCCATGCGGTCTGGTACCGGATCGGTGACGGCACCGAAGCCGACTCCCATGAGCGCCTCCGAACGCTCATGGCGCACCTCCATCCCGGAGGCTTCCCCGCCGCCCGGCAGCGGACCGGCGGCTGACCACCGTCCCCTGCGCCTCCCCGACCTTGCGCGGAGCGCGCAGCGTCGCACCCCGTCCTCGAGCGGTCTCCACGCCGGTTACCGTCTGAGCATGGTGATCCCGAACGACGAAGAGATCCGTGCGCTGCACGAACGGTACGCACCCACCCGGGAGGCGTTCGACCTCGTCCACACCCACTGCGAGATCGTCTGCGCCATCGCCGACCAGCTCATCGACCGCTCGGACCTCGCGCTGGACCGCGACCTGGTGCGGGCCGGATGCCTGCTGCACGACATCGGGGTCTACCGCCTGTACGACTCCTCCGGCCGGCTCGACCACGCGCGCTACGTGAGCCACGGGGTGCTCGGCCACGACATCCTCGCCCAGGAGGGGCTGCCCGAGGCACTGTGCCGTTTCTGCTCGCACCACACCGGGGTGGGCCTGACCCGCGAGGACATCCGCGACCAGGGGCTGCCCGTCCCGGAGGCGGACTACCTGGCCGAATCGGTCGAGGAGGAGCTGGTGATGTACGCGGACAAGTTCCACAGCAAGCGGAACCCGCCGGTGTTCTTCTCCGCCGACTCCTACGCCGCGTCCGTCGCCCGCTTCGGAGAGGACAAGGTGACCCGCTTCAAGGAACTACGGACACGCTTCGGCACACCCGACCTGGCTCCGTTCGTGGCGGCCCACGGCCACGCCCTGGGAATGTCGGGACCCTCCGTTCTTCCTCTCACGGGAGGGGCGGTATCCGGTATCCGAGGGACGGCCACTGTGCTGTGACCGGGTGGTGACAGAGTCGTGTTGGTGCTCGGCGCACAGGTGACGGAATCGTGTGGGAACAGGCTGCTGCGAGGACAGGTAGGGTCCGAACCCGTACCCGCGCCAGTGCCTCCGTCGTATCCAACACGGAACAGTGCCGGGAATTCGTCGGGCAGTCCGTGTGGTCGGAGTCGAACGGACCCACAGTCGCAGCCCGAACATCACCGGTGGGTACAGGAGCTGACAAGCGCGGTCGCTCGGACCGTATGCGGCTTCGAGGCGGTCCACCGGCGCTCTTGCAGCTCAACCGCAGAAGTCCGGGCGGCATCTCCGAAAGTCTTCTCCGACGAACTGCTGCCGGGCTCCCGTTGGGCTCGTTCAACCGATGGCGGGTCTGCACCGTACCGGGCCTGGAGGTCGAACCGTTTTTCCTGTAGGTCCTCCGGGGCTTCCATAAGCATCCGGAGCCGTGGCCCGGACCCCGGTCACTCCACCGGGATGTTGTGGTTCAGGTGGAAGATGTTCTGCGGGTCGTACCGCCGTTTGAGCGCAACGAGCCGGTCCAGCTTCTCGGATCCGTAGACCGCCCGCGCCGCCTCGTGCCGGTCAGTGCCCTCGTCGCGGCCGAGGAAGTTCACGTACAGCCCGCCCGAGGAGAACGGCTCCATCTCACGGGCGAAACCGCGTACCCAGGCGGTGCGCGTCGCGTCGTCGGCCGGGTCGGGCCAGGCCCCGTAGACGTTCAGCCAGAAGCGCGAGGTGCGTGCCGGAAACGGCGTCGCGTCCTCGGGGACACGGGCGAACGCCCCACCCATGTGGTGGACGTCGATACCGGTGCCCACCCAGCGCTGCTCGCGTGCCCGGCGCAGCAGGACCTCGATCACCGCGTCGTCCAATGTGTCGAACGAGGTGTTCTTCCAGTACCCGCGCAGTCCCTTGCGCCCCAGCACGTCCACCGCCGACTGCCAGGCCGTCCAGTCGGTCTCGGCCTCCTCCGCGTCGGGTGGGGCGGCACGCCGCAGGTCCTCGAGGAACCGCTCCCCGGTGGCGCGGTCGTCGGGGTCCGACCAGAACGCGGACAGTAGGAGCAGCGGCTCGTCGCCGGCCTCGAGTTCGGCCGGTGGAACGATGAACGTCATGATCGACTGCATCGGGTCCGGCAGGTCACGGGTCCACTCCTCCCACGCGCGCACGGCTTTGGGCCACCGCGGTTCGGCGTAGATGAAGTTGACCGCGCACAACTCCGTCGGCAGGCGGTGGGCGCGGAAGGTGAACTGCGTGACCACGCCGAAGTTGCCTCCGCCTCCCCGCAGGCCCCACAGCAGTTCGGGGTTCTCGGTGTCGCTCGCGCGGACCCGGTCGCCTGTGGCCGTCACGAGGTCCGCGGCCAGAAGGTTGTCAGCGGAGAGGCCGTAGGAGCGGGTGAGCCAGCCGATCCCGCCGCCGAGCGTCAGGCCGCCGACACCAGTCCGCGAGACGACGCCGAGGGGTACCGCGAGCCCCTGGGGAGCTGTGGCGCTGTCGACGTCGCTGAGCGTGGCGCCGCCGCCGACCCGAACCCTCTGCGCGTCGTCGACTTCCACGGTTCTCAAGTCACCCAGGTCCACGACGATGCCACGGTCGACCGTGCCGTTCCCCGAGACCCCGTGGCCGCCGCCCCGTACAGCGAGTGAGAGGTCGTGGTCACGCGCGTAGGCGATCACCGCCGCGATGTCGTCCTCGTCCGCCACCCGCACCACCGCCGCGGGGTACTTGTCGATGATCCCGTTCCACACGCTGCGGGCGAAGTCGTAGCCCTCGTCCCCAGGGGCGATCACAGGCCCCTTCACCCGAGACCTCAAGTCGATCGCGGCGGTCGGTGCCGCCGCCGTTCCATCGTCCATGGCGCACCTCGATCGCGACTGCTCCGCAGGGAGCAGATCAAGCCTATCGCGCCACTTTGACCTGGTCTAATGCGTAATTTCCACCCTAACGGGGTGTCTCTGGAGCTTCAGGTCGCCCCGCTTTCGTGCGCGCGTCCGCACGGTCTCCTGCCCCACACGACCACCTCCGAGCCGACGACGCCTCTCCGAGAGCGACCCTCGCGACCGGAGGCGAGGAACCGGTCACCTGTCGGCCGGAGCGGAGCAGCCCGCAGGGGGCCGCCCCGCCGTCGTCAACCGTCACTTCCGTCACGGCCTTGTTCTCCCGATCAGGTCAGGCGATGCCCGCCTCGGCCGGGAAGGGGCTGGGCTTCCCTGATGCACGACACGTACGGGTGGTCGCGCGCACGGGTACAGGCGACGAAGAGCAGGCACCGCTCGGCCATCAGGTCGGTCCGGTACTGCAGGGGGTCCACAGCTTCGGATGTGACCGCCTTCGTGAAGGGCAGGGCTCCGTCGTTGACGCCGATGGCGGCGACACAGCGGAACGCCAGCCCTTTGAGTGAGTGCATGCTCCCCGCCCGCACCCCGGGGCCGTCCTCGCCGGCCTTGCGCAGTGCCCGCGCGCCGACCCCGGCCTCTGTGAGCGCGTTGACAGCCTTCTTCGCCACCCGGTCGAACCGCGCGGCGACGGCGATGGAGGCGGGTTCGATCCACTCGCACACCCTGTCCACGCGCGCGTCGAACTCCCCGCCCGAGTCATCCGCGGCGTGCTCGGTGGGCCCGGTGGCGGACGGCGACCACCAGATCGACCGCCGTCACGCCCCCGGGCGGCGCGGCGGAGCTCACAGGTCCCGGTACACCTCGCGGCGGCCATGACCAGCGGACTGTTCGGCGCAGAGGGATCCGCTCCCCGTGATCATCGGTGCGGGTCGCGGGCCTCACCCCCCCTGGTTCGTGCCGTGTGCCCCTCGCACAGGGGGCACACGGCACTCCGGTGTCAGCTCTCCTCGAACCGCAGATCTGTGATCGTGGCCAGGTCGATGCCGTAGCGGGCATAGACCTTGGTGGTGTTCTCCCCGGTCAGGTCCGCCTCGGTGTAGCCGAGCAGGGCCGCGACCCGTATCACCTCGGCACGGCTGTCCGCTTCGATTTCCAGGTAGGCGGGGATGCGCGGCCAGGTGTCGATCTCCAGTTGGGCCCCGTCAAGGGTGAAACTTCGGCGGCGGTTCTCCTGGTAGGCCCTGGGAGTGTGGCCGAGCTTGCCCAGCAGGGCGTTGGCGGTCTCGAAGTCACCGACCTCGGTCTCGGTCTCGCGGGTGCCGCCGATGGCGTCGGAGTCGATCTCCTTGACCGTGAGCGTGACCCGGCTTCCGGTATCGCGCAGGCGCACCCACCGCGATGCGTCCCCGGGTTCGATGTCGTACACGTAGCGGCACTGCAACACTTCGCCCAGGTCTTCCCCGCCTTTGTCGAGGATGCACTGGGCCACGTGGTCGACGTCGATGTCCAGGACCTTGGCCTCGTACTCGATCACGCTCATGGATCGGATCCTTCCCCTGCACTCGCCGGCTCTCGAAAGAATGTGCCCTCACTGACAGGACGTGGGTCACGAGCCATTGCTCTCCAGAGAGAGTGAAGCAGGCTGTTCGCCAGAGGTGGACGATGAGACAGACCAACCAGATGTTCTCGTCAGATGGTGAGGTCCCCTACCTCCGCCGGTGACGGCCCCGCCTTCCGTGGCGGAGTCGCGGTATCGACACCAACCCCCAGTTCGAAGAGAACACGGTGTCTCAGAGACTGGCGGCAACCGGCTCTCTTCACATACCGACCTGGCAGCTCGGCAGGATCACTGGTTCAGAGGCTGCCGATATCGAAGAGCGTGTCCGGAAGAGGTACGGACTTTCCCGACTCCTGCCGGACTTGCCGATGGTCCACACCGTATCGACGAAGAACCCGTGCGGCCCGGTCCAGCGCCTTGGGAGGCACGGCCAGTCCCACCAGCTTGCGGGCCCTGGTGACAGCAACAAAGTACACCCGGAGCGCCTCCGCCTCGTTCCGGCTCAGGGACCGACTCCCCCGCGCCTCCCACAGGGCAACGGCGTTTCCGGGCATGACGACCAGGACGGCGTCAGCCTCCTCGCCCTTGACCTGATGGATGATGCCGGCCCGACCGATGGGCTCGGCCCCCGTGACACCGGCGGTGAACCCGGCCGTCTTGTAGACCGGTGCCGAGGCGGTGCCCCTCGGGCAAGCGCTGTCGAACGCCTCTCTGCTCGGTCGTCCGGAAGGAGGGTCCAAGACGGAGAGGGTTTTCATCGCCTCTTCCTTCCACACCCGTGTGGTGCGATCGTCGAGCGGAGGCAGTTCGCGGAGCACCTTGGACGCCGCACGGCTCAGTTCCACCGGTTCCACGTTCGCCATGGCCAGGCGTTCACGCTCGGTGCCATCTCCGTCCAGGCCCCAGTGGTCCAGAAGGTACTCCTTGAGAAGTCCGAGCGCTTCAGCTCTTCTGGCCAAGGGTGACTCGCCTGAACGAAGGGTCCCCACAGACCAGAGCAACCGTCCCAGCGGGGAGCTGTGGGGTGGGCGGCGCGTGCCACCCACTCGGGTGGGGAGAGCCGACCCGTTGTAGGCGAGGAGCATCCGCTCCTTCACCGGGATTTTGAGCCGCTCCGCCTCCTTGGCGAAGTCTGCCTCTGCGCCTGCTCCGCGTTCGTGAGGGAGGAGCAGTACAGGAGGGCCGAGGACGGAGGCGGGTCCGGTCGCGATGTCGGCGGGGCGTTCGTGCACCCTCAGGCTGGCAGCCAGGTCACACACCGTCTGGCTGCTGCGCCAATTGTGGGAGAGTTCCTTGCGATCGTTGATCACGAGCTCCGGCAGGTCCGGCCGTCCCGTCGATTTGCTGCGGAATCCGTAGATGCTCTGATCAGGGTCTCCGACCAGGATCAGGGGTAGCCCGGCAGCGCTCAGATGGTGCAGGATCGCACGGTCCTCCTTGGAGCAGTCCTGGAACTCGTCGACGATCATCTCGGCGAACCGACTGGTCACAACGGTGGAGATGAGTGCGCCGAGTTCGGGGTCCCGGAGGTGGTTGAGTGCGACGTCTCGCATCAGGTCGCCCGTGAAGTAGCCCTTTTCCCGGAGTGCTCTGATGGTCGTGGTCGCCCACGGTTCCAGGCTCCGCCGCTCCGGTTCGGAGAACTCCCGACCCTTCGCGGTCCTTCCCCGAAGGGTCGCTCTACCGATGTGCAGACCGCTCCGAGTATCGAAGGCGTAGTCGAAGTCGTCGAGGCTCACTCCCTTGTGACGCGCCGGCGGGAGCTTGCCCCACGACTCCAGTCGGTTCCAGACACGGCCGGAAGGCTCCCGGGGGAGGTACGGGCGGACCAGGTGGCGCCACAGGAAGGTGTCGAGCGTACCCACGAAGTGAGGGGATTCCAGGAGTTCAGCCCGTCCCTCCTCGTGGCAGCGTCTGCGGATCTCACGCCCGGCCACCCGGGTGAAGGAGACCACGGCGCGGCCCTTGCGCGCGGGGACGGGGACGGTCAGGTGTCTCTCGACGATGACGCGGGTCTTGCCCGCTCCGGGACAGGCCCGGATCTCGACCACTTCGCCTGAAGGAACAGGCATTCGCACGGCGGCCTGCTGGGCGGCGTTTGCCCTGTGCTGGTTGTCAACGGACATCGTGGTCCTCCTCGGTGATCCACGTGAGCGCTTCGTGCAGGTAGGTCGGGGCGACCAGTTTCTCCTTCTGTTCCTTCTGCGCTGCCGAGCAGGCGACCAGGTCCTGGATGAAGGTGCCCTTGCTGATTTTCAGGCTCTTGAACTTCCCCATCAGGAAATCGGCCTGTACGGCCCCTGCCATGGTGTCGATCTCCGCCCAGTCCGCGGTGCTCCCGTTCGGGCGCTGGTGGCTCCAAGCCTCTTCGAACAGAGCCCGGTTGTGGCCACCAGCTTGGAGCAGCGCGGGCTCCAGCGTGGTCTCGTTGTTGAAGACCCGGGCGACCTGGGGTCCCGCCTTCGCGTCGATCAACATGCGGAGTTTCTGCGGGCGATCGCTTCCGTTGTCCCCGTCCGTGACCACCGCGACGCGGCGAGCGATCCTTTGCCGGGTGACGGTGTCCGCCGACAGCAGGATGTTGAGGTAGGTCGTGAAGTGTGTGCCGTCGATCGGAACCAGAGCGGTGCCGAGGAAGCGTTGCTGACGCGCCCGGGACAGGTGCGTGCGGGCCAGTTCCGGCAGGAGGACCGCTTCGGCGATCCCCTCGACAAGGAGCACCCTGGGGCCGAAGAGCATGGTGCTGCGCGTGGCGTTGAGGTACTGGCGGATCTTGTACCTGTCGTGAGGGGACAGGGACATGTTGGCCACTGCGGCACCGGTGGTGAAGTACCTTCGCCGGGGTTCTGCCTGACTGCTCTCCGTCTCCTCGAATCCGCTCCCCTTCTCCTGACCGGCGCTGTCCGTGTCGGGGACCTGCTGCCCGTGGCGCTGGAGTACCACGAGGTTCTCCGGATTGGTGGCGGTGGCGATGTACGGCGAATGGGTGGTGACGACCACCTGCACGCGTCCCAGCCAGGATGTGCCCGCCGCGACCTGTTCCCTGCTTCGTTCGGCCTCAGCTACCAGGTGTTGCATGAGGATGCTCTGGAGCTGGGGGTGCAGGTGGGCTTCAGGCTCCTCGACCAGCAACAGGGTCAGGTCCGCCTCCGCGGCCTTGTCGAGCTTGGCCAGCACCACCGACATGAACAGCAGGTTGGCGTAGCCCAGACCGCTGGACGCGAGAGCCTGCACGTCCACTCCCTGCTGTTCCATGCGCAGCCTCAGGGAGCGGATCACCGAGCCGATCGACACGTCGGCGAAACCGAGCCCGGCCTGCTGATGGCGGGCACCTTCGGTGAGACCGCTGAGGCGTTTTTGGAGCGATCCGAGGGACTGGGGCAGAGGCGGAACCTTCTCCATCTCCTTGAAGTGCTTCTGGAGCGCGTTCTGGAAGTCCCTGCTCTGGCTTTCGTCCGCGAACTGGCTCTCGACGAGGTACTGGATCATGCCGCCGCTCCCGGAGGCGAGTTCGCGTTGGGCGTCGCGCAGGGGTGGCAGGTACAGGTGGCGGATGCGTTCCCGGGCCACCGGATCGGGATCCGGATCAGCGGTAGTGGCATCCCCCGTACACCAGGACACCTTGCCCCTCTGCTGCCCCCATCGAGGGGGATCGTAGGTGAGGTGGTGGCTGAGGGAACCGGCACCCTCGTCGAGCGCCTGGTCGAAGACGGCGAGCGTGGCGACGTCCGCGGAGGCGTAGCGCGCCGAGAGTTCCACGGCGGAACGGCACTTCAGGGTGTGCTTCGCCTCCGCACAACCATCGCGATGGAGGTCCTCCGCGCGAAGGTGGAGGTCGCGTCGGCCGTCGAGCGGTGGTGTGAGGTGCCGGATGGCATCCATGACGTTGGTCTTGCCGGCGTTGTTCTCCCCGACGAGGACTGTCACCCCCGGACGCAGGGAGACCTTCGCATCGGCGACCGAACGGAAGCCCTTGATGTGCAGCTGCTCCAGGTACACGAGTCACTCTCCTTGATGTTCAAACAACAGGACTGCAAACCATGTGAGCATAGTTAACAGCATGCTGCACAGAGTATGACGCACACGCCCGACAGAAGGTTCCCGTTCGCCGGTTTTCCCGGGAGCGACTTCCAGGCATCGACGAGACTCACACTACAGAGAACTTTTCCTGTAACATCTACAGCATCACAGAGTCAGGGGCGACCGTTGTCGGTCCACAGCGGATTCCCCCCGTCCCCAGAAGGAGCGAGAATTCCATGTCCCAGGTCATCCGGGTCGACAGCGACGTGTTCGCGGAACTCCAGAGGCGCGCGCAGCCTTTCGTGGACACCCCCAACGACGTGCTGCGGCGCGTGTTGGAACTCAACGTTCACGCCAAGGCAACGAAGGAGAACCCATCCACA
>NZ_JBEXSY010000005.1:0-203729 GCF_040613895.1 Nocardiopsis sp. NPDC006198 | reverse complement strand
CGAGCATGCGCCGGGTGTGCTTGGTGCCCTCAGAGCCCGTCATGCCCTGGACCAGCACCTTGCTGTCCTTGGTCAGGAAAATAGCCATGGTGTGTCGCGTCCCCTGTCGAAGTTCGTCTCGCCGGTCAGCCCAGTGCCGCCAGCTCGGCGGCCCGGGCGGCGGCGCCGTCCATCGTGTCGACCCGCCGAACGGCCGGGTGGGCGCGCTCGTCGAGGATCCGGCGGCCCAGCTCGGCGTTGTTGCCGTCCAGTCGCACCACCAGCGGCTTGCCGGTCCCGCTGGAACCCGGGTCGCCGCCGCGCTGCTCCAGCAGCTCCAGCGCCTGCACGATGCCGTTGGCGACCGCGTCGCAGGCGGTGATGCCGCCGAAGACGTTGACGAACACGCTCTTGACCGCCGGGTCGCCCAGGATGATCTCCAGGCCGTTGGCCATGACCTCGGCGGAGGCGCCGCCGCCGATGTCGAGGAAGTTCGCGGGCTTGACCCCGCCGTGCTCCTCGCCGGCGTAGGCGACCACGTCCAGCGTGGACATGACCAGGCCCGCGCCGTTGCCGATGATCCCGACCTCGCCGTCGAGCTTGACGTAGTTCAGGCCCTTCTCCTTCGCCCTGCGCTCCCGGTCGTCGACGTCGGAGCCGTTCGTGAAGGGGACGCGCTCGGGGTGGCGGAAGCCCGCGCTCTCGTCCAGGGTGACCTTGCCGTCGAGGGCGACGATCCGGCCGTCGGCCGTGCGGACCAGGGGGTTGACCTCGACGAGGGTGGCGTCCTCCCCCGCGGCGACCGCCCAGAGGCGGGTGATCACCTGGGCGGCGCAGTCGCGCACCTCCTCGGGGAGTCCGGCGGCACGGCAGATCTCCAGCGCGGCGGCCTGGTCCACCCCCTCCGGCCCGACCGGCGTGCGCACGACCGCGTCGGGGTTGGTGACGGCGACCTCCTCGATCTCCATGCCGCCCTCCTTGGAGCAGATCGACAGGAAGCCGCGGTTCGCGCGGTCCAGCAGGAAGGAGAAGTAGTACTCCTCCGCGATGTCGGAGGCCTCCTCGACCAGGACACGGTGGACCGTGTGGCCCTTGATGTCCATGCCGAGGATCTGCTCGGCCTTGACCCGGGCGTCCTCGGGGCCCTCGGCGACCTTCACGCCGCCGGCCTTGCCGCGACCACCGGTCTTGACCTGCGCCTTCACCACCACCCGGTGGCCGATGCGCCCGGCCGCCAGCCGCGCCTGCTCGGGGGTGTCCGCGATCTCGCCCTCGACGAGGGGGACGCCGTACTCCCCGAAGAGCTGTTTGGCCTCGTACTCGTGGAGATCCACCTGGCCTCCTCATGACGTGGTTGTCGTGTCCCCTTCAGTGATACTCCATACTGTATGCAGTATTCAATACTCCTTCGGCCGAAAATGTGTCCTGCGCCACCCCTTCCCAGGGCGCCGAGAACTTTGCATACTGCATACAAGGAGGTGTCGCCATGTGCAGCCCCCACTCCCCCGGACACCCTCCGCCCTCCGTCCCCGACCGGGAGGAGGTGCGCGACTGGCGCGGCAGGCGCTACTCCGTCGGCCCGTCCGCACGCACGCTGACCGGCGTGCCCCGCTCCGTCGTCCTCGCCCGCGCGCTGGTCGCGGCCGCGGCGGTCGGGGTGCTCCAGTTCGGCTACGGCGCGGCGGTCCCGACCCTGGTCGCCGCGCACGGCTGGTCCCCCGCCGCCGCTCTGCTCCCGTTCCTCGTGTGGACCCTGGTCCAGGGCGCCTGCGCCCCGGCGCTGCACCGGCTGGGGAGACGGCGGGAACTGCGGGCCGGGGCGCTGATCCAGACCGGCGCGCTGCTGTGCGCGGCGGCGCTGGTCGTGCTCGGCGCCTCCTCCGGACTCGCCGCGGCCGTCCTGGGCTACGGGGTCCTCGGCGGCGCGGGCGCCGGACTCGTCTACCACTCCTGCACGGACCTGGTCGGCGGCTGGTTCCCCGACCGGCGGACCGTGCGCTCGGGGGCCGTGGGCGGCGCCTTCGCCCTGGGCTCGGTCCCCCTCCTCCCCGTGATCGCGGCCGGGACGTCCCCCGCCTCGCTGCCCTGGGCCTGCGCGTCGCTGGCGGCACTGGTCCTGGTCCTGGGGGTCGCGGGCGGCGCGGGCCAGCGCTCCGCCCCGCCGCGGTGGTGGCCGCCGGGGGCGTCCGACCCGCGCGCCGTCGCCCTGCGCCGGGGCGCCGACCCGCCCCCGGCCACCGACTTCACCCACGCCCAGGCGTGGACGGCCGGCGGGTCACTGCCGCTCCTGCACGCGGTCGTCGCCCTCTCCGGGGCCGGCGGGCTGTTCGTCCTCGCCGCGCTGCCGGTGCTCCTCGTGGAGGGCGGCCACCCCCCGACCGCCGTCGCCCCGGCGATCGCGGCCTTCGCCGCCGGCAGCGGCCTGGGGCGCCTGGCCGCGGGCGCGGCGGCCGAGCGGACCGGCCGGCGCCGGATCCTCGCCCTGCTGCTGGGGGCCGCGGCGCTCGCGCTGACCGGCCTCGCCGCGTCCGCCTCCGCCGGGCCCCCCGCCGCCGCGGTGCTCCTGGCACTGGCGGCGGGCGCGGGCACCGGCTCCTGCTACCCGCTGACCCGCGCGATCACCGAGGGGCACTTCGGCTCGCGGTGGACCGCCGGCATCCACGGCCTGGTCTACAGCTCGAAGGCGGTCGGCGGACTGGTCGGCGTCGGCGGGGCGGCGCTGCTCCTGGCGACGGCGCCGCCCGCCGCCTGGCCGACGGGCCTGGTCGGAGCGGGTGCCCTGTGCGGGGTCGCGGCGCTGCTCGCGGCCCTGCTCCGGCGCCCGCTCCCGGTACGGACCACACCGGCCCCACACGGGGTCTGGACACCGCCGCGACGCCGTGCTCCAATGTGACGTACACGGTATACAGTATCCCGGCAACAGCGTCCCCCGAGGACGCAGCCCGCCCGCACCGCACGAAAGGGGTCGTCGTACCGATGGCCGACGGCAAGGGAACCACCGAATCCACCACCAGCGAGAAGACCGCGATCTCCGGAGGCCACCTGGTGGCCAAGGCCCTCAAGGCCGAGGGCGTCGACGTCATCTTCACGCTCTGCGGCGGACACATCATCGACATCTACGACGGATGCGCCGACGAGGGCATCGACGTGGTCGACGTCCGCCACGAGCAGGTCGCGGCGCACGCCGCCGACGGCTACGCGCGGATCACCGGCAAGCCGGGATGCGCGGTCGTGACCGCCGGCCCCGGGACCACGGACGCGGTCACCGGCATCGCCAACGCCTACCGCGCCGAGAGCCCGATGCTGGTCATCGGCGGCCAGGGCGCCCTGAGCCAGCACAAGATGGGCTCGCTCCAGGACCTGCCGCACGTGGACATGATCAACCCGATCTCCAAGTTCGCCGCCACCGTGCCGCACACCGAGCGGGTCGCCGACATGGTCTCGATGGCGTTCCGCGAGGCGAACAGCGGAGCCCCCGGCCCGTCCTTCCTGGAGATCCCCCGCGACGTCCTCGACGCCTCGGTCCCCCTGGACAAGGCGCGGATCCCCGCCAAGGGCCGGTACCGCGCCTCCACGCGGCAGGCGGGCGACCCCGACGCGATCGAGCGCCTGGCCGACCTGCTCGTGCGCTCCGAGCGCCCGAGCATCCTGCTCGGCAACCAGGTGTGGACCACCCGGGCCACGCAGTCGGCCACCGACCTGGTCCGCGCGCTCAACGTCCCCGCCTACATGAACGGCGCCGGCCGGGGCACGCTGGCGCCGGGCGACCCCCACCACTTCCAGCTCTCCCGGCGCTACGCCTTCACCAACTCCGACCTGATCATCATCGTCGGCACCCCCTTCGACTTCCGCATGGGCTACGGCAAGCGCCTCTCCCCCGACGCCACGGTCGTCCAGATCGACCTCAACTACGCCACCGTCGGCAAGAACCGGGACATCGACCTGGGGATCGTCGGCGACGCCGACGTCATCCTGTCCTCGGTGCTCCAGGCCACCTCCGCCTACGGGGACAACGGTTCCCAGAGCCGCAAGACCTGGCTGGAGGAGCTGCGGACCCAGGAGCAGACCGCCCTGGACAAGCGGGCGCACCTGCTCACCTCCGACTCCACGCCCATCCACCCCTACCGGCTGGTCAGCGAGATCAACCAGTTCCTGACCGAGGACTCCATCTACGTCGGCGACGGCGGCGACATCGTCACCTTCTCCGGGCAGGTGGTCCAGCCCAAGTCGCCGGGCCACTGGATGGACCCGGGGCCGCTCGGCACGCTGGGCGTCGGCGTCCCGTTCGTGATGGCCGCCAAGTACGCCCGCCCGGACAAGGAGGTGGTCGCGCTCTTCGGCGACGGCGCGTTCAGCCTCACCGGCTGGGACTTCGAGACCCTCGTCCGGTTCGACCTGCCCTTCGTCGGCATCGTCGGCAACAACTCGTCGATGAACCAGATCCGCTACGGCCAGATCGCCAAGTACGGCGCGGACCGCGGCGAGATCGGCAACACGCTGGGGGACGTGAACTACGCGGAGTTCGCCAGGATGCTCGGCGGCCACGGCGAGGAGGTCCGCGACCCGGCCGACATCGCCCCGGCGCTGCGCCGCGCCCGCGAGTCCGGCAAGCCCTCGCTCGTCAACGTCTGGATCGACCCCGAGGTCTACGCCCCGGGGACGATGAACCAGACCATGTACAAGTAGCCGAGCCAGAGAGGAAGAGCCATGGGCAAGGCACTCGACGGGGTACGCGTCCTGGACATGACCCACGTCCAGTCGGGGCCGTCGGCGACGCAGATCCTCGCCTGGATGGGCGCGGACGTGGTCAAGGTGGAGGCGACCTCGGGCGACATCACCCGGCGCCAGCTCCGGGACCGGCCCGACGTGGACAGCCTGTACTTCACGATGCTCAACTCCAACAAGCGGAGCATCACCCTGAACACCAAGAAGCCCCGGGGCAAGGAGATCTTCCTGGACCTCGTGCGCCGCAGCGACGTCCTGGTGGAGAACTTCGCCCCCGGCGCGCTGGACCGGATGGGGTTCACCTGGGAGGCGCTCTCCGAGGCCAACCCCCGGCTGGTCTACGCCTCGATCAAGGGGTTCGGGCCGGGCGCGTACGCCGACTTCAAGGCCTACGAGGTGATCGCCCAGGCGATGGGCGGCTCGATGAGCACCACCGGGTTCGAGGAGGGCCCGCCGCTGGCGACGGGCGCGCAGATCGGTGACTCGGGCACGGGGATGCATACAGTAGCCGGTATCCTCGCAGCCCTGTACCAGCGCACCCACACCGGGCGCGGCCAGCGCGTGCAGGTGGCCATGCAGGACGCGGTGCTCAACCTGTGCCGCGTCAAGCTCCGTGACCAGCAGAGGCTCGCGCACGGGCCGCTGGCGGAGTACCCCAACGACGACTTCGGCGACGAGGTCCCCCGCTCCGGCAACGCCTCCGGCGGCGGCCAGCCCGGCTGGGCCGTCCGCACCGCCCCGGGCGGACCCAACGACTACGTGTACGTCATCGTCCAGCCCGTCGGGTGGGAACCGATCACCCGGCTCATCGACCGGCCCGAACTGGCCGACGACCCCGAGTGGTCCACCCCCGAGGCCCGGCTGGACAAGCTCGACAAGATGTTCTCCCTGATCGAGGAGTGGACCTCCCAGATCCCCAAGTGGGACGTGCTGGCGACGCTCAACGCGCACAACATCCCCTGCGGCCCGATCATGTCCACCCGGGAGATCATCGACGACCCGACCCTGCGGGCCAACGGTGTCATCACCACCGTCGACCATCCCGAGCGCGGGCCCTACAGCACCGTGTCCTCGCCGATCCGCCTCTCGGACTCGCCGGTGGACGTCGTCCGCTCCCCGCTGCTCGGCGAGCACAACGCCGAGGTCTACCGCGGCGAACTGGGACTGTCCGACGAGGACCTGGCCGAACTCGAATCGAACGGAGTGATCTGAAGACATGGCCGCCTACACCCCCGAGCGTTCCGACCGGGACCGCTCAGCGGTCCGCGAGGTGCTCGACCGGGCCCGTGCCGAGGGCCGCACCGCCCTCACCGCCCCCGAGGGCCGCGTCCTCGCCGACGCCTACGGCATCCCGATCCCCGGAGAGGCCCTGGCCCGTTCCGCGGAGGAGGCCGCCTCCCTCGCCCAGGACCTCGGCCTCCCCGTCGTGGCCAAGATCGTCTCCCCCGACATCCTGCACAAGACCGACGCGGGCGGCGTCGAGGTCGGCCTGGACAGCGCCGAGAAGGTCTCCGAGGCCTACCACCGCATCGTCGCCAACGCCCTCGCCCACACCCCGGGCGCGAGGATCGACGGCGTCCAGATCCAGCAGCAGATCGGCGGCGGACCCGAGGTCGAGGTCCTCGTCGGCGCGACCACCGACCCCACCTTCGGCAAGATCGTGGTGTTCGGCCTGGGCGGCGTCCTGGTCGAGGTCCTGAAGGACGTCACCTTCCGCATGGCGCCGATCTCCAAGGAGGAGGCGCTGTCCCAGGTCGGCGACATCCGCGCCGCCGAGGTGCTGCGCGGTGTGCGCGGCCGGCCGGGCGTGGACCAGGAGCGGCTCGCCGAGGTCGTCAGCGCGCTGTCGGACCTGGTGACCGACTTCCCCGAGATCGCCGAGGCCGACCTCAACCCCGTGTTCGCCGGGCCCTCGTCCGCCGTGGCCGCCGACCTGCGCTTCGTCCTGGACTTCACCCCGGCCGAGCGGCCGGCCTCGTTCGGCCGGGACGAGATCCTCGGCGCGATGAACCGGGTCTTCAAGCCCCGGTCGATCGCGATCATCGGCGCGTCCAACGAGGCCGGGAAGATCGGCCACTCCGTCATCAAGAACATCGTCGACGGCGGGTACGCCGGCGAGGTGTACCCGGTCAACCCCAAGGCCCCCGAGGTGTACGGCCGCAAGGCGTACGCGAGCGTCCTCGACGTCCCCGGCGACGTCGACGTGGCCGTCTTCGCGATCCCCGCGAAGTTCGTCGCCGGCGCGCTGGAGGAGGTCGGGGCGAAGGGGGTCGCCGCGGCGATCCTCATCCCGTCCGGCTTCGCCGAGACCGGTGAGCAGGAGCTGCAGGACGAGGTGCTGGCCATCGCCCGCAGGCACGGCGTCCGGCTCCTCGGCCCCAACATCTACGGCTACTACTACACGCCCGAGAAGCTGTCGGCCACGTTCTGCACCCCCTACGACGTCGCCGGCGGCACCGCCCTCACCTCGCAGTCCGGCGGCATCGGCATGGCCATCCTCGGCTACAGCCGCAGCACCAACACCGGGGTCTCCGCCATCGTCGGCGTCGGCAACAAGGCCGACATCGACGAGGACGACCTGCTCACGTTCTTCGGGCAGGACGAGAACACCAACGCCATCGCCATGCACCTGGAGGACCTCAAGGACGGCCGCGCCTTCGTCGAGGCCGCACGCGAGGTCGTGCCGCACAAGCCCGTCATCGTGCTCAAGGCCGGGCGCACCGCCGCCGGAGCCCGCGCGGCCGGGTCGCACACCGGGGCGCTCGCCGGGGACGACAAGGTGTACGACGACATCCTGCGCCAGGCCGGGGTGGTCAGGGCGCCGGGGCTCAACGAACTGCTGGAGTTCGGCCGCGCCCTGCCCGTCCTGCCCACGCCCAAGGGCGAGAACGTCGTCATCATCACCGGGGCGGGCGGATCGGGCGTACTGCTCTCCGACGCCGTGGTCGACAACGGGATGTCGCTGTACGAGATCCCGCCGGACCTGGACGCGTCGTTCCGGGCGTTCATCCCGCCCTTCGGGGCGGCCGGGAACCCGGTCGACATCACCGGGGGCGAGCCTCCCTCGACCTACGAGGCCACGGTCAGGCTGGGCCTGGAGGACGAGCGGGTGCACTCGCTGATCCTGGGCTACTGGCACACCATCATCACCCCGCCGATGGTCTTCGCCAAGGTGATCAGCGAGGTCGTGGCCGAGGCCAGGGCCAAGGGCATCGACAAGCCCGTGGTGGCCTCCCTCTCCGGGGACACCGAGGTGGAGGAGGCCTCGCAGTACCTGTTCGACCACGGGATCGTGGCCTTCCCCTACACGACCGAGAAACCCGTGCAGATTCTCGGCGCGAAGTATCGCTGGGCGCGCGCCGCAGGACTACTCTGACCCAGTGCCCGGCCGGCGCCCACCGCGCCGGCCGGGCCCAGGCACCACCGCACCGCCGCACCACCCCCTGATCCCGACGGCCTCGGAGCCGCCGCCACAAGGCCGTCGGGACCCTCCGCCGCGGACGCAGCCACTCACGGGCCGCGACGGTCCGCCCGCACACCGACAGAGAGGTGACCGCACCACCCGGGGGCGCCATGCAAGCAAGCAGCTCGCATCCGCACATCCCACACAGGGAGTTCCACCCATGGATTCCTCACGCCCCGAGACCGGCGGTACGCCGGGTTCCGCCGACAAGTCCCCCACCGACTCGCAGATCCCCTTCGTCCCCGCCCAGCGGCAGCCGAGCACCGTCGAGTC
Source organism: Nocardiopsis sp. NPDC006198 (assembly GCF_040613895.1). Classification (NCBI taxonomy): domain Bacteria; kingdom Bacillati; phylum Actinomycetota; class Actinomycetes; order Streptosporangiales; family Nocardiopsidaceae; genus Nocardiopsis; species Nocardiopsis sp. NPDC006198. The sequence continues at coordinate 195,289 of NZ_JBEXSY010000005.1, read as the reverse complement.
CGACACGTCCTCCACGGCCACCACCGCCGGTGGCGCTCCCCCGCAGGAGGAGCGCGTGTGGAAGGCGGGCCGGCTGGAGCCGATGCCCATCCGCCCCCTCCCGAAGGCTCCCCCCTCGATCCACATCCTCGGACCCACCGTGTTCCTCGTCGCCCTCGGCGTCGGCATGGGCGAGTCCTACATGTGGCCGAGGCTGGTCCTCGTGTTCGGCCCCGAGATCCGCTGGCTGTTCCTGGTCGGCGTCTCCCTGCAGGCCGTGGTCATGCTGGAGATGTCGCGCTACGCGATGGCGACCGGCGAGAGCATCTTCTACGGCGCGGCACGCGTGTTCAAACCGCTGATGTGGTTCTTCTTCCTCACAGCGATCCTGGTCTACATCTGGCCGGGACACCTCTCCGCGGGCGCCTCCGCGTTCGAGCGGGTGACCGGCATCCCCTGGCAGATGACCGCGGTCGCGGGGATGCTCCTCGTCGGCGTGGTGTTCACGCTGGCGAAGGTCATCTACAACCTGTTGGAGAGCGTGCTCTCCATCTGCATCGGCCTCCTGGTCGTCGGGACGTCCGTGGTCGCGGCGATGGTCGGCAACCTCTCCGACCTCACCTCCACCATCAGCGGCATGTTCGCGTTCGGCTACTTCCCGCCCGAGGCGATGACGGCCGCCTGGTTCCCGATCATCGTCGGCTCCGTCGCCTTCGCCGGACCCTCCGGCATGCAGCAGATGTGGTACACCCTGCACCTGCGCGACAAGGGCGCCGGCATGGGCGCGCACATCCCGCAGATCCGGGGGCTCCGGCACTCCGGCGAACAGGAGACCATGCCCTCGCGCGGCTTCATGTTCGACACCTCCGACCCCGCGGAGATGGCGAAGTGGAAGGGCTGGCGGCGCTGGGTCACCTTCGACGCCATGGTGCTGTTCTGGGGCATCACCATGCTGGTGACGATCTCCTTCACCGTCCTGGCCCAGGCCTCCGCCCGATTCGACCCGAACGTGGCCGACCTCATCCGGGCCGGTGACCGCGACGCCTCCCTGGACGCCATGGCCAGCTCCTTCTCCGCCGCGGGGAGCCCGGTCCTGGGGACCGTCTTCTTCTGCTTCATCGCCCTCATCGGGCTCAACGCCACGCTGGGCCTGTTCGACTCCTTCTCGCGCGGCCAGGCCGACATGACCTACAACTTCGTGCCGGGCGCCAAGAGGATCGGCGTCTCGAAGCTGTACGCCATGTTCCTGTGGGGCCTGATCGTCTTCGGCATCCTCGTCCTGCTCTTCGGCCCCGCCGACGGGCCCGCGGCGATCCTGGACGTGCTCGCGTTCCTGTCGGCGTTCGCGATGGGCGCGTACTGCGTGGTGCTGCTGCTGGTCAACAACCTCACCCTGCCCAAGCCGATCCGGCCGGGCATCGTCTCCAACGCCGTCATCGCCTTCGCCGCGCTGTTCTACCTCGGCGCGCTCTTCTACTCGCTGTTCGCCTTCGGGGTCGTGGTGGACTGATGGGCGTCCAGGTCTCCCCCAGAACGTCCGGCGCCCTCCTCCACCACGCCGAGGTCGCGGTGCCCGGGGCGGCGATCGGCCTCGTGGCCGGGCTGTTCGCCGCGGGCGTCGGCGCGTTGGCCGGCCTGCCCGCGCTGCTCAACACCACGGTGGGGGCGGCGCTCGGCCTCCCCCTCGCACTGCTCGGGGCCGGGTACTGCGTGCTGCTCGCCCGAGGCGTGTTCTCGGTCGGCGCGGTGGCCCCCCTCGCGCTGTACTGGCTGGTGGGCTTCCCCCTCGCCCGCCTGTTCGACTCCTACGCCGTGGCACTGGTGTTCGGGAACGACACCGTGCTCCGGGAGCCCCTGCTGTCGTTCCTGACCCTCCAGGCGATGCTCAGCTTCGGCTTCACCATCGGGTTCCTGTGGCTGCACGAGAGGATCGCGCCGCACTGGCTGCTGCGCGTCCGCGGGCACAACCCGGTGGCGGCCGAGCTGGTCGAGCGGTACATGGAGCACGCGGAGCACCTCAACAGGCGTCGGGCCTCCCGGCGCCGTCCCCCGACCGCCCCGTCCTGACGGACACGGCCTGCCCGGTGCGGCGTCCCGCGCCGCACCGGACAGGCCGTCCCATGAGCACCAGGAGTACCGCCCGGCCGGGCCCCGTGCCCGGGCGGGCGTACGGCGCGGGCCGGGCACCGGAGCAACGGACCCGTGTCCGCGCCGTCCCGGTTCCCCTCCGACCGGCGGCCCGGCTCAGTGCAGGACCTTGAGCCCGACCACGCCGGCGACGATGAGGACCAGGCAGAGCCCCTTGAGCGGGCTGAAGCCCTCGCCCAGGAAGAACATGCCGACCAGCGCGGTGCCGACGACGCCGATCGACACCCAGACGGCGTAGCCCGTCCCCAGGGGGATGGTCCGCAGCGCGTACGCCAGCCCGGCCATGCTCAGCGTCAGTGCGGCGCCGAAGGCCACCGTCGGCCACAGGCGCGTGAACCCCTGCGAGGCGTGGAGCGCCGCCGCCCACGCGGTTTCCAGAAGACCGGAGATCACCAGTACAACCCAGGCCATCGACCCGTACCTCCATGACGTGCGTGCAGGAACGCGCCGTCTTGTCGTACCGGGTACGGCGCACCTCGTCCGGGGTCTCACGGATCGCGCCGGCGCGGCGGGGCCGCGCGGGCGGTGATGCCTCGCAACCTACAACCCGCGGGCGCGGGCCGGGCTTCCGGGGCCGCTGGAGAGGTGCGCCACCGCACGTGGGTGCGGTCCCGCCCGTTCACGCCGCACCGGCGGCGTCTCCGGCCGGCCCGCCCGGCAGCGCGCCGGCCCCGGCCCCGCCGCGCCCCTCCGGGCGTACCGTCCGCCGCTCGGGGCCGGACCACGCGGGGTGGGGGACCGGACCGGCACACCGACCCGGGTGGACCGGTGTCCGGCCGCCCGGCGACCGTTCGTCCCGTGCCGCGACCGTTCGTCGCACGGTGGGCGACCGTTCGACGCTCCGCCCCCGCGTTCGGCGCGCACGCGGGCGCGCCCCCTCCTTGGTCGGAGTGCCACTCCTTACAGTGCCGAGTAATACAGATCACACGAAGGAAGCGCGCTCCCGGCAGCGCGGCCGTTCCCGCCATCCCCCGGAGGTACGACCCAGCATGGCCACACAACGCCCACCAGAACCGCCCACCCCTCCCCCGGGGCCCGGGGAGGGATCCCCGGAAGAGCAGCTGTCGGAGGCGGCCGTCATCGCCATGCACAGCGACCCCCGGTTCCAGACTCTGAAGAAGAGCCTGTACAGCTTCATCTTCCCGATGAGCCTGGCGTTCATGGCCTGGTACCTGCTGTACGTGTTCATGACGGCGTTCGCACGCGACCTCATGAGCACGCAGCTCTTCGGGAACGTCAACCTCGCACTGGTCTTCGGCGTGCTCCAGTTCGTGACGACCTTCGGCATCGCCATCCTCTACTCGTCCTACTCGCGCAAGCGGCTCGACACCGCCGCGGCCGTCGTGCGCGAGGCCCTGGAGAACGGTGACGGGGGGAGCGGCAAGTGAACCTCGACAGCGTCCAGTACCTCGCCGACACCGCCGCGGTCAGCGACAGCAGCCGCGCGATCACCATCGGCCTGTTCAGCGTCATCATCGCGGCGACGCTCTACATCACCGTGTGGGCCAGCCGCCGCACCCACAACGCCACCGACTTCCACTCCGGGGGCCGCGGCTTCAGCGCCGTCCAGAACGGCTTCGCGATCGCGGGCGACTACATGTCCGCCGCGTCCTTCCTGGGCATCGCGGGCATGATCGCCCTGTTCGGGTACGACGGCTTCCTGTACTCCATCGGCTTCCTCGTCGCCTGGCTGGTGGCACTGCTCCTGGTCGCCGAACTGCTGCGCAACTCCGGCCGCTACACCATGGGCGACGTGCTCTCCTACCGGATGCAGCAGCGCCCGGTGCGGACCGCCGCGGCCGTCTCCACGGTCACCGTGTCGATCTTCTACCTCCTCGCGCAGATGGTCGGCGCGGGCGCACTGATCTCCCTGCTCATGGGCATCCAGCCCGGCGAGACCTACCTCGGCATGTCGGGTGAGACCGCCAAGATCGTCGGCATCGTCGTGGTCGGCATGCTGATGACGATCTACGTGTCCTTCGGCGGCATGAAGGGCACCACCTGGGTCCAGATCATCAAGGCCATCATGCTGATGACCGGCGCCGCCCTGCTGGTCCTGCTGACCCTGTCGATCTACGGGTTCAACTTCGGCTCCCTGATGAACGACGCGGCCGAGGCCAGCGGCCGGGGCGCGGCGTTCCTGGAGCCCGGCCTGCGCTACGGCGTGGAGGTCCCGGGCGACGCGCTCCAGACCATGTGGAACAAGCTCGACCTGGTCAGCCTGGGCATGGCCCTGGTCCTGGGCACGGCCGGCCTGCCGCACATCCTCATCCGCTTCTACACGGTGCCCGACTCCATGACGGCCCGTAAGTCCGTGAACTGGGCGATCGGCCTCATCGGCACCTTCTACCTGTTCACCCTGGTCCTGGGCTTCGGTGCGGCGGCGATCGTCGGCCACGAGGCCATCACCACGCAGGACGCGGCGGGCAACGCGGCGGCGCCCCAGCTCGCCCAGGCCGTCGGAGAGCGGTTCGGCGGCGAGATGGTGGGGGCGATCCTGCTCGCGCTCATCGCCTCGGTCGCGTTCGCGACGATCCTGTCCACGGTCGCCGGCCTGGTCATCGCCTCGTCCTCCTCCCTCGCGCACGACTTCTACAACTCGGTCCTGCGCAAGGGGAAGGCGACCGACAACGAGGAGGTCCGGGTCGCGCGGCTGTCCGCCGCGGGCATCGGCCTCGTCGCGGTCGTCCTGGCGGTGTTCGCCCAGGGCCTCAACGTGGCCTTCCTGGTGGCCCTGGCCTTCGCCATCGCCGCCTCGGCCAACCTGCCGACGATCCTGCTCAGCCTGTTCTGGAAGCGGTTCAACACCCGCGGTGCGATCGCCGGCATCTACGGCGGCCTGATCAGCGCGGTGGGCCTGGTGTTCTTCTCGCCGGTCGTGTCCGGCTCCGAGACCGCCCTGATCCCCACCATGGACTTCGCCTGGTTCCCGATGCCCAACCCGGCACTGTTCTCCGTGCCTCTGGGCCTCCTGTGCGCCGTCGTCGGCACACTGACCTCCAAGGAGCAGGACTTCGCGAAGTTCGCCCAGCTCCAGGTCCGCGCCCTGTCCGGCGCGGGCGCGGAGAAGGCCTCCGACCACTAGACCGAGCGGCACACCGCCCGCCACCGGACTCGGGCGGCCGTCGGCCCACTCCCGCCGGGGCCCCTCCCGTCCCCGGTCCGGCCGCCGCCCCGAGTCCTCCCGTCCCGGGCCCGTCACCCCTCACCGGGTGGCGGGCCCGAGGCGCGCCCGCGGGGCGAGCACCCGGCCGGCCCTGGCAGAATCAGGAAAGGTGACCCCCGACACGTGAGCGTTGACACATTTTGCTGGGATATGGTCAGTCCGTGTCGTACCGGTGGCTGTCGCGGATATCCCCCTCCCGACGGCGCCCCGCGCCGTCGGAGCAGAGGGCGGGCGTCGATCTGATGCGCCAGGTCCACGCCCTCAGCGTCGACCTCCAGGACGGGCTGCACGGGAGGGGCGTCTTCTCCGCCGCCCGGAGGCTGTCCCGCCTCCTCGCCGCCGACGGCGTCGTCCTCGCCGACCTCGACGGGCCGGTCGCCTCCCACGGCGCCCGGTTCGACGCCGGTGACGTGGCGGGGCTGCTCGCCCAGGTCTTCGAGTACGGCGGCAACGCCCGCAGGCGCCTCCCGGAGGGGGCCTCCGTGTGCGCGGTTCCCCTGACCGTGGCCGACGAGCTGGCGGGGGCCCTGGTCGTGTCCGGCCGCCCCGCGGAGGCCGACGTCGAGGCCGCCGCGGCGCTGGTGTCCGACGCCCTCGACCACGCGGCGCTGCGCCGCACCCGCGACCGGATCGCCGCCGCCGACCTGCGCACGCTCCGCGCCCAGATCTCCCCCCACTTCGTGCACAACGCCCTCGCGGTGATCGCCGCGCTGGTGCGCACCGACCCCGACCGGGCGCGCCACCTGCTGTCGGACTTCGCCGACTACCTGCGCTACGGCTTCTCCGAGAAGGGGGACTACGCGACCGTCTCCGACGAGCTGGAGGCCACCCAGACCTACCTCGAACTCCAACGGGCCCGCTTCCACGACCGCCTGGACATCACCGTGCGCATGGCGCCCGAGGTGCTGCCCGTGGCGATCCCCTTCCTGGTGGTGCAGCCGATCGTGGAGAACGCGATCCGGCACGGGCTGGAGCGCAAGGAGGGCACGGGGCACATCAGCGTCTCCGGGTTCGGCGAGGGACCGCTGTGCGTGATCGAGATCGAGGACGACGGGGTGGGCATGCACCCGGACCTGGCCCGCTCCCTGCTGGCGGGGACCGGGCCCGAGTCGCGCAGCGTCGGGCTGGCCAACGTCGACCAGCGGCTGCGGGCCGTCTACGGACCCGAGTACGGTCTGGTGATCGAGACCGCGCCTGGGGAGGGGACGAAGGTGACCGTGCGCGTACCGAGGTTCACCCGGGGGGTGGTCGCCCAGTGAAGCCCGAGCTGCGGGTGCTGGTCGTCGAGGACGAGGCGTCCACCCGCCAGGAGATGGCGTCGCTGCTGGCCGACATGCCCGAGGTCGCCGAGGTCCACGCGGCCGACAACGGGGCCGCCGCCGTGCGGCTGCTGGGGACGACCACGATCGACGCCGCGTTCCTGGACATCCTCATGCCCGGACTGAACGGCATGGACGTGGCGCGCGTGCTGAGCGTGCTGTCCGAACCGCCCTCCATCGTGTTCGTGACCGCCTCCGAGACCCACGCCGTGGAGGCGTTCGGCATCGGGGCCGTGGACTACCTGCTCAAACCGATCCGCCCCGAGCGCCTGGCCGAGGCCGTGGGCCGCATAGCCCAGCTGCGCCGGCCCGCCGGGGCCGCACCCCCCGCGGAGGACCTGCACGTGGTGCAGATCGACACGGGGCGGCGCACGGTGTTCGTCAAACGCGACGACGTGCAGTTCGTGGAGGCCCAGGGCGACTACGTCCGGCTCCACACCTCCGACGGCACCCACCTCATCCGCCTCTCCCTGTCCTACCTGGAGGAGGTGTGGGAGTCGGCGGGGTTCGTCCGCGTCCACCGGGGGTTCCTCGTCGCCATCCCGTGGGTGCGGGACCTGCGGGTGACCTCCTCGTCCGGCCTGGTCGCCGGGACCCCCGCCGGCGACGTCCCCGTGAGCCGCCGCCACGGCCGCCACCTCCGGGCCCAGCTGCTGGAGGCGGCCCGGCGCGACCAGCTCGGCCGCTCTGCGAACGCGCAGGGCGCGGCGGTGTCGCGGTCCAGGGACGGTGAGCACGACCAGCCCCACCGGCAGGAGCCATGAGCCCGCGCCGTGAGAAGCTGACCAGCCCGCAGACCCGGATCGCGCTCGCCCGGGGGAACCGGCCCGCCCAGCACCTCCTGCCGATCCCCGGCCCGGTGGACACCGAGGCGGCCCGGAAGCTGTTCCACGCCCAGCGGCGGACCGCCGTGCGCACCGTGGCCCTGCTGACGGTCCTGCTGTTCGGGGTGAGCGGCGCCTTCGCCGCCTTCCCCGTGCTCGGCCACGTCCGGCTGGGGGACGTGCCGCTGTCGTGGCTGCTCCTGGCCGCGGGGATCTACCCGCTGCTGTTCGGCCTGGCGCTGTGGCACGTCCGCTCCGCCGAGCGCGTCGAGCGGCGTGCGGCACGGGAGGCGCCGAGGCGGGACGAGGACCCGGGACGGGAGCGGTGACCTCCGTCCTGGCGATAGGCCTCGTCCTGGCGACGAGCCTGGTCATCGGTGTCTACGGGGTGCGCGCCGCCCGCTCGACCTCCGACTTCCTGGTGGCCTCCCGCCGCGTCTCCCCCAACTGGAACGCGCTCGCGATCGCCGGCGAGTACCTGTCCGCCGCGTCCGTGCTGGGGCTCTCCGGCCTGCTGCTCAAGAACGGCCTGGGCACCATGTGGTACGCGGTCGGGTTCGCGGCGGGGTACGTCGCGGTCGTGGCGCTCGTGGCCGGTCCGATGCGCAGGTCGGGGGCGTTCACCGTGCCGGACTTCGCCGAGTACAGGCTGGGCGCGCCGCGGCTGCGCAAGCTGTGCGGGCTGGTCGTCCTGGTGATCATGCTGTTGTACCTGGTCCCCCAGTTCAAGGGGGCGGGGGTGGTGCTGAGCCTGGTCAGCGGAACGCCCTACTGGGTGGGCGTGCTGCTCGCGGGGGTGGTGGTGAGCGGCTCGATCGCCGCGGGCGGCATGCGCTCGGCCACCTACGTGCAGGCCTTCCACTACGTCGTCAAACTCGCGTTCATCGCCGTCCCCGCGATCTACCTGGTGGTGCACGCCGGCCCGGAGACCCGGGCGGAGGCGCTCAACCCCGAGTGGGGCACCCGCTTCCCGGAGGCGACCCCGGTGGAGTTCACCGTGGACACCGACTTCAGCCTGGACGAGCCCGTGACGGTGACGACCCCCTCGGGCGACGGGGTGGAGCTCTCCGCGGGGGAGCACACGGTCGGGCAGGGCACCGAGTACGTCTTCCCCGAGGGCGCGACGATCCCGCACCCCGACGGACTCCCCGAGCTGGGCAGCGAGCGGTGGAGCACCCCGCTCCTGGACGTGGGGGGCTACCCCCTCTTCGAGACGTGGTCGACGCTGCTGGCGATCACGTTCGGCTGCATGGGCCTGCCGCACGTCATCATGCGCTTCCACACGAGCCCCACGGCGCGCACGGCGCGGCGCGTGGCGGTGGGCGTGATCGCCCTGCTCGGACTGTTCTACCTGTTCCCGATGGTGTACGGCCTGCTCGGCCGGGTGCTCACCCCGCAGCTGGTCCTGCTCCAGGGGACCGACACGGTCGCGGTGGTGCTGCCCGCCCAGGCGGTGCCGGGGTCGGTGGGGACGGTGCTGACGGCCCTGGTCGCGGCGGGGGCCTTCGGCGCGTTCCTGTCCACCTCCTCGGGGCTCCTGCTGGCCCTCGCGGGCGGGCTGTCGCACGACCTGTTCCAGGGGAGCGTGCCCAGGCTGCGGCTGGCCGTGGTGGTCGGCGCCGGTGTGGCGGTGCTGCTCGCGCTGCCCGCGCAGATGATCGACATCAACGTGCTCGTGGTGTGGGCGTTCACGGTGGCGGCGTCGACGTTCTGCCCGCTGCTGGTGCTGGGGATCTGGTGGCGGCGGCTCACGCTGGCCGGGGCGGCGTCCGGGCTGGCCGTGGGGGCGGTGACCGCGACGGGCGCGGTCGGCTGGTCGATCCTGTTCACGACCCCCGCCGGGTGGGTGACGGTGCTGCTGGCCCAGCCCGCGGCGTGGACCATACCGCTGGCGTTCGGGACGATGATGGCCGTGTCCGGGCTGACGCGTCCCCCCGACTGGGCCGAGCACGCGGTGCTGCGGCTGCACTCCCCCTGAACCCGCGGTTTCGTGGGCGGGGTCGGCGCCGACCCCGTACGATCACTCCATGACCTGATCACGCCACGAGGAGTAACGTGTTTGCCTCCCGTCACGCCCTTCCCTCCCTGCTCGCGGCGAGCGCGCTGCTGTTCGCCTGCGGCGCGACCCCCTCCCTCGCAGGCGAGGAGAACCCCTCCGTGGACGCGGGCCCCTCGGGGGTGGGCGTGCACGGCGGGGGCGCCTCCGTCGACGTCGGCCCGTCGGGGGTGAGCGTCAACGCCCCCGGCGCCCTGGTGGAGGTCCGGACGGGGTCGTACGTCCTGGTGTGCGCCAACGGCGTGCGGGTGTTGGTCCACCACGGCGAGGCCCCCGCGTGCCCGCCCTACGGCCCTCCCCCGCCCCCGCCCCCGCCCGAACCCGAGGTCCCCCCGGTCCCGGAGGAGCCCGAGCGGCCGGAGGAGCCGCCGCCCCCGGAGGAACCGGAGGAGGAGCCGCCCGGCGGGGCCGCGCCCCCCGGGGAGCCCGCCCCGGGGCCGCGGGAGCAGGAGCCCGCGGCGGCGGAGCCCTCCGGGGCGCCCGCGGCGGACCCGGCGGATCCGGCCGACCCCGCGGATCCGGCGGATCCGCAGGACGGGCCCGAGGCGGTCGAGGCCGCCCGCGAGGAGGTCCTCGCGGACACCTCCGCGGTCTCGGCCCAGGACTCCGGCGGCGCCTTCACACCCCTGCGGACCATGGTGATCGTGGCCGTCGTGGCGGTCGCCGCCGCCGCGGGCGGGGGCCGCGCCGCCGCGCGCGCGTCCGCCTGAGCGGGCCGCCCCGGCGGGCGGGGCCCGGCGGCGTGCGGGAGGCAGTGGCCGCCCCGGCGGACGGGGCCCGCCCCGGGGCGGGCCGACCGAGGACAGGCGGCCGGGGAGCGGCGTCGGAGCGGGATGGCCGTACCCGGCCCCGGACCGGAATCCGGGTGCGGGCCGGGGCCGAGCACGGCGAACCGGTCCGGGTACCCCGGCGCCGGGGGCAGGAGACCGGCCCCGGTGGACCCGGCGCCGGAAGCCGGGCCGACTGGGGCGGGCCGCCCGGAACCGTTGCCGGTGTGCCGTGAGGGGCGGCAGGGCCCCGGACCTCTCCGGTCGGTACGGCTAGCGCGCGCCGATCGCGTCGTCGGCCAGGTCGAAGGCGGCCAGCGCCGCCTCGATCCCCTCGGGATCGTTGGCCAGGACCTCGGTGAACGGGGTGCCCAGGTAGAAGAGCAGCAGGGTCGTGGCGAACACGAACACGAGGTTCACCGACGCCCAGAAGTAGGCCACCTTCGCCCCCCGCTCGATCATGACGAACGGCAGGACCGCGAGGGCCACGGCGGAGACCGCCGCGATGACGAGCAGGATGGACGGGACCCCGTCCCCCGCCGCGTTGCCGCGCTCGATGCGCGCGTCGCTGAGGTTGGTGATCTCCTGCCGGGCGGTCAGCCGGTCCAGGCCGTCCCCCGTGTCGGAGACCGACAGCACCCGGACCGACGCGGCCAGGACGGCGAGGGCGTCGTCGCCCTCGGCGCTCAGCTCCCCGTCCCGCTCCATCCGGGGCCAGTCCTCCTCCACGACGGTGGTCAGGTAGTGGCGCAGCTGGTCGCGCACCACCTCCGCCTCGTCCTCCGGGAAGGCGGTGGTGCTCCAGTACAGCGCCTGGGCCGCACCGGCCTCCGCGGCCACGCCGTCCTCCGCCGCCGTGTAGTCCTCCCAGGCGATCACCACCCCCATGGCGGCCGCCACGAGGTACAGCGCGAGTGCGCAGGGGGCGATGACGACGCCGACGGCGCCGCCCGAGGACTCGTCGCTGACGCGGAACCTCCGGGCGGCGAGCACGGCGCCGCCCACCATGGCGAAGAGGAGGAGAAGGACGAGTGCGAGGGTCATCATGGGTTTCCCAAGGGGGAGAGGGCGGGTCGGTACCCCATCGTTAGCACCGGCCCCCTCCCCGTTGCAGGGAAAAGAGAGAACGTCCCGGTATGTCCACCGACGCCGTGACCAGCGCGGATCACGGCCCGCCGGGACCGTGCACGAGCTCCGCCCGGCTCCTGGGCCGGGACGCCTCCGGGCGGTGACGTACCGGAGCACGCCGCAGAACAGCGCGGGGCGGACGGCCTGAACACGCCGAGGGGGCGCGGGCGCCGCGGCGCCCGCGCCCCCTCGACCACCGGCCCCATGCGCGGAAGGGGGCGGCTCGGACGCCTACCGGTCCAGTCGGGCCAGCAGGGCGTGGTACTCGTCCCAGAGCTCGTCGGGCAGGTGGTCGCCGAAGGTCTTGAAGAACTCGGGCACCAGGGCGGCCTCCTGCTTCCACACGTCGCGGTCGACGGAGAGCAGGAACTCCAGGTCCCGGTCGGACAGGTCCAGGCCCTCGGTGTCGATGCCGTCGGCGGTCGGCAGGTAGCCGATCGGGGTCTCCACGGCCTCGGCCGTGCCCTCCAGCCGCTCGAAGATCCACTTGACGACGCGGCTGTTCTCGCCGAAGCCGGGCCACACGAAGCGGCCGTCGGCGTCCTTGCGGAACCAGTTCACGTAGAAGATCCTCGGCAGCCCGGCCGGGTCGGCGGTGGCGCCGACCTTCAGCCAGTGGGCGAAGTAGTCGCCCATGTTGTAGCCGCAGAAGGGCAGCATGGCGAACGGGTCGCGGCGCAGCTCGCCGACCTTGCCCTCGGCCGCCGCGGTCTTCTCGGAGGAGACGTTGGCGCCCAGGTACACGCCGTGCTGCCAGTCGAAGGACTCGCTGACCAGCGGCACGGCGGTGGCGCGGCGGCCTCCGAAGAGGATGGCCGAGATCGGCACGCCGGCCGGGTCCTCCCACTCGTCGGCGATGGTCGGGGCCTGGCCCGCCGGGGTGGTGAAGCGGGAGTTCGGGTGGGCCGCGGGCTCGGCGGAGTCCGGGGTCCAGGGGCGGCCCTTCCAGTCGGTCAGGTTGGCGGGCGCCTCCTCGGTGAGGCCCTCCCACCACACGTCGCCGTCGTCGGTCAGGGCGACGTTCGTGAAGATGCTGTTGCCCCACAGCGTGTCGATGGCGTTGGCGTTGGTCTTCGCGCCGGTGCCGGGCGCGACGCCGAAGAAGCCGGCCTCGGGGTTGATGGCGCGCAGCCGCCCCTGGGCGTCGAAGCGCATCCAGGCGATGTCGTCGCCGACGGTCTCGACCTTCCAGCCGGGGATGGTCGGCTGGAGCATGGCGAGGTTGGTCTTGCCGCAGGCGCTCGGGAAGGCGGCGGCGACGTAGTGCGAGGCGCCCTCGGGCGAGGTGACCTTGAGGATCAGCATGTGCTCGGCGAGCCAGCCCTCGTCGCGGGCCATCACCGAGGCGATGCGCAGCGCGTAGCACTTCTTGCCGAGCAGGGCGTTGCCGCCGTAGCCGGAGCCGTAGGACCAGATCTCGCGGGTCTCGGGGAAGTGCGAGATGTACTTGGTGGAGTTGCAGGGCCAGGCGACGTCCTCCTGGCCGGGCTCCAGCGGGGCGCCGACGGAGTGGACGGCCTTGACGAACTCGCCGCGCTCCTCGATGAGGCGCAGGGCGGCCGAGCCCATGCGGGCCATGATGCGCATGGAGACGACGACGTACGGGGAGTCGGTGATCTCGACGCCGAGCTGGGAGATGTCGCCGCCCAGCGGGCCCATGCAGAAGGGGACGACGTACATGGTGCGGCCGCGCATGGCGCCCGCGAAGACCTCGCCGAAGGTGGCGCGCATCTCGTCGGGGGCGATCCAGTTGTTGGTCGGGCCCGCGTCCTGCTCGCGCTCGGAGCAGATGTAGGTACGGTCCTCGACCCGTGCGACGTCGCTGGGGTCGGAGGTGCAGTAGAAGCTGTTGGGGCGTTTCTCGGGGTTCAGGCGCGTGAAGGTGCCCTGCTCGACCAGCTGGTCGGTCAGGCGGGTCCACTCCTCGTCGGAGCCGTCGCACCACACGACCTCGTCCGGCCGGGTGAGTTCCGCGATCTCACGGACCCAGGTGACGAGTTCCTCGTGCTTGGTCGGGGCGGCGCCCACGTCGATACCCACGGCAGTCACAGCGGCTCCTCTACGAAAGTCGAGATCTCTCGCATCATGAACGACGACCCCCCGCAGTGACCAATTGGTATAGGCCAATGGTCTATAGCGGTGATGCCGGAGAGTCGGTTTCCACTGCACAGCAAGGGATTCGGGTGGTCCACCGAGGCGCAGGAAACGTCGCGTTCGCTCTCCGTTCCGACACAGCTGGGAGCCGGTTTCCCCTGTCGGGACGGAGACCGCCCCCTCGCTCCCGACACACCGTGCTCTTCGTCACATACCGGCCTCCGGGCGCCTGGGCCGCCACTAGACCTGTGGCGCGGGCGCCTCGGGACCCATCGCGGATCCGCCCATGTGGGCGCGTACGGACCGCCGCGCGGGGCCGGTCCGCCCGGACGCGGACGGGAGGGGTGTGCGGCGGCGAAGGCCGTCCGGACCGGCCGGACCCGGTCGCGCAGGCGTCGGGGGCGGGGGAGGCGGGATCGGTCGGAGAGCGCCGCGAGGCGCGCGGAGGCCGCCGGGGCGGCGCACGGAGGCCGGGTCGGGCCCGGGAGCGGAGAGCGGGGACGCCGCGAGGCGCGCGGGCGTCGGGGCCGGGAGCGCCGGGGCGCTCCGGCGCGGGGGCGGTCAGCCCTGGGGGGCCGCGGCGGGAATGGTGATCGTCCCGCCGTAGACGTCCAGCGCGAACCAGGCCCCGTCGGCGCCCTGGCCGTTGGCCTCACCCGGCGCCGCGTCGCCCGTGTAGGTGTAGAGCGGCCACTCGGCGTAGGTGACCTGGGGCGCCCCGTCCAGCCGGGGAACCGCCGCGACCAGCTCGGGGCGCACGCCCTCGGCGGTCATCGGGACGGCCTCGGTCCCGGCCGCGGTGCGCAGGGGCTCCCACAGTGCGGCGCACTCCTCGACGCAGGTGGGACCGGCCCCCTCGTCCTCGGTGAACAGGTAGAGCGTGTTGCCCCCGCCGTCGGTGAGCAGGAGGCCGAGCACGGGGTGGTCGGCGGCGGACAGGGTGGCCTGGCCGTCGACCAGCGCCGCCCTCTGCTCCTCCGACTCGGTCGCCTCGGGGGCGCCGGTCGCCGCGACGGGCCCGGCGGGCTCCTCCTCACCGGTTGCGGCGCCGGCGCCGCAACCGGTGAGGAGCCATGACACGGCCATTCCGGCGGCGAGGACGCCCTTCGCGGAACCGTTCACGACTTCCCCCGTCGATTCTCGACTGCTCTGCTGTTCGGCGCGGCCACTGCAAGTGAAAAGAGTATGGACGACGCGGGCCTTGTCCCGCGAGTAAAATAGGACGCCTTTTCCCGGGCTCTCCGCTGAACTGCGGCTTCGCGCGAAAAAACCTGCGCCCCGGGCGCGGGCACCGGCAGTGCGGGCGCCTCCCGCACCACGGGCCCTGCCTCGGATCCGGCCCCTTCGGACCCCGCTCCCGCGTCCCGTGCCGGCCGCCCGGCCTCCCCATTCGATCCGGCCGCCGGATATCCGCAGAATAGGGGCCGCGATTGTTCGGCCGCCGAAAAGCGTTTCACCGGAGCGGACCGCCGGAAACGCCTTTACGCGGCCGGGACCGCGCCCTTCACGAAGGGCCACGCCCCGGCGCGCGTCCGCCCCCGGGGGTCACCGCAGGATCGCGACCGGGCCGCGCGCGCCGTGCAGGACGGAGTGGCTCACCGACCCGAGCAGCAGCCCCCGGAACCCCCCGCGTCCGCGCGACCCCACCACGATGAGGTCGGCGGGCGTGGCCTCCTCCAGGAGGGCCACCACCGGGTGCGCGCGCACGACCCGGGTGCTCACCGCCACGCCCGGGTGGTTCAGGCGGGCGTCCGCCAGCTCGTCCTCCAGTGCCTGGCGGGCCGCCTCCGCCGCGGTCGCGTCGTCGAACAGCTCCGGCGGGATCGGCCCGGTCGCGGCGGCGAACGCCACCAGGGGCTGCCAGGCGCTCACCGCGACCAGTTCGGCCCCGGCGAACTCCGCCTGCCCGAAGGCGAAGTTCGCCGCCCTCCTGCTGGGTTCGGACCCGTCGACGCCGACGATCACCCGGCCGCGCACCCCGTGCGCCGCGGCGTGGTCGCGGGGCAGCACCACCACGGGGACGGGCGAGCGTGCGGCCAGTTCGATGCCCACGGAACCGACGAACGCCGCGACGATCCCGCTCAGGCCGCGCGACCCCACGACCACGGCGACGGCGCCCTCCGCGGCCGCCTCCGCCAGCAGCGCCTCCACCGGGCGCGCGTACGACAGGCGGGTCTCCACGCGGAGTTCGGGGAAGAGCCGCCCGACCCAGTCGCCGGCGTACCCCAGCAGCTTCTCGGTGTTCTGCGTGTCGGTCTCGTCGGGGGGCTCCGCCCGGTCGGTCCACCCGTGCCCGCCGAAGACGCCCGCCGAGGCCACCGGCCCGGCGGCGGCGACGATCCGCAGACCGAGACCCCGCAGCGCCGCCTGGTGCGCCGACCATTCCAGCGCGTGGCGGCTGGACTCCGTGCCGTCGACCCCCACGATCACCCATCGCGTCGTGGATGCGCCGTCCATGCGTGCGCCCTTCTCGTCGGTCGTCCCGTATCCCGCGTGTCCGCCGGTGTCCCCCGATGATGCCGGGTGAACACTCAACCGCGGATAACAGTGCCGCCGCGAGTTGGGTGACGTCGGGTCCCGAAAAGCGTAGGGTCCCAGGACAGCGGTGTTTCGACGGCGACCTCGCCGGTGTGTCCCGCCCGGGGGGACGGGTGGGACAACCGTGAGAGCAGGGGGCACGATGCCAAACTCCGGGCAGCTGCACTGGGACTCCAGGGACGGCAGGGTCGCCGCGGTCGCGGCCGCCGTCGCCTACAGCCTGTGGACGCTGGAAGTCGTCCTCCCCGGCGGCGGGACGGCCGCCCAGGGCGCGCTGGCGGACCCGGACGCGGCCTTCGGCCGCTTCCTGGACAGCGCGCACCGCGTGGCCGCCATCCTGGTGGTGGTCGCCGCCGCGCTGGGGCTGGCCATGGGAGCCCGGGAGACCGTCCCGTGGCTCACGGTCTCGTGGTGGTCCATGGCCGTGTTCGGCGCCGCCTCTCTGGTGGCGGCGGTACTGCCCGGGCGGTGCGTGGTGGCCACCGACGCGGCGTGCGCGGCGGAGTCGCTGGCGGAGGGGGCGGGCGGCACGACCGCGGCCCAGGGCGTGTTCGCCCTGGTCGCCATCCTCGCCGCCCTGGTCGGGGTCGCGATGCTGGCGGTGGACCGGTACCGGGCCGGGGACCGGGCGTGGCCGCTCGTCGCGGTCGTGGCGGTGCTCCAGGCGGTGGCCGCCGTCGCCGTCCTGGTCCTGGCCTTCCGGGTGTACGCGGCGGCGGCCGGGGACGGCCCCGGCGCCGCCCCCGGCCTGCTGGAACGCGCCCACCTGGTGACGGTCGCGCTGTGGCTGCTCGCCGCGGGGCTCCTGCGCGGCCCGTGGAGGCACACCGGGCCCGCCCGGCCCGCGGACCTCAGCCCGTGACGGCGTCGCGCAGCGCCTCCGGGAGGGGGCGCTCGTGCACCACGTGCAGTGTGCTGACCGCCCGGGTGAGCACCACGTAGAGCCGGTTCACGCCCCGTTCCTCCGCGTCGACCACCGCGGCGGGCTCGGCGACCACGACGGCGTCGAACTCCAGGCCCTTGGCGAGGGACGCGGGCACGGCCACCAGGCGGCTCGCGTCCAGCCCGGCGCCGTCCTCCCCGAGCAGCGGTACGGGCAGGCCCTCGGCGGCGAGGTCCGCCCTCAGCGCGGCGAGGCCGGCGTCGGCGGCGATGAGGCCGACGGAGCCCTCCCCCTCCAGTGCGGTGCGGCACGCGTCCGCCACGGCCGCCGCCAGCCCTCCGGCCGCCGGGGTGACACGGAGCGACCCGGGTGAGCGGCGCACCGCCACCGGGGCGCCGAGCCCGGGGGCGATGGCGGGCAGGAGCCGGGCCGCGAAGTCGATGATCTGGGCCGGGACGCGGTACCCCCGGTCCAGGACCCTGAGGTGGCCGGTGGGCTTGCCGAGGTGTTCCAGGAGCGTGGACCAGTTCGCGGCGGCCGAGGGGCTGGTGCCCTGGGCGATGTCGCCGAGGACCGTGAGCGAGCCCGAGGCGCACCGGCGGCCGACGGCGCGGCACTGCATCGGGCTCAGGTCCTGCGCCTCGTCCACCACGATGTGGCCGAGACCGGCGGGGCGCCCGATCAGGGCCGAGGCCTCGTCGATGAGTGCCAGGTCCTCCTCCGACCAGCGGGCGCTCCGGGGGCCGCGGGGCCGCCCCGGGAGGAGGACGGCGGCCTGCTCCTCCGGGCTCAGGAGGCCGTCGGCGGCACGGGCGAGCCGTTCGGGGTCGGTGAGCAGGCCGAGCACGAGCTTGATCGGGTCGGCCTTGGGCCACATGGCGGTGACCGCGGACCGCACGGCCGGATCGCGGCGCACCTGCGCGTGGGTGCGGTCGTCGCACGCCTCCCCCTCGCCCTCCATGAGGCTCAGGACGGCGTGGGCGATGCGGTGGGAGAGGAGTTCACGACCGGAGCCGTAGGCGACGCCCCGCTCGGCGAGCTCGTCCAGGAGCGGGCGCAGGTCCTCCGGGTACAGGCGCCAGCGGCGCGAACCGCGGCGGACCATGACGGCCTCCTCCGGGGTGCGCAGGTGGGACCACAGGTCGCGGCGCAGGACCTCGGCCATGCGCGCCCGGCCCTTGACCCGGGCGGCGGCGGGTTCCTCGACCCGTCCGATCCACCCGGCCGCGGGGCGGGAGCGCTCGGGCAGGTCGCGGGTGAGCAGCTCGGTGACGGTGGTCTGGTGGACGTCGACCTCGCCGAGCGCGGGCAGGACGTCGTGGATGTAGGAGAGGAAGGAGCGGTTGGGCCCGATGATGGCCACACCGCTGCGGGACAGCCGTTCGCGCTCCGTGTAGAGGAGGAAGGCGATGCGGTGCAGGCCCACCGCGGTCTTGCCGGTGCCGGGCGCCCCCTGGACGCACAGGGTGGTGCCGAGCGGTGCGCGGACGAGGTCGTCCTGCTCGGGCTGGATGGTGGCGACGATGTCGCGCATGGGGCCGGTGCGGGGGCGCTCGATCTCCGCGTTCAGGAGTTCGCCCCCGCCCTGGCCGGTCTCGGGCGGGGCGTCGGTCAGCGCCTCGTCCTCGAAGGCGGTGAGCAGCGCCTCGGGTTCGGCGTCCGGTCCCGGGGTGACGGTGGTGAAGCCGTAGCGGCGCCGGACCCGGACGGACATCCGGTCCTGGGGCGAGGCCCGGTAGTAGGCGACGCAGATCGGGGCGCGCCAGTCCAGGACCATGGGGCGCCCGGACCTGTCGTGGATGTGGCGGCGGCCGATCTGGACGCGGTCGGCGTCGGCGGAGCCGTCCGGGGCGGGGGCGCCGCCGGGGTCGTCGTCGAAGAAGACGGTGCCGGGGTCGAAGTCGAGGCGGCCGAAGAAGAGGGGCGCGCCCGGCACCTCGGCCAGGGCGGCGAGACGCCGCTCGCGGCCGCGGCGGAGGGCCGCGTTGGTGACCTTGTCGTTGACGACGTCGCCCAGCACGAGTTCGTTGCCGGCGACCTCCTCGCGCATCCGCCGCAGGGCCTCGCGGGCGGCGGTGAGCCGGTCGCGTTCGGCCTGGAGCGCGTCGTTCGAGGGAACGGAGGGATCGGTGGTGGTCATGACGAAGACCTCGGGAGGTTCGGCGGGACAGTGGCGCGGCGACGCGCGTGCGCTGGTCCCGCCCCGGAGCCCGCGAGTGGCCCGGTTCGTTCCGATCCTTGAGAGCGCACGACACCCGGTGAAGGGGCGCGGCCGAAAAGAGAGACCACACTAACCCGCCGTCCGGCCCCGGCCAAACCGGCCTCCCGCGCAGCGAGCCCGCGAGCTCGCCGAGGGACGCGCCGGACCCCTGCAGGAGGAGACAAGCCGCGAGCGAGGAACGAGCGACAGGCGCAGACGACGACGAAGGGGGCCGGCCCGAAGCGTCCCGAGCCCGCGAGCTCGCCGAGAACACCGAGGGACGCGCCGGACCCCTGCAGGAGGAGACAAGCCGCGAGCGAGGAACGAGCGACAGGCGCAGACGACGACGAAGGGGGCCGGCCTGAAGCGTCCCGAGGCCGCGCAGCGAGCCCGCGAGCTCGCCAAAAACACCGTCAGGTCTTGCGCAGCCGCACCCGCCGGACGCGGTGGTCGTCCCCCTTGTAGAGGATGAGGGTGGCGCGCCCCCGCGTCGGGCGGATGTTCTCGACGAGGTTGACCTCGTTGATGGTGCGCCAGGTGTTGGCGGCGAACTCCAGGGCCTCTTCCTCGCGGATGGTGGTGGCCATGTGGTGGAAGTAGGAGCGGGGGTCGGAGAACGCGGTCCGGCGCAGTTCGCGGAAGCGGTCGAGGTACCAGTTGCGGATGTTCTCGACCTTGGCGTCGACGTAGATGGAGTAGTCGAAGAAGTCGGCCACGGCCAGGCGTCCCGCGGTGGCGGGCTGGAGGACGTTGATGCCCTCGACGATGAGGATGTCGGGGCGGTGCACGGACTGCCGTTCGCCCGGGACGATGTCGTAGTTCAGGTGGGAGTAGACGGGGATGTCGATGCGGTCGGCCCCGGCCTTCATCTCCGACACGAAGCGCACGAGCGCGCGGCGGTCGTAGCTCTCCGGGAAGCCCTTGCGCCGCATGAGTCCCCGCGACTCCAGGACGGAGTTGGGGTACAGGAAGTTGTCGGTGCTGACCAGTTCCACGTTCGGGTGGTTGGGCCACTGCGCGAGGAGGGAGCGCAGGAGCCGCGCCGTGGTGGACTTGCCCACGGCGACGCTGCCCGCGACGCCGATGATGAACGGCGCCGGGCGGTCCGCCTCGCCGAGGAAGGCGCGGACGGCGGCGTGCCGCTGCTGGGTCGCGCCCACGTAGAGGTTCAGCAGGCGCGACATCGGCAGGTAGACGTCCCGCACGTCCTCCAGGGAGGTGGGGTCGGTGGTACCGCGGAGCTCTGCCAGGTCGGCCTCTGTCAGGGAGAGGGGTGTGGAGGCCCGCAGGGCCGCCCAGGCCGCCCGGTCCAGCTCCACGTACGGTGAGGAGAGGCCGTTCTTCGTCGTGTGAGACACGAATGACCACCCTAGACGAGGGGGTCGTCCGGATTCGGCAGCCGGTCCCCGCTAGCCCCGAACCGGGGCGGAACGTGCCCGAAACCACACGTTCACGGTGGTGTCTCCAAAGGTTTTTCGGCGGGTCGCGAGCCGGGGGAAATCGGTTCCACTCGGCGCCCCCGCATGCCCCCCACCTGCGTGGTATGGCCCCCATGCACCAAATGGTCTATACCGCCACCTGCGAAAACAACCAGTGGTATGGGTAGGTGGTTGGTCGATCCGGCGTCCTTTTTCGCCTACGCTGGCGGCCATGTGCGGAATCGTTGGCTACGTCGGGCCGCAACCGGCGCTTCAGGTCGTCGTGGACGGCCTCGCAAGGTTGGAGTACCGCGGATATGACTCCGCGGGTGTGGCGGTGCTGGGCGACGGCGCCCTGCGCACGGAGAAGCGCGCGGGCAAGCTCGCCAACCTGCGCCGGGCCCTGGAGGAACGGCCGATCTCCGGCGAGGGGGCCGGTATCGGGCACACGCGTTGGGCCACCCACGGTGCCCCGAACGACGTCAACGCCCACCCCCACGTGGACAACGGCGGACGTGTCGCGATCGTCCACAACGGCATCATCGAGAACTTCGCGGCGCTCCGTCTGGAGCTGGAGGAGCAGGGCTGCAAGTTCCTCTCCGAGACCGACACCGAGGTGACCGCGCACCTGCTCAGCACCGAGCTGGCTGAGCGCGGCGACGGGGACCTGCCCGCGGCCATGCGCGCGGTGTGCAAGCGGCTGGAGGGCGCTTTCACCCTGGTCGCGACGTCCGTGGACAACCCCGACCTGGTGGTGGCCGCCCGTCGCAACTCGCCGCTGGTCGTCGGCCGCGGCGTGGGCGAGAACTTCCTGGCGAGCGACGTGGCCGCGTTCATCGCGCACACCCGCGAGGCGGTCGAGCTGGGCCAGGACCAGGTGGTCGAGCTGCGGCCGGACTCCGTGGTCGTCACCGACTACGAGGGCAACCCCGTCGAGGTCCGCGAGTACCACGTCGACTGGGACGCGTCCGCCGCCGAGAAGGGCGGCTACGACTACTTCATGCTCAAGGAGATCGTCGAGCAGCCGCGCGCGGTGGCCGACACGCTCCTGGGCCGCCTGTCGGTCGACGGGCTGCTGACCCTGGACGAGATGCGGCTGACCCCGGAGGACCTGCGCTCCGTCGAGAAGATCGTCATCATCGCCTGCGGGACCTCGTACCACGCGGGCCTGATCGCCAAGTACGCCATCGAGCACTGGTGCCGCATCCCGTGCGAGGTCGAGGTGGCCAGCGAGTTCCGCTACCGGGACCCGATCCTGGACCAGCAGACCCTGGTCATCGCAATCTCCCAGTCCGGCGAGAGCATGGACACCCTGATGGCGGTCCGCTACGCCCGGGAGCAGCGCGCCCGCGTGCTGGCGATCTGCAACGTGAACGGGTCGACCATCCCCCGCGAGTCCGACGGCGTCCTGTACACGCACGCGGGCCCCGAGGTCGGGGTGGCCGCCACCAAGACCTTCATGACCCAGCTGATCGCCTGCTACCTCGTCGGCCTGTACCTGGCCCAGGTGCGCGGGCTGAAGTTCGGCGACGAGATCACGGCGGTCATCGCCCAGCTCGCCACGATGCCGGAGCAGGTCGACAAGGTCCTGAAGACGGTGGAGCCGGTCCGCGAGCTGGCCCGCTCGCTCTCCGACGCCGACACGGTGCTGTTCCTGGGCCGCCACGTGGGCTACCCGGTGGCGATGGAGGGCGCGCTCAAGCTCAAGGAGCTGGCGTACATGCACGCCGAGGCTTTCGCGGCCGGCGAGCTGAAGCACGGCCCGATCGCGCTGATCGAGGACGGCCTGCCGGTCGTCGTCGTGGTGCCCTCCCCGAAGGGCCGCAGCGTGCTGCACGACAAGATCGTGTCGAACATCCAGGAGGTGCGCGCCCGCGGCGCCCGCACCATCGTGATCGCCGAGGAGGGCGACGAGGCTGTGCGCCCGTACTCGGACGTGCTCATCGAGATCCCGGCGGTGCCGACCCTGCTCCAGCCGGTCGTCGCGACGATCCCGATGCAGGTGTTCGCGTGCGAGCTGGCCCTGGCCAAGGGCAACGACGTGGACCAGCCGCGCAACCTGGCCAAGAGCGTCACGGTCGAGTAGGGGGGACATCCCTCCTGGGGGCGCTTCCGGCACGGCCGCCGGGGGCGCCCCCTTCGCGTGCGGCGTCCGGCCGCCGGGGCGCCCACCGAGGGGGTCGGGTCAGCGCAGGGCGCCGGGCGGGTGTCCGTGGCGGGGCGCCGCGTGGGCGGCGACCGCCGCGGCGACGCCGTCGTGGGTCGCCAGGACGTCGCGCAGGCCCAGGACGTCGAGGATCCGCGAGAGCTGGCGGGTGGGCCCGGCCAGGAGGAGGTGGTGCTGGACCCTCGTGGCTCCGCGCAGTGCGCGGACGAGCATGTTGACGCCGGAGGCGTCGATGAACTCCACGGCGGACAGGTCGACGACGACGCAGCCGTCCGCCGTGGCCGCGGTGATCCGGGCGAGCGCCCTCTCCGCGGTGGCGATGTCGATCTCACCGGTCAGTCCGACGACGGTGGTGGTCCCGTCGCAGAGGAACTGGTCCTGTTCCGTGTCCAGCACGGCCACGCCTCGCTCCCGGGATGGGGTGTGGGAAAGTCCTGTCACGACGCGGTCGGTCAAATACCGACATGCGTTGACAGCCTACTCTTCCCGGGCGGCTCCGCCGCGTCGTCCACAGCTCCCGAGGCACCGCGGCTGCGCGGTTGCGGGGTGCGTCAGCCCTCGCCGCCGCACACGGCCCAGACGACCTTGCCGCCGCGGCCGAGCGGGTTCCATCCCCATTCGCGGCTGAACGCCGCGACCAGTCCGAGGCCGCGGCCGGACTCGGCGAAGTGGTGCGCGTCCATCTTGACCGGCGCCTTCGAGCTCTCGTCGGCAACCATGCACAGGACCCCGCCGCGCTCGCCCAGGCGGCGCAGTTCGACCACCACCGGAACGCCCGCGGGGTCCCCGTCCCCCGTCACGGCGTGGCGGCAGGAGTTGCCGACGAGCTCGGAGACGATCAGCCGAACGTCCTCCTGCACGTCCTCGACGCCCCACTCCTCCAGGACGGACGCGGCGAAACCGCGTGCCCGGCGGACCGAGCCGGGGACGGAGCCGAACGCCCTGGCGGCGCCCTCCTGGGACCGGGAGACCTGGCCGACGGAGAGACGGCACGGCGGGTGGTTCCACCAGGACGGGAGGTCGTCCGACGCCTCCGCGAGGGAGGGACGACTCCAGGACGGCCCGGAGTCCAGCTCCGAGGACACCAGCTCTGCGTTCATCACGGTCCTCACGAGGGTGATGGCGGGTTCGCGCGGACTTGTCTGACGCGACCCCTGTGGCTTACATCTGTAAGACACGGATGCACGTGCAGTTCAACGTCCGGGCAAGACTATAGGACGAACGACCCTTATCGGTAGATCCTCGTCAAAGAATTCCCACACGGGGACGCGCGTTTACTCCAAGCCCAGAAGAGGCGCTTAGGCCACGAACCAATCCCCCCTCGCCCCTGTCCGCAACCTCGGACGCGTGGGTATACTGAGCGGTCGCTACGGGCCAAAGCCGCTACACAGGAGGCGATGTGGTCGCCGATCACGCAACGAATCTCCAGGTCACTCAAGATTTTCTGGCCAATTCCAGTGGTGGCCCCACCGTCCTCCGCATTCTCCTCGGAACCCAGCTCCGGCGGCTCCGCCAGGAGAAGGGCATTTCGCGGCACGACGCCGGATACGCCATCCGGGCCTCCCACGCCAAGATCAGCCGCATGGAGCTCGGCCAGGTCAGCTTCAAGCGCCGGGACGTGGACGACCTCCTCCAGCTCTACGGGGTGGACGACCCCCAGCAGCGCGAGGCCCTCCTCGGCCTGATCTCCAGCGCCAACGCCCAGGGCTGGTGGCACAAGTACGGCGACGTGCTGCCCCAGTGGTTCGGCGTCTACGTCGGCCTGGAGGAGTCCGCCTCGATCATCCGCACCTACGAGGTCCAGTTCGTCCCGGGGCTGCTCCAGAGCGAGGACTACGCCCGCTCGGTCATCCGGCTGTCCCGGACGGCCACCTCCGAGGAGGACGTCGACAGCCGGGTGATGATGCGCATGCACCGCCAGCGCAGATTCGTGGAACCCCAGGCCCCGCGCCTGTGGGCCGTGATAGACGAGGCCGTCCTGCACCGCCCCTACGGCGACGCCGAGGTGATGCGCGGCCAGGTCGAGCACCTGATCGAGATGGCCCGGCGCCCCAACATCACCATCCAGATCGCGACCTTCGCGATGGGCGGGCACCCCGCCGCGGGCGGCCCGTTCAGCATCCTGCGGTTCCCCACCCCCCAGCTGCCCGACGTGGTCTACCTGGAGCAGCTGAGCAGCGCCCTGTACTTCGACAAGTACGAGGACACCAACCGCTACTCCCAGACGATGGACCACCTCGCCACCCAGGCGCCGCCGCCCACCGCCACCGAGGAGATCCTCCGCGGCTTCCTGGAGCGCTACCCCTGACCCTCCCCGCCTCCCCGCACCCTCCGCCGCACGCCCGGTCGCTCTCAGCGCCCGGGCGTTCGCTTTGCGCTCCCGGAGCGGGTTCCCGGCTGACCGGCTTCGGCCACGAGTGGAGAACGATCCGGCCCCGGAGAACCGCGCGCCTCTCCCCCACGTTAGGTGTGACGTGCGGTTTCGGACCCGAATCACCCGCCGTCCTTGCATAGGTACTTACGGACGTAATCACCAATGCACGTGCATGAGCTACGCTCTGACTCGCACCGGGACGAAACAACCCACCACGGGACGGTTCGCCCCCGACAGGGCGTCCGCCCGCAAGGCGGGCCCGGTGGCGAGACACGACGGGCGCGGTGAAGGATCTACCGCGTGTGGACAGATCCCCGCTCACGAGTCCCCCCGAAGTTCCAGGAGGTTGAGATGCATCCGATCTACAACGGCGTTCCCGCGAGCCGGCTGCCCAAGGTCGTCTGGACCAAGAGCAGCTGGAGCAATCCGGACGGGAACTGCGTCGAGGTCGCCGCGCTCCCGGACGGGGACATCGCCGTGCGCAACTCCCGCGACCCCCAGGGGCCGGCGCTCGTGTACACCCCCGCCGAGATCGAGGCCTTCGTCCGCGGCGCCAAGACCGGTGACTTCGACGCCCTCCTGAGGTGACACCGCCCCGGAGGGCCGCGACCCCCTCGCCGCACCTCCGACCTCCCCCGCCCCCGGTCCCCCGCGACCGCCCCACCGAGACCAGCCCCGGAAGACGTCCGCGCCGATGGCCCCCGTGACCACCCCGGTTCACGGGGAGGCCTCTCCGTCCACGGCGCGGACGCACGCGGAGCCCGGCACCACGATGTGGTGCCGGGCTCCGTCGCGTCCGGCCGGGGCCGCCGGCGCGGCCCGCCCCAGGGACGCTCCAATTCCCCTGGGACGGGGCGCCGACGGCCCCACCGGGCCTCCGCGGTCCTTCCGATGCCCTGCGCCCGGGCCCCGCTCCGCGGACGGGCGGTTCCTACAGGCGGGTGGGGTCCACCGGTCCGCCGCTCCCGCCGACCGGCGGAGCCTCCCACGGGAAGTGGGTGGCGCCCAGGGCGGGCTTGAGGTCGAACAGCCACGCCGCCTTCTCGTCGTACTTGGCGAAGAAGGGGCGGCCGACCAGCTCCGGGTCCCGGGCCTGGATGAAGCGCAGGACGAAGACCTTCTCGCCCGCCACCTCCGCCACGCCGTCGACGCAGACCTTGCCCGGCGTCGCCGACATCGAGGGCCCCCGCACCGTGCGGGCCAGCCCGGACACCTTCGTGTAGGCGCCGCGGAAGATCTCGTAGGCCTCGGCGAGCGGGACCGCGAAGTAGTCCTGGGGACCGGTGTCGCGCTCCACGAACATGTAGTACGGGACCATCCCGTGCCGCAGGTGGGTGCGCCACATGCTCTCCCACACGGCGGGGTCGTCGTTGATCGTGCGGATCAGCGGCGCCTGCGTGCGGATGACCGCCCCGGTCGAGCGGACGCGGCGGACCGCCTCCTGGACCAGCTCGGGACGCATCTCGTTCGGGTGCGAGAAGTGGGCCATGAACGCGAGGTTCTTGCCCGACGCGACGACCTTCTCGAAGAGGCGCAGGGTGTCGTCGGCGTCCGGGTCGGTGACGAAGCGCTGCGGCCAGTAGGCCAGCGCCTTCGTACCGATGCGGATGGCCTCCAGGTGCTCGATCTCCAGCAGCGGCTCGATGTAGCGGGAGATCACCCCCTCGCCCATGATCATCGGGTCGCCGCCGGTGAACAGCACGCTGGTGACCTCGGGGTGCGTGCGGACGTAGTCGACCAGCTGGTCGATCTCGCTCGACGCGAACTTGAGGTCGGCGTCGCCGACGAACTGGGCCCAGCGGAAGCAGTACGTGCAGTACGCGTGACAGGTCTGCCCCTGCTTGGGGAAGAAGAGCACGGTCTCCTTGTACTTGTGCTGGACGCCGGGGATGGGCTCCTCGTCGGCCGTCTTCGGCACGTTGAGGTCCATCTGTCCCGCCGGGTGCGGGTTCAGACTCGCCCTGATCCGGTTGGCCGCGTCGTTGAGCTCCTTGCGCGGAGCGCCGGAACGCAGCAGGTCGGACATCCTGGACACGTCGCCCGGGGGCAGCATGTCGGCTTGTGGGAAGACCAGCCGGTAGATCGGATCGTCCGGAGCGGCATCCCAGTCGATCAGCTCGTCGACGACGTAGCTGTTGACGCGGAACGGCAGCACCGTGGCCACCGCCTGCACCGCGAGCCGCTCATCGGCGGCGAGACCGGCTCGCGCGGTGAGCTCGTCGAGGTGTTTCGTCGTGTAGGCACGAAACCGACGTCCGGCGGACGGGGACTGTGCCACGTCTGGCGTAACGCTCACGCTTCTCCTCTCCTGTGTGTGTGCAGGGCCGCCCCCGGGCAATCGGGCAGCCCTGATCCGGCGGCTCCGGTGCGGGTGCACCGGTCGACCTCCGAAACGGGATCCAGTGTGGTTGTCCTACGCTCTCGGAGCGTGATGAGGCCCTGAGCCAGCGAGCGGATATACCCGGATTAGGGCTTTTGTACCCATCTCACTCCAAGTCCAGCCCTGACCAGGACATACGGGAAGTATCCTCGCATGAGTGGACGAACAGGCCTTACGGCGTCGCCCCGGGAGCGAACCGGTAGCGTGGCACCACACCCTCGCGCGACCCTGGCCCCCGCGTGCCCTCCGGCGCCGCCGGAACAACGGGACCTGCGCGCACACAGTGCGGAACGCCCACCACGACCCGTGAGGGAAGCACCGAGTTGACTGGTACATCCGACGCGGAAGCGCCCGCCCCATCCCGCACCTCCCCGCCGATCATCGCCGTGGACGCCATGGGTGGTGACAACGCGCCCTCCGAGATCGTGAAGGGCGCCGTCATGGCCGTCCGCGAACTCGGGCTCCGTGTGCTCCTCGTGGGCAGGCGCACCGAGATCGCCGCCCTCCTCGCCGAGGAGGGCGCCCTGCGGGACATCCCCGTCGTCCACGCCGAGGACAACCTGGCCATGCACGAGGGCGCCCTCGCCAGCTGGCGCCGCCCCCGCTCCAGCGCGGCCGTCTCCTGCCGCCTCATCCGGCGCGGCGACGCCGACGCCCTCGTCTCCGCGGGCTCCACCGGCGGCATCGTCGCGACGTCCACCGTCCGCCTGCGCACCCAGCCCGGGGTCCTGCGCCCCGCCCTCGCCGTGACGCTCCCCACCGGCGAGACGCCGACGATCATGGTGGACGCCGGGGCCAACGCCGACGCCAAGCCCGAGATGCTCGTCCAGTTCGCCCACCTGGGCTGCGCCTACGCCCAGACCGCCTTCGGCGTGCGCCGTCCGCGCGTGGGCCTGCTGACCATCGGGTCCGAGCCGGGCAAGGGCAACAAGCTCGTCCGCAGGGCCACCGAGCTGCTGTCCGCGACGGCGGAGGGCTCCCCGTCCATGGACTTCCGCGGCAACATCGAGGGCCACGACCTCCTCGCCCGCAAGGTCGACGTGGTGGTCACCGACGGCCACACCGGCAACGTCGCCCTCAAGTCCGTGGAGGGCACCGCCGCCTTCGCCATGGACCTCGTCCGCGACGCGCTGACCTCCACCGCCGCGGCCAAGGCCGGGGCCCTGCTCCAGCGCAGGGCGCTCCGCCGCCTGCGCGAACGGCTCGACAGCGAGACCTACGGCGGCGCCGCCCTCCTCGGCCTCAACGGAACCGTGGTCATCGCCCACGGCGGCAGCCACGCCAAGGGCGTCGCCCGGGCCTGCCAGCTGGCGCACGACCTGGCCGGCGGCCGCATCGGCGAGCAGATCCGCCGCCGGGTGCACCACCGCTCCTCCAACTGGCTCCACCGCCTGGCCCAGTCCGAGGCCCCGCCCCCGTCCCCTCCCGGCGCCCTGCCGCCGGCCCCGGAGGGCCGCTGAGCGGGATCCGGGCCGGGCCTCGCGCCCCGCTCCCGGGCGCAGGAGAGGGCCCCGTGCCGTGTCACCCCGCGAGGGGCGGGGACAGGGGGCTCAGGTCGGTACGCTTAGGGGCATGGCCGACCCGCAGGAAGTACTCTCGCGACGGGTCCAGTCCGCCCTCGGCGCCGCCTTCGGCCCCGAGTTCGCCGACACCGACCCCGTCATCCGCCCGTCCCAGTTCGCCGACTACCAGGCGAACGCCGCCCTCGCGCTCGCCAAGCGCCTGGGCCGAAAGCCGCGCGAGGTCTCCGCGGCGATCATGGAGCACCTCGACGTGGCCGACGTCTGCCGCGCCGTCGAGGTGAGCGGGCCGGGCTTCATCAACCTGACGCTGCGCGAGGACTGGATCGCGGACCAGACCCGCCTGCTCCTGGAGGACCCGCGCGTGGGCGTCCCCGTCCAGGAGCGCCTCGACATCCCCCTCGACTACTCCGCGCCCAACGTGGCCAAGGAGATGCACGTCGGGCACCTGCGCACCACCGTGGTCGGCGACTCCCTCGCCCGCACCCTGGAGTTCCTGGGCCACAACGTCATCCGGCAGAACCACATCGGCGACTGGGGCACCCCCTTCGGCATGCTCATCGAGCACCTGCTGGAGGTCGGCGAGGAGTCCGCCGAGGCGGACCTGCTCACCAGCGACCCCAACGCCTTCTACCAGTCGGCGCGCACCAAGTTCGACTCCTCCGGGCCCGGCGCGGACGACTTCGCCGCGCGTGCGCGCCGCCGGGTGGTGGCCCTCCAGGGCGGGGACGAGGAGACCCTGCGCCTGTGGCGCGAGCTCGTCGGGCTGTCCAGGGTCTACTTCAACAAGGTGTACGCCAAGCTCGGGGTGACCCTCACCGACGACGACCTCGCCGGGGAGAGCACCTACAACGCCGTGCTCGCCGACGTCTGCGACGAGCTGGAGGCCAAGGGCATCGCGGAGGTCAGCGAGGGCGCGCTCTGCGTGTTCCTGGAGGGCTTCATCGGCCGCGAGGACAAGCCGGTCCCCCTGATCATCCGCAAGAGCGACGGCGGCTACGGCTACGCCACCACCGACCTGGCGACCGTCCGCCACCGCGTGGAGGACCTCAAGGCCGACCGCATCCTGTACGTGGTGGGCGCCCCGCAGGCCATGCACTTCAAGATGGTGTGGGCGACCGCCCGCAAGGCCGGGTGGCTGCCGGACGGCGTCGAGGTCACCCACGTGCAGATCGGCAACGTGCTCGGCGGCGACGGCAAGATCCTGCGGACCCGCAGCGGCGCGCCCGTCCGCCTGATGGCGCTGCTGGACGAGGCCGTCGAGCGGGCCGCCGCCGTCGTGGCGGAGAACCGCCCCGACCTCGGCGCCGAGGAGCAGGCCGAGATCGCCCGCCAGGTGGGCATCGGCGCGGTCAAGTACGCGGACCTGTCGGTCTCCCACGACACCGAGTACACGTTCGACTTCGACCGCATGCTGGCCCTGACCGGCAACACCGGCCCCTACCTCCAGTACGCGCAGGCGCGGATCCGGTCCATCTTCCGCAAGGGCGGGCTGGACCTGTCCTCGCCCCGGGGCGGGATCACCGTCTCCGAGGGCGCGGAGCGCGACCTCGCGCTCAAGCTGCTGGAGTTCGGCGCCGTGGTGGAGCAGGTCGGCGCCCTGCTCCAGCCGCACCGCCTCTCCGCGTACCTGTTCGAGCTGGCGCAGACGCTCACGGCGTTCTACGAGCACTGCCCGGTGCTGACCGCCCCGACCGAGGCCGAGCGCGAGTCGCGCCTGGCGCTGGTGTCGGTGGCCTTCCGGGTCCTGGTGCAGGGCCTGGACCTGCTGGGCGTGGAGGCTCCCGAGCACATGTAGCGGCGGCGGACCGCACCGGTCCGGCACGCAGCACGACCACCGGACCCGAGGGGGCCGGGGCGGACGACCGCCCCGGCCCCCTCCGCCGTCCGCGGGCACGCCTGGCCGGTTCCGGCCCCGCTCCCGACCCGGGGCCGCGAAGGGGTGACGTGCCTCGTCAGCGGGGGTTTCGCCGCCGTCGGGGACGACAGAGTCCAATGTCTCGTGCCCGGTCGCGCCAGAACTTCGCGTTCCGGGTGGACGTCAGACCTAAGGTATGTGGACAAAAGCCACAGACCGGACAAATAGGGAGCAAATGGCTATGACATCCACCCCCGAGATCGGACCGGGGCCGGGCACCTGGTACCTGGACCCGCTCCACTCCAGCTTGATCTTCGTCGCCCACTACCTGCGCTTCGGCCGGGTCCAGGGCACGTTCGGACGGGCGCGCGGGCATGTGCTCGTCACCGGGGACCCCGCGCGGTCCGAGGTGGAGGTCGTCCTCGACGCGGCCAGCGTCAACACCGGCGTGGGCGCGCGCGACGCCCACCTGCGCTCGGCCGACTTCCTGGACGTGGACCACCACCCCGAGATCCGCTTCGCCTCCACCGGGCTGGAGCCGAGCCGGCGCGGACAGCACTCCTTCCGGCTGTTCGGCGACCTGACCATCCACGGGACGACCCTCCCGGTCACCCTCGACTCCCAGTGGGTCGGCGAGTCCCCGGACTACGTGTCGCCCGCCGACACCTACGGGCACTTCTTCTCCGCGAACACCCGGATCCGCCTCTCCGACTTCGGCGTGGGCGACGGCGGCGAGGTCCCGTGGGGCGGCCGGCTCGTCGGCGACACCGTCGACATCGTGCTGGAGGTCCGCCTCCAGAACCAGGACCCGCGCCCGTTCCTCCAGCAGATCGGGCACACGGCCTGAGGGGCGCCCGTCCCGGGAACCGCACGGGGCGAGCGCCGACACGTCCCGGGACCGTCCCCCGGAACCCGTCCGCCCCCGCCCCGGACCGGCCTCAGGCGACGCCGCCGAGCAGCGCCTCGACCTCCTCGCGGGTGGGCATGGACGAACTGGCGCCGGGCCGCTGGACCGAGAGCGACGCCGCCGCCGCGGCGAACGCCATCGCCTCCTCCGGCGACCGGCCCTCCGCCCTCGCCACCGCGAACGAACCGCAGAAGGTGTCCCCCGCGGCCGTGGTGTCCACCGCCCTCACCTGCCGTGCGGGCGAGGCCACCGCCGCCCCGCCCCTGCGGCCGTGGAGCGAGCCGTCCTCGCCCAGGGTCAGCAGCACCTCCGGGACCAGCTCCAGCAGGGCGGCCAGCGCCTCGCGCGGGTCCGTGCGGCCGGTGATCGCGGCCGCCTCGTGCTGGTTGGGGACCAGGACGTCCACCGACTCCAGCAGCTCCGCGGGCAGGTCGCGCGCGGGGGCCGGGGTCAGGTAGACCGGCACGCCGAGCGCGCGGCCGGTCCGCGCCGCGGAGACCACGGCCTCCATCGGCAGTTCGAGCTGGAGCAGCAGGGCCGCGCTCCCCTCGATGAGCGCCGCGTCGCCGTCGGCCACGCCGGCGACCCCGCCGTTGGCGCCGGGGACGACGATGATCGAGTTGCCCCCCTTGCCGTCCACGACGATGTGGGCGACGCCCGACACCCCGGGGACCGTGCGCAGACCGGACACGCCGACCCCGGCGGCCGCCAGGTTGGCGCGCAGCTCCTCGCCGAAGGCGTCGTCGCCCACCGCTCCGAGGAAGGCCACGTCGGCCCCCGCCCGTGCCGCGGCCACCGCCTGGTTGGCGCCCTTGCCGCCGGGCACCTGGCGGAAGTCGGTGCCCGTCACGGTCTCGCCGCTCGCGGGCACCTCGTCCACGTAGGCGACCAGGTCCATGTTGACGCTGCCGAAGACGGCCACGCGCGGCGCGCCGCCGGAGGCGCCCCCGCCGTCCGTGGTCCCGACCGCTCTGCTCCCGGCGCTCATGCCCCGGCCTCCTTCACCTTGGCGACGGACGCTCCGTCGTTCCCGTCGAGCCCCACGATGACCGGTGCGTGGTCGGAGGCCCCCTTGCCCTTGCGCTCCTCGCGGTCGATGCTCGCGCCGCTCACGCGGGAGGCGAGCGCCGGGGAGGCGAGGACGAAGTCGATGCGCATGCCCCTGCGCTTGGGGAAGGCCAGCCCCTTGTAGTCCCAGTAGGTGTACACGCCGGGTCCCGGGGTGTGCTCCCGGACGACCTCGCGGAACCCCGCGCCGACGAGCTCCTCGAAGGCCGCGCGCTCGGGCGCGGTGACGTGGGTGCTGCCCTCGAACGCGGCCATGTCCCACACGTCGTCGTCCTGCGGGGCGATGTTGAAGTCGCCGACGTAGGCGATCTGCGCGTCGGGGTCCTGCGCGAGGCTCGCGGCGCCCGCCTCGCGCAGCGCCTTCAGCCAGCGCAGCTTGTAGGCGTAGTGGGGGTGGTCGACCTCGCGGCCGTTGGGCACGTACAGGCTCCACACCTGGACACCGCCGCACGTCGCCCCGACGGCGCGCGCCTCGGACTCCTCGGGGTCACCGTATCCGGGCTGGCCGGGGAAGCCGATCCGCACGTCCTCCAGCCCGACGCGGGAGGCGATCGCGACCCCGTTCCACTGGGAGAGGCCGTGGTGGGCGACCTCGTAGCCGCGGTCGGTGAAGACGGAGGCCGGGAACTGGTCGTCCCTGGCCTTGGTCTCCTGGATGGCGAGGACGTCGACGCCGCTCCGGTCCAGCCAGGCCCCGATCCGGTCGACCCTGGCCCTGGCACTGTTCACATTCCAAGTCGCGATACGCACAGCAGAAGGCTAGGCCATGGAGGGGGCCCGGGTGTTCGACGCGGGCTGTGCACGAGGGGGGAACGCCCAGCTGGGCGGGCAGGAACAAAAGGTGCCCCGGTGCGGCCGTCCTCCGCACCGGGGCGTGTGCGACTCCCGGCACGTGTCCGGTCGTTCGTGTCGCCTCTGTTGTGACGGCCGGGACCCCCTCGGGGTTCGCATTGGGCCAAAGGTTTTTTCCACGGAACCGCCGTGCGCGGCCACGGCGAGTCGTCGATCCGCGCGTCACCGGGCACGACGGCGGCGGACACGTGACGCAGGACACACCGGCCGGAGGGGCGGGCGCCGGCGCCCGCCGGCCTCCCGGCTCCGGCGCCGGCCGGTCCGCTGGAGGCCCGTCCCCGCCCCGGCGCCGACCGCGGCGGGTCGACTGTCGCCACCGGGGGCTACCGTGGCGGCATGGCTGAACCGCACCCCCGCCGAGACGCGGACCTCTCCCTCTCCCAGGCGCGCAGGATCGCCCTCGCCGCCCAGGGCTTCGCCGACCCGCGGCCCAGGGGGAGGGCGACCCTGTCCCACCTGGCCCGGGTGGTGCGCCGGGTGGGGATCCTCCAGATCGACAGCGTGAACGTGCTCGCCCGCAGCCAGTACCTGCCCGTGTTCGCCCGCCTGGGGAGCTACGACACCGCGCTGCTGGACCGGGCCGCCACCACGGCCGCGGGGGCGGGCGGCGCGCGCCTGGTGGAGTGCTGGGCCCACGAGGCCAGCCTGGTGCCGCCGGCCACGCGGCAGCTCATGCGCCACCGGATGGACCGCAACCGCGCCCAGACACGGGTCGGCTGGATGAACGGCATCCGGGAGGAGCGGCCCGAACTCCTGAAGGCGGTCCTGGAGGAGGTCGTCCGGATCGGCCCGGCCACCGCCCGCGGCGTGGAGGCCGCCCTCGCGCACGACGCGCCGCGCGCCAAGGACCACTGGGGCTGGAACTGGTCCGACGTCAAGAAGTGCCTGGAGTACCTGTTCTGGATCGGCGACCTGACCTCCAACGGGCGCAACTCCCAGTTCGAGCGGCTCTACGACCTGCCCGAGCGGGTCCTCCCGCCGGAGGTGCGCGACGCCCCGCCCACCACGCCCGAGGAGGCGCACCGGGAGCTGGTGTCCATCGCCGCGCGCACGCACGGCGTCGCCACCGAGCCCTGCCTCCGCGACTACTTCCGGCTCAAGTCCGCCGAGTCCAGGCCCGCCGTGGCCGACCTCGTGGACTCCGGTGAGCTGGTCCCGGTGCGGGTGGAGGGCTGGAACCGCCCCGCCTACCTGCACCGGGACGCCCGGGTGCCCCGCTCGATGGCGGCCCGGGCGCTGCTCAGCCCGTTCGACTCCCTGGTGTGGACGCGCGACCGCGCCGAGGAGCTGTTCGGGTTCCGCTACCGGCTGGAGATCTACGTGCCCGCCGCCAAGCGGGTGCACGGCTACTACGTGCTGCCGTTCCTGCTGGGCGAGGACCTGGTCGCGCGGGTGGACCTCAAGGCGGACCGCGCGTCGGGGACGCTCCTGGCCCAGAGGATCACCCTGGAGGACGGCGCCCCCGCCGACACCGTGCCGGAGCTGGTGGAGCAGCTGGCCGGGATGGCCGCCTGGCTGGGGCTGGAGAACGGCGTCGGGGGCCCCGCCCTGGCCCGCCGGTGAGCGGCGGGCGCGGACGGCGGGTCCGGGGCGGGGGCCGCGCGCCCGCGGGCGGGCACGCGGCCCCGGCGCTCCGGGTCAGACGCGTTCGATGACGGTGACGTTGGCCTGGCCGCCGCCCTCGCACATGGTCTGGAGGCCGTAGCGTCCGCCGGTCCTGTGCAGCTCGGCGATCAGCTTGGTCATCAGGATCGAGCCGGTGGCGCCCAGCGGGTGGCCCAGGGCGATCGCGCCGCCGTTCGGGTTGACCTTGGCCGGGTCGGCGCCCAGCTCCTCGATCCACGACAGCGGCACGGGGGCGAACGCCTCGTTGATCTCGGTGACGTCGATGTCGTCGATGCCCAGCCCGGCCTTGGCCAGGGCGACCCTGGTCGCGGGGATGGGCGCGGTGAGCATGTACACGGGGTCGTCGCCGACCAGGGCCAGCTGGACGACGCGGGCCAGCGGGGTCAGCCCGTGCTGCTCGATCGCGCGCTCGGACGCGATGAGCAGCGCGCCCGCGCCCACGGAGATCTGGCTCGCGACGGCCGCGGTGAGCTCCCACCCCTCGCGCAGCGGCTTGAGGGCGGCCATCTTCTCCAGGGTGGTGTCGGCGCGGACGCCCTCGTCCCGGCTCACCCCGGCGAGGGGGGCGATCTGGTCGTCGAAGCGCCCCTCCTCCTGCGCGGCGGCGGCGCGCCGGTGGCTCTCCAGGGCGAACTCCTCCAGCCGCTCGCGCTTGTAGCCCC
This sequence comes from Nocardiopsis sp. NPDC006198, assembly GCF_040613895.1. Lineage (NCBI taxonomy): Bacteria > Bacillati > Actinomycetota > Actinomycetes > Streptosporangiales > Nocardiopsidaceae > Nocardiopsis > Nocardiopsis sp. NPDC006198. The sequence goes on along the minus strand of NZ_JBEXSY010000005.1, from coordinate 159,355 downwards.
ACTTCTCGCACATGAGCTGGGCGCCGCGGAACTGGGAGATCTCCTGGAGGCCGTAGCGCCCGGTCCAGCCCTCGCCGTAGAGGGGGAGGTCGTTGTCGAGGGCGAACTGGACGTTGGCGCCCATGGGGACCATGCCCATGTTCTCGACGCCGGCGGCCACGACCAGGTCCTGGGTGCCGGACATGACGCCCTGGGCGGCGAAGTGGACGGCCTGCTGCGAGGAGCCGCACTGGCGGTCGACCGTGACGCCGGGGACGCTCTCGGGGAGGCCGGCGGAGAGCCACGCGGTGCGGGCCAGGTCGAGGGCCTGGGGGCCCGCCTGGCTGACCACGCCCATGACCACGTCCTCGACGGCGGCGGGGTCGACCCCGGTGCGCCGGACGAGCTCCTTGAGCACGTGCGCGCCCAGGTCCGCCGGGTGCACGGCGGCGAGGGCGCCCTTCCTGGTACCGACGGGGGTGCGTACTGCGCCGACGATGTATGCCTCGGCCACGGTGTCCTCCAAGAGCGTGGGTGACGATAACCGAACTGTATTCGGTTCCCTGGATCCGGCAAGTCCCCGCCCCCGTGCTGCTACAGCCGGTGGGCCCCCTCGCCGAGGCGCGAGGCGTCCCCCTCGTCGCCGAGGGTGTCCGCGGTCATCCGCTCCAGGGCGGCGACCACCTCCGGGTGCTCCCCGGGCCCGTAGTCGGCCAGCAGCGAGCGCAGCGCGGTGCGCTGGGCGTCGAACACCTGTCGGGCCGCGTCCGCCCCGCGCCGGCTCAGCTCCCAGGCCCCGCCCCCGCCCGTCAGGTATCCGGCCTCCTCCAGCTCCCGGCGCACACCCTCCCAGGCGTCCTCGCCCAGCCCCGACATCCGTGCGAGCTCCGCCCCGGTGAGCGGCCCGGTGACGCCGAGGTGGCTGAGCGCCCAGCACGCGCGCGGCGAGATCTCCAGCCCCGCCGCCTCGCGCAGGCGCCCGTACATCTCGTCCGCGCCCTCCCTGCCGCAGGCCCGGTACACCTCGCGCTCGACGTGCTCCATCGCGCTGCGGCTCCCCGCGGCGACGGGCGGGATCGACTCGTCCAGCCCGGGGGAGCCGACGGTGGTGCGCAGGGGCACCTGCCGCAGGAACAGCGCGAGCACGAACCCGGCCGCCGCCACCGGCACCGCCCACAGGAACACGGTGTCCACGGAGTCGGCGTAGGCCTGGAGGAACGACGCCTGCGCCTCCGGGGGCAGCCGGTCCAGACTGCGGGGGTCGCTCTCCAGGGACGCCGGGTCCACCCCCGGCGGCAGCCGGATCTCCCCGGCGCGGGCCGCCAGGTTCGCCGCCAGCTGCCCGGAGAAGACCGCCCCGAACACGGCCGTGCCGAACGAGCCGCCGATCGACCGGAAGAACGTCGCCGAGGAGGTGGCCACCCCGAGGTCCGCGTAGTCGGCCGCGTTCTGCACGACCACGACCACCACCTGCATCACCAGCCCCAGGCCGAACCCCAGGACGAAGAAGTAGAACCCCATCTCCCAGAGCGAGCTCTCGGGGCCGAGGCGGGAGAGGAGCAGCAGCCCGAGCGAGGTGACGGCCATGCCCACCACGGGATAGGCCTTGTAGTGGCCGGTGCGGGTGACCAGGCGACCGCTGGTGATCGAGGTGAGGAACATGCCCAGCACCATCGGGATCAGGTGGAGGCCGGAGGCCGTCGGGGACAGTCCGTGCACGATCTGGAGGAACAGCGGCAGGAACGCCATCGACCCCATCATCGCGAAGCCCACGCAGAACCCGATGGCCATGGCGACCACGATGGTCGGGTTGCGGAACAGGCTGAGCGGCATGACCGGGTCGGCGGCCCTCCTCGCGGTCAGCCACCATCCGACACCGAGGACGACGCCCACGACGGCGAGCCCCACGACCTGGGGCGAGGCCCACGGGTAGACGCTGCCGCCCCAGGCCGCCACCAGGGTGAGGCACACGGCGGTGGCGGCCAGCAGGAGGATCCCGGCGTAGTCGACCCGGCGGCGACCGGTCGGCGTGCTGGCGGGCAGCACCGCCAGCACCGTGGCGAACGCGAGGACCCCCAGGGGGAGGTTCACGTAGAACACCCACCTCCAGGTCAGGTGGTCGACGAACAGGCCGCCGAGCAGGGGCCCCGCCACGCTGGAGATGCCGAAGACGGCGCCGAACAGCCCCTGGTACTTGCCCCGCTCGCGGGGCGAGACGACGTCGCCGATGATCGCGGAGGCGAGCACCATCAGCCCGCCCCCTCCGAGCCCCTGGACCGCCCGGAAGACGATGAGCTGGAGCATGTCCTGCGCGATGCCGCACAGGGCGGAGCCGACCAGGAAGATCCCGATGCACAGGAGGAAGAGCCGCTTGCGGCCGAACTGGTCGCCGAGCTTGCCCCACAGCGGGGTGACGGCGGTGACGGCGAGCAGGTAGGCGGTGATCACCCACGACAGGTGGTTGAGCCCGCCGAGCTCGGACACGATCGTCGGCAGCGCGGTGGAGACGATCGTCTGGTCCAGGGCGGCCAGGAGCACGGTGAGCATCAGCGCGGTCATGATCACCGCGATCCTGCCGCCCCGGTGCTCCCTGCGTTCCCGGTGGTCGGCCTCGTGCTGCGCCATCGGCTCTCCCCCGTGTCGGGCCGCGCACGGCTCACGGCCCCGCTGCGGCCACAGTAGGAACCCGGGGGCTCCCGTGAGCGGGGAACCGCCCACCGGAACAGGAACTTTGCCGTGGCTTGGAGCCGCCCCTTCAAAACCGAATATGGTTCGGTTACTGTGGCGTCAGCCAGTGATCCCCGACACGTCCGGAGCAGAGCATGAAGCGGGAACTCTTCGACGCCGACCACGACCTCTTCCGCGCATCGGTGGCCGAGTTCCTCGAGCGCGAGGTCGTCCCCTTCCACGCGCAGTGGGAGAAGGACGGGATCGTCCCGCGCGATGTGTGGACCCGGGCGGGCGAGGTGGGGCTCCTCGGCCACGGCGTGCCGGAGGAGTACGGGGGCACCGGCCTGGACGACTACCGGTACAACGCCGTCGTCAACGAGGAGATCTGCCGGGCCCGCGCCAGCGGCCTCGGGATGACCCTCCAGAACGACGTCATGGCGCCGTACATGGTCAAGCTGACCGACGACGAGCAGAAGCGCCGCTGGCTGCCCGGATTCGCCTCGGGCCGGCTGATCGCCGCCATCGCCATGACCGAGCCCGGCACCGGCAGCGACCTCCAGGGCATCCGGACGTCGGCGGTCCGCGACGGCGACGCGTACGTGGTCAACGGCTCCAAGACCTTCATCACCAACGGCGTCAACGCCGACCTGGTGATCGTGGTCTGCCGGACCGACCCCGACGCGGGAGCGCAGGGGTTCTCCCTCCTCATGGTCCAGCGCGGCATGCCCGGCTTCAGCCGGGGCCGCAACCTGGACAAGATCGGCATGAAGGCGCAGGACACCGCCGAGCTGTTCTTCGACGACGTGCGCGTCCCCGCGGCCAACCTGATCGGCACGGAGGGCCAGGGCTTCATCCACCTCATGGAGAACCTGCCGCAGGAGCGCCTGTCCATCGCCACCTGCGCGGTCGCCTCCGCCGGCGCCGTGCTGGAGCACACCGTCGAGTACTGCCGGGAGCGCACCGCCTTCGGGCGTCCGATTGGGCGGTTCCAGAACAGTCGTTTTGTTCTGGCCGAGATTGCCACCGAGGTCGACATGGCCCGCACCTACGTGGATCGGGGCATCCAGCTGCTCAACCGGGGTGAGCTGACCGTCGAGGACGCCGCCATGGCCAAGTGGTGGACCACCGAGATGTGCAACAGGGCCGTGGACCGGTGCCTCCAGCTTCACGGCGGGTACGGGTACATGATGGAATACCCCGTGGCACAGGCTTGGCAGGACACCCGCGTCCAGACGATCTACGGTGGCACCACCGAGATCATGAAGGAGATCGTGGGACGCGGCCTCGGCCTGTGACCTGACAACCCCCTGGAAGGGTCGGAGCAGTCATGAGCGGTGCGTGGGACGGCCTCATCGTCATGGGCCTGCTGGTCGTGCTGCTCGTGATCGGCGTGCGCAGACTCCGGCCCAGGATCCACATCCCCTGGGCGACCAGCGGGATCGTGGTCTTCTTCGTCTTCGTGTGCCTGCTGCTCTGGGCGTGGTCCTGGCGGTAGGGACGGCGCGCCGCCTGCCCCGCCCCGGCGGGGCGGAGCACGGACGCGGCCGGCGGGTGCCGCCCCGTCGCGCGACGGGGCGGGCACCCGGCGACCGCGGCCTAGGCGTAGGGGTCGAACTCGATGCCGTCGGGCTGCGCCCTGGCCAGCGCCCCCGGGAACGAGCCGTCCCTGAGGTCGAGCTGCGCGCTCCCGTAGTCCGCCGACGTGAACGCCTCCCGGATGCCCGGCGGGTAGTGGTCCCAGCTCACCAGGTCCGGGTACTGCCACACGCCGTAGTGGTTCTCCGGCGGGTCGTCGTGCCCGGCCGCGAACCGGAAGGCGTGGGTGGAGGCGCCGTCCTTGTGGTAGACGATCTTGGGGTGGGTGCCCTCCCACAGCACCTCGGACGCCGGCCTCGTGTCGTAGTCGCCGTGCGCCGACGCCGAGACGTGGCGCGCCTCGTCGTCGAACACCCACACCACGACGTGTTCGAGGTCGTGCCGGTGTCCGCAGCAGCCGTGGACGGTCTGGTCCTTCTCGAAGTAGAGCGCGTACATGTACGCGCACCATCCGCTCGCATCGCACTTGGAGCGCGAATACGAGTTCGTGTTGTCGAGGTCGGAACGGTCACGGCAGTTGCCGTTCAGGGCGCCGGAGGTCTTCAGCCCCTCGGCGATGGTCCCGTCCGATCCGATGGCGGGGGACGAATAGCAGCCGTCGGTGTCGTAGTCGAAGGCGGGCTGCCATTTCCCGTCCGCCTCCGCGTGGCTCGCCGGAAGCGCGGGGGGCGGCGCCGCGAAGGCGTGGGCCGGGAGCGCGACGACCAGCGCCAGGGCCCCGACGAGGGAGCGGAGGGCCAGGCGCGGGACACGGCGGCCTGCCCTCCTCGCGGCTCCGGCCCCCGTGGCGGGGGAGGGAGCCCTCCGGTCCGCCGGGACGCGTGGGGAACGGGGACCCACGCCCCTCCGGGCGGACTCGGCGATTCTCGGACCTGCAGAATTGGTACGGGGAACCACTTCTGCTTCTTCCATCGATGTCCTCCACTCCCTGCCCGGGAATCGGTTCATCTTTTTCTGTTGTCGTCGGACAAATTAACCGCGACGGTCGTCCACGACAAGAAGGGCAGGGCGGAAAACGCATTGTTCGCCGGGAATTCGACGCCCGGCCGACCGCACGGCGGGGGACGCCCGGGGGGAGCGGGCGGGGGCGGCGCCGCGTCCGCCGGGTCCGGGAGACGGCGGGAGGGGCGGGGCCGTGGGGCGGGGCCGCAGGGGCCCGCGGAACCGCTGGGACGCACGGGGCCGGCGCGTCACGGAACCGGGCGGGCCGACGGGGTCGGCCGCCGCGGCCCGCGGGAGGGCTCAGCCCTGCGAGCCCTCCTCGTCCTCACCGTGCATCGGCATCTCGAACCAGACCGCCTTGCCGTCCGGCGTGGGACGGGAGCCCCACCGGCTCGCCAGCTGCTCCACCAGGTAGAGGCCGCGGCCGCCCTCGTCGTCGGCGGCCGCGCTGCGGATGCGGGGCAGGCGCAGGTCGTGGTCGAAGACCTCCACCCACACGGCGGAGGCGCCGCGCCGCAACCGGAGCAGGAACTCCTTGTCGGCGGTGTCCTCTGCGGGTTCGTCGTCCTCCTCGGCCGCCGCCTCCAGCAGGTCCGTCCAGTCCTCGTCGAACTCGTCCGCCGCCGACCCCGCGCCGAGGGGCGTCTCCGAGTCCAGGACGCCGTTGCCGGTGAACTCGCGGTGCACGGGGTGGGGGGTCGCGTGGATGACGACGTTGGTGACGATCTCCGAGACCAGCAGGCAGGCCAGCTCGGACTGGTCGCGGTCCATCCCCCACTCGTCGAAGGTCTTGGCCGCCAGGTGGCGCGCCTCGCCCACGGTGGAGGCCTCCGAGGGGAACCAGCCCTCGCGCAGGGCCAGTGCGTCGGAGTGGGTGCGCACGACCAGCAGCGCGGTGTCGTCGTCCAGCTCGCCGGGGACGCCGTGCAGGGCCGCCTCGGCGATCTCGTCGACGTCCTTGTCCGCGACCTCGGAGACCCGCTCGGCCAGCCTGGCCAGGGCGCGCTCGGGGTCGGGCGCACCGCCGACCGGGTGCCGGTTCACGAGCCCGTCGGTGTACATGACCAGGGTCGCGCCGAGCGGGAGCCGCAGTTCGGCCTGGTGGTAGACGACGTCCTCGGCCGCCCCGCCCTTGGCCCGCACGCCCAGCATGCGGTCGGCCGCCGCCAGGTCGAGCTTGTCGACCGAGTCGGAGGTGACCAGCAGCGGTGTGGCGTGCCCGGCGTTGGCGTAGGACAGCTCGCGCGACCACGCGTCGTAGACCATGTACAGGCAGCTGACGCTGGGGATCCAGGTGCCGCCGCCGTCCTCGTCCGGCTGGCCGAGCTGGCGGACCCACTCGTCGAGTTCGCGGAGGATGTCCGCGGGCTCGCGGTCGGCCTGGGCGAAGGCCCGCAGGGCGGCGCGCAGCTGCCCCATGACCGCGGCGGCGTGCGGACCGCGGCCCTCCACGTCGCCGATGACCAGCCCGACGCGTCCCGCGGAGAGCGGGATGGCGTCGTAGAAGTCGCCGCCGACCTGGGTCTGCACACCGTAGCCGTGCGCCTGGAGGGGCCCGGCGGGCTGGTAGCGGTGGGCGATGGTCAGCCCGTCCAGGTGCGGGAAGTGGTGCGGGAGCAGGCTCCGCTGGAAGGCGAGGGCGGTGCTGCGCTCCTCCTCGAACAGGCGCGCGTTGTCGATGGTCAGGGCCACCCGGGAGGCGATGGCGCCGACGAGGTCGCGGTCGAACCCGCCGTAGGTGCTCTTCTGGCGGGGGGAGAGTCCCGAGAGCGCCAGGGTGAGCACGCCGAGGACCTCGCCGCGTGCCCGCAGGGGGGCGGCGATGGCGGAGGTGACGCCGACCTGCCGGGAGACGGTGTCGGAGCGGGTGCTGGGAGAGTTCTCGAACAGGTAGTCGCTGCTGACGACGGTCTCCATCCGACGCAGCGCCTGGGTGACGAAGTGGCGTTCGGGGTAGCGGACCTCGTCGCCGACCCCGAACCACGTGCGGGGCGGCGGCGTCCACCCCTCGGCGTGCACCGACACCTGTCTGACCAGGCGGTCGTGGTCGTAGAGGTCGATGAAGCAGTGGTCGGCGAACTGCGGCACCAGGATGCCCGCGACGCCCTTGACCGTGGAGTCGAACTCCAGGGAGCTGGCCAGGCGGCTGCCGATGCGTTCGAGCAGTCCGTACTGCTCCTCCACACGGCCGCTGCGCAGGGCCTCGCGGGCGATGAGGGTGATGCCGTCGATCTCGCCGGACTCGTCGCGCATCGGCACGGCCTGGGCGCGCACGTGGATCCACGTGGAGTCGCCCTTGAGGACGGCGAACGTGCCCTCCCAGTGCTCGCCGCGCAGGACGCGGCGGGCCAGCTGGGAGGCGTGTTCGCGGTCCGACTCGTGGATGCCGATGTCGAGGAGGGAGAGGCCGACGTAGTCCCGGCCGCCGACGAACCCGAAGAGCTCGCGGGCGAAGGGGTTCCAGTAGCGCAGCAGGCTGGACCTGTCGATGACGACGATGGCGATCTGCGCCTGGTCCACCACAGCGGCCGTGGTCAGCGCGCCGCTCTCCCGGAAGGGCTCACCCCACCGTGTCATCTAGCCGCCACCTCGCCGTCATGAGCTGCATACATGCCCGCTCCGGGTACCCCGAACGACCGCACCTTGGGGCGAGCGTAGCAACACCGTCAACGTTCCCGCAGCGCAATGTGACAATCCCGATGAGCAACCAATCAACGTGTTCGCGTGGTTCACGGCTTGGCGACGAAGATGTGTCCGGCGACGACCTCGGAGAGGTCGGTCCCCTCGGACTCGCCGCCGATCACGTGGACGCCCCCGTCGGAGGCCCTGAGCACCACTTCCTGCCCGGGTTGTACCCCGGATTCGCGCAAGGTGAGCATGATGTCGGCGTCCGACTGGATCTGCTCGCTGATGCGCCGTACCGTCACGGTCGTCTCGCTGTTGCCCGCGACGTCGATCATCGGAACGATCGAGTCGTCGGTGAAGGGCTCGGGCGAGTAGTTCTCCAGGCCGAGCTCGTCCAGGCCCGGGATCGGGTTGCCGTGGGGGCACACCGAGGGGGCGTTGAGCAGCGTCACGAGGCGCTCCTCCACCGCCTCGGAGATCACGTGCTCCCAGCGGCAGGCCTCGATGTGCACGTCCTCCCAGGGCAGCCCGATGACGTCGACGAGCAGGCGCTCGGCGAGCCGGTGCTTGCGCATGACGTGCGTGGCCAGTCGACGGCCCTCGGCCGTCATGACGAGGTGCCTGTCGTTCTCGACCCGCAGCAGGCCGTCGCGCTCCATGCGGGCCACCGTCTGGCTGACCGTGGGTCCGCTCTGGTGCAGGCGTTCGGCGATACGCGCCCGAAGCGGGACGATGCCCTCCTCCTCGAGCTCGAAAACCGTCCGGAGGTACATCTCCGTGGTGTCGATCAGCCCGTGTGCGGTCAAGTCTCCCCTCCCAAGGCTCTGCGCCCGACGCGCGGTCGCGGCGGGCACGGCAGGTCTCTCACAACACAGGCCGGGACCACGTGATTCCCAGGGGCCGAGTGGGGACCGGGGCGTCCGCAGGACCGCGGGAGCGACCACCGATACGGCAAGCATATCGCGCATCGGCGAGCCCGAATTTCTCCACCGTCCCACAATGTGGACAGCGGAGGGGCGTCGTCCGCCCCTCGGCGCAGGAGTCGCTGGTCCCGGCCCCTCCGGGCCGTTCGCCCCTGGAGGAATGCCCGACGGACCCTTGCGGAGGGCCCTCCGTCGCCACACGGGCCCGGGGCGCGTACCGGACGCGACGGGGATCACCCCGGGGGCGCCCGCACCGGCCCCTCCGCGGCGGGGTTCAGGGGGACAGGCGGTCGATCTCCCACGCGTCCCCGTCGCCGCGCAGGTAGCGGAACCGGTCGTGCATGCGGTCCGGGCCGCCCTGCCAGAACTCGACCTCCTCCGGGACGAGGCGGTAGCCGCCCCAGTAGGAGGGCCTGGGGACCTCCTCGTCCTCGGCCCACACCGTCTCGAAGCCCCGGTACAGGCGGTCGAGCTCGGCGCGGTCCTCCACGGTCCGGGACTGGCGCTCGCTGGCCCAGGCCCCGAGCTGCGAGCCGCGCGGCCGTGTGGCGAAGTAGCGGTCGTTCTCCGCGTCGGAGAGCCGTTCGACCCGCCCGGCCACCAGGACCTGCCGGCGGATGGCGTGCCAGGGGAAGAGGAGGCCGGCGCGGGGGTCCGCGTCCAGCGCCTCCCCCTTCCTGGAGGTGTAGTTGGTGAAGAAGCGCAGCCCGGTCCTGTCGTAGCCCTTCAGCAGCACCGTCCTGGCCCTGGGCATCCCCGAGGGCTCGACGGAGGCCAGGACCATGGCGTTGGGCTCGGCCAGCCCCGACTCGTAGGCCTCCTCGAACCACAGGTGGAACTGCGTCATCGGATGGGCGGCGAGGGAGGAGCGCACCAGGGGTTCACCCGTGTACGGTTTCCGCAGTTCGGCGGGGTTTCGGTGGTCCACAACGGGCATCTTCTCGCGTCGGGCGGTCCCGCGCCACCCCGCCCCGCCCCCCGCTCCCCCTCATACGCAGCCGGGGTCGGCCGGGGGCAGGTCCGCGCTGCTCATGCCGCACCTGTGGATGACGTGCTGGCGGTCCCCGCCCGAGTCGGGTCCCACCAGGACCAGCTGCACCAGGCGCTCCGGGAACCAGTGGCCGTCGACCGAGCCGTCGAACTCGAGGTAGCCCGACATGCCGGTCAGGCCGCGCGTGTCCCGGATCCCGCCCAGGAGCTGGTCGCGCTTGGCCTCGTAGTCCTCCTGGGTCCGGAGGAACGGCCGCCGTTCCAGTCCGACGAACCCCAGCGGCCCCCGCGCGGCGAGCTCCTCGGGGGTCAGGCCGGTGTGCGGCATCGCCCGCGAGACGACGAGGAGGGCGTCGCTGGCCACCGCGGCGTGCGCGATCGACGGGAGCTCGGTCCGCGGGACCGGTTCCCCCTCCTCGTCCCCGTCCTCCCGGTACAGCTCCTCCACGAGGTCGTCCACCGCCGTGTAGAACCCCTGGGAGTCCTCCTCCGCCAGGGCCTCCGACTCGCCCCAGGACCCGCTGGCCGCGAGCGGCGTGTAGAACACCGGGTGTTCGAGGGACTGGCTGATGCGGTCCTCCTCGTCGGCGACGAACTTGGCGATGTCGTCCCCGCCGAGGATGGTCATGTCCCCTCCCACGCACGCCGCGCCGCCCGCGGTCCTGAAGTAGTCGTGGAAGGCCGTGAAGTCCGCGGAGCGCCCGGCGAAGTAGAGCAGGTCGGGCGGGTCCTCCGTGCACAGCCGGTCGAGGTGGTCCCGGAAGGTGGTGTCCTCCTCCAGGTCGCCGCTCCCGTACAGGAGGGTGCCGTCGGCGTACTCCTGCGGCCCGAGCCCCCGGACGCCCTCCCAGACGGAGCCGCCCTCCCTCTGGAAGGCCGCCATGAACAGCTCGGCCAGGTGCGGGCCGTACTGCTCGTGCGGTCCCCCGTCCTCCGCCGCCCCCGCGCTCGCGATGGCCACGGCCGTGCGGGCGGGCTCCAGCCCGTACTCCACCCCCCGGTCGCCGGTCCACGGCACGCCGTTGTAGGCCCAGTGCGCCGCCTGCTCGGCGATGCGGCTGTTGGCGGGGGCGACGGGGAAGAAGAACTCGTTGTGCTGCCGCTCGCCGGACCGGGCGACGTCGTCGTAGGTGGCGGTGGTGCCGACCATCGGTATCCCGGCGTCGCCGACGATCCGGATGGCCTCGCTGTTGGGCGCGACGCTGTGCCCGAAGCCGACGGCGCCGATCGGGCGGTCCATGCCGAGGTACGTGTTCCCGGACCGCGCGGCGATCTCCCGCGCGGTCTCCTCGGCGTGGGACCACGCCTCCCCCGCGTTGCCGATCAGGATCTTGATCTTGGGCGTGCCGTCCCTGCCGACCAGCTCGTTGTGCTGGTCCTGCTGGAAGGCCAGGCCCAGCAGCTCGCCCTGGACCCCGGACAGCGAGGGGTCGCCGGGGTCGGCGATCTCCAGCTCGGCGATGTAGGCGATGGTGACGTAGGGGTCCCCGCTGTCGTCGACCGCCCGGTTCTGGTCCCGGATGCGCTCGGTCACCTCCTCCAGCCGCTCGTGGAACACGAAGTCCCCGAAGGAGACGCCGACGCACTGGCCGTTCCTCGTGTCGATCCCGGCGGGGACCACCAGGCCCCGCTGCACGCAGGGGTGCAGGGCGGGGACGACCACCGTCCCGAGGAGGACCGCCAGGACGACGCAGGCGGCGGCGCCCGCCGTCCAGAGCCCCGCGAGGGCGGGGGCGGTGAACACCCGGACGGGTTCGGGCCGCAAGGAGCCCCGGGGGCGGTCCCCGCGCAGCGGACCGACGTCCAGGGCGACGAGCCGGTGGGCGCCGAGCCGCCCGGCGGCGTGGCGCGCCCTGGCCCAGCGGCCGACCTCCGGGGCCCGCTGCACGGCGCCCTCCCCCTCGGGGAGGGAGGGGTACCGGGCGGTGTCCACCTCTCCCCGCACGAGCGGAGGGGTGGAGCCGCACCGGACCTGCACGATCAGGAGGGGGTCGGGGAAGCCGCGGCGCAGCCGCTCGTCCTCGACGAGGAGGACGAGGTAGCGGGCCACCGGGTCGAGGCGCTCTTGTTCCAGGAGGAGCACGGGGCGCTGCCTGCGCTTGCGCCTGCGGCGCCCGGCCGCGCCGTAGGCGCGGTGGAGGTCGTCGAGGAAGGCGTTGACGGCGAGCCGGTGGACGCCGGGCGGCCTGGTGTCGGCGCTGATCCGCCCGCCCCCCGCGTCGCGGTCGTTGAGCTGGTTGAGGACGTGGATCCCGCGTTCGCGGTGGTTGGGGAGGGCCTTGTCGCCGCCCGCCTCGTGGGTGACGTAGCGGTGCCGGTTGAGCCAGCGGTAGGGCCACCAGGGCAGGAGCACGAAGAACGCGACGACCGCGTAGGCGGCCGTCAGCGCGACGCCGGCGAGGAGGCCGATCAGCTCGTTGACCTGCTGGGCGACCAGGCCCAGGACGGCGAAGGGCGTGGCGGTGACGACGAGGGAGACGACGAAGGCCAGCGGGGTGAGCAGTCTCTCGTCGAGCTTGCCGAAGGTGACCCGGTCGGAGACGCGGGTCGCCCAGCGGGAGGTGCGGGAGGCGGCGGAGGCGAGCCAGCGCCGGCGCACGACGAAGGAGAGCCGGGACCGCTCCCACCGTGACGGTGCTCCGGCCGGGGCACCGTCGTCCCCGGTGTCCGGGCTCCGCCCGCCGGCCGCGTCGAGGAGGCGCTCGCGCCGTTCCCTGGCGCTGTCCAGCCGGACCCGGCGCAGCTCGTTGATGACCTCCACCTGGGTCTTGCTGTCGCTGGTGAGCGCGACGCCGTCCTGGGGGACCTCGGAGCCGGACACGTTGGCCTGCACGGTGGCCGGCTCGCACCTGCGCAGCCACAGCAGGGAGCTCAGGCGGGCGAAGCGGGGAGGGGAGGGGGGCTTGTGGTACCACTTCTGCCCGGGCTGGTCGCCGAGGCGGGCGAGGCGGCCGTCGACCAGGCGTTCCATCAGGTCGTAGAGCTGGTCGGTGGTGACGGGGGCGTCCTCGCCCGGGGGGCCGGCGCCCGGAGGGGCGGCCAGCGGTGCGCCGGTGCTCTCGACGCCCGGGTGCGGCGCGGTCCGGCGCCGCCCGAACCGCCTCCCGGCCCCGTTCCCGGAGGGAGGGCCGCCGTCGCCGGGCCGAGGAGCGGCGGCCGCCCCTCCGGCCTCCGCGCTCCCCCCGGCCCCGCCGGACGGAAGCGGCTCCGCGGGGTCCTCCGCCTCGGGCAGGCGCCACACGAGGTTCGCCCCGCCCCGCTCGACCAGCATGCGCAGGACCTCCGAGCGGTCCGCCGTACCGCGCACGGCCAGGTCCAGGACGGGGGGCGGCTCGGCGACGTCGCCGCGCTGGAGGCCGTCGTGCTTGTCCGCGGGGAGCCGGCGGGCCACGCGGCGCTCCATGCGGGCCAGGAGGGTGTACCTGCGGCGTGGGGGGCGGGCCCGCAGCGCGTCGAAGACGGCCAGGAAACGGGGCGGCGCCCCGGGGGCGGCGGTCCGGTCGCCGGACTCGTCGTCAACCACTCGCGAAAACCCCTTCACGGCTCGTGTCGGTCCCGTCACTCCCCCCGAAGCTGTTTCTCATTAGACAACAAAGGTGTCGGAAGATTCATCCGTTTTGGCGGAATTGGCACTGACCCATACCGGCCAGAACTTCTGAGAATGTGACAATTCGATCCTCCGGTCACGCGCATGCACGCCGTGAACGGAGGCCCTGACCGGCTGCGTCACCGCTCCCACCACTACCCTGGGGACCGTGACCGACGAGATTCAGATCCCCGCGAACCTGCTGCCCGCCGACGGCCGTTTCGGCAGCGGCCCGTCCAAAGTGCGCCCCGCGCAGCTGGAGGCCCTGGCCTCCTCCGGCTCCCGCTACATGGGGACCTCCCACCGGCAGAAGCCGGTCAAGTCCCTGGTCTCCCGGGTGCGCGCCGGCGTGAGCGACCTCTTCTCCCTGCCCGACGGGTACGAGGTCGTCCTCGGCAACGGCGGGACCACCGCCTTCTGGGACATCGCCGCGCACGGCCTGCTGCGCTCCAGGTCCCAGCACCTGTCCTTCGGCGAGTTCTCCGGCAAGTTCGCGAAGGTCGCCAAGGGCGCCCCGTGGCTGGAGGAGCCCACCGTCATCAGCACCGACCCCGGCAGCCACGGCGAGCCCGTCGCCGAGGCCGGTGTGGACGTGTACGCCCTCACCCACAACGAGACGTCCACCGGCGTGGCCGCCCCCGTCAAGCGGGTCGCGGGCGCCGACGACGACGCGCTCGTCCTGGTGGACGCCACCAGCGGGGCGGGCGGCCTGCCCGTCGACATCACCGAGACGGACGTCTACTACTTCGCCCCGCAGAAGAGCTTCGCCGCCGACGGCGGGCTGTGGCTGGCGGTCATGTCGCCCCGCGCCCTGGCCCGGGTGGACGAGATCGCCGCGAGCGGCCGGTACATCCCCGAGTTCTTCTCGCTGACCACCGCGGTGGACAACTCCCGCAAGGACCAGACGTACAACACCCCGGCCGTGGCCACGCTGCTGCTGCTCGCCGAGCAGCTGGAGTGGATGAACACGCGGGGCGGGCTGGAGTGGACGGTGGCGCGCACCGCCGAGTCCTCCTCCATCCTCTACGACTGGGCCGAGAAGTCCCCGGTCGCGACCCCGTTCGTGACCGACCCGGCCAAGCGCTCCCAGGTGGTCGGCACCATCGACTTCAGCGACGACGTCGACGCCGCCGCCGTCGCGAGGGTCCTGCGCGCCAACGGCGTCGTCGACACCGAGCCGTACCGCAAGCTCGGCCGCAACCAGCTGCGCGTGGCCATGTTCCCGGCCGTCGAGCCGAGCGACGTCCAGGCGCTCACCGCGTGCGTGGACCACGTGCTCACCGAGCTGTCCTGACCCGTTCGCCCCACGTTGCACAATGGTGGCCGACCCGTGTTCCCACGGGTCGGCCACCCTCTTTCCCGGCATCTCGGCTTCTCAGGACGGTTCGGCTGTGCGCAGGAACAAGAACAAGCAGGAAATCCCCATCAAGATCATCTCCCACCGGGGTGCGTCGGGGCACCGTCCCGAGCACACGCTGGCCTCCTACGAGCTGGGCGCCCGGTACGGCGGCGACTTCATCGAGATCGACCTGGTCGCGACCCGGGACGGGAAGCTGATCTGCCGCCACGAGCAGGAGATCGGTGGCACCACGGACGTGGGCGAGCGCCCGGAGTTCGCCGACCGGCGCACCACCCGGACCGTGGACGGGCGCGAGACCACCGGGTTCTTCGCCCAGGACTTCACCCTGGAGGAGATCCGGACCCTGCGCGCCGTGGAGCGCATGCGGGACGTGCGCGCCGTGAACGCCCTGATGGACGGGGACTACGGGATCCCGACCCTGGACGAGGTGATCGGGCTGGCCTTCTCGCTCACCGAGGAGCTGGGGCGGCCGATCGGGATCTACCCCGAGACCAAGCACCCCGCGTACCACGCCGCCCAGGGCCTGGAGCTGGAGCCGGCCCTGATCGGAGCCCTGCGCGAGGCGGGGCTGACCGGCCCGGAGCCGGCCCTGCCGGTGTTCCTCCAGTCCTTCGAGGCCGAGAGCCTGCGCAAGCTCGCCGAGACGGAGCTCCCGCTGGTGTTCCTGCTCGGCACCGAGGACCGCTGGCTGCACTACACGACCCCGGAGGGCCTGGCCGAGGTTGCGGCCTTCGCCCAGGCCATCGGCCCCGCGAAGGGCCTGGTCATCCCCACCGACGAGGACGGCAACCTCGGGGAGCCCACCGACCTCGTCGAGAACGCGCACGCGGCCGGCCTGCTCGTGCACCCGTACACGTTCCGCAGCGAGAACCACTTCCTGCCCCCCGACCTGCGCTCGGACCGCGGGCCGAGCGACTACGGGGGCTTCGCCGCCGAGTACGAGGCGTTCTTCGAGCTCGGCGTGGACGGCGTGTTCACCGACTTCTCCCGGCACGCGTTCCTGGCGCGCGAGCACTTCCTCGACCCCCAGCCCGTCGAGGACTGACGGCCGCGACCGCCGGGCCGCTCCGGCGCCGGCCCCCGTGTCGCGGGAGGCGCGCCGCCGCCCGGCCCCGGGCGGGCGTCACTGCACGTCGAACTCGTTCCCCTCGGGGTCCCGCATGGTGACGTGCGAGGCCCCGGGCTCGTCCACGGCCCGCACGAAGGTCGCCCCCAGGCCCTCCAGCCGCCTGACGGTGTCGGCCCGGCGCGCGGCCCCCACCTTCAGGTCGACGTGCAGGCGGTTCTTCACGGTCTTGGACTCCGGCACGACCTGGAAGAGCACGCGCCGCCCCAGCCCGATGCCGGTGCTGCCGTCCACCGGGTCGTCGGGGTGGCGGATGGCGACGACCGTGGCGAAGACCTTGCGCCCGTCCACCTCCCGGAGGTCCTCCTCCTTCACGAGCCCCTCCGCCAGCAGGCGGTCGATGAGCACGGTGTTGTCCTCGGGCTCGTACTCCATCGCCTGCGCCCAGAACAGCGAGAGGGCGACGGGGTCCGCGCAGTCCACCACGAGCTGCCATTCGACTGCCATCGGGGTTCTCCTCGGCTCTGTGGCGGGACCTTCCGGACATGGCCCCGACCGTTGATTCCAGTTATAGTGGTTACATGACCCGGGACACAACAGGCCTGCCGATGCGCCCCCTGCACGGCTCCCCCTTCGTCTTCGACCCCGGCGCCCTGTGCCTGGAACTGCTCGTCACCGGCGCCCCGGGCGCGTACGCGCACTACGAGATCCTCCACGGGCCCCGGGACCTCGCCGACTGGCTCGCCCTGTCCCGGCTCCGCCTGGACCCGGAGCTGGTCGGGGTCACCGAGGCGGAACTCCGTGCCGCACGGCGCCTGCGCGACTCGCTCTGGCGCCTGGCCGACGCGCGCACGGGCGGCCGCCCCCTCCCGCCGGAGGACGTCGCCGAGGTCAACCTGGCCGCGTCCCACCCTCCCCTGGTCCCGGCCATGGACGCCGGCGCGGGCCGGTCCTGGATCCAGCCGGCCGGTGCCACCGCCGTCCTGTCCACCATCGCCCGCGACGCGGTCGACCTGTTCACCGGCGACCACGCCGACCGGATCCGCGAGTGCGGCTCCCACGACTGCCGGCTGGTCTTCGTGGACACCTCGCGCCCGGGCCGGCGGCGCTGGTGCTCGATGGAGCGCTGCGGCAACCGCCAGAAGGTCCGGGCGCTGCGAGCCCGCAGGGAGGGGGCGGAGGGCCCGCCGTGACCGCGCGGCCACCGCGGTCCCGCGTCCGCGACGGGAACCGGCGGTGGGGAGCGCCACGGGCGGGGCCCGGTTCCGGTGGCCGTGCGGTGCGACGTCCCCACCGCGTCCCGGGACCGGGCGTCGGCCCGCCGTGTCCCGGGGCCCGGTGTCAGCCCCGCCGGGCGAGCAGGACGATCCCGGCGATGAGCACGGCCGCGACGCCGGCCCCGCCCAGGATGAACGGCAGCGCGCTCCCGTCCCCGCCGCCGCCCTCCGCCGCGGTACCGCCGTCCTCCCCGTCGGAGGGCGCGGCCTCCGCCTCGACCTCCACCGGTTCGTCGGTCAGGTACCGGTCCTCCAGGGGGATCCGCCACACCGGGGCGTGCGGCCCCTCGGTACCCGCCATGAGCGCGGTCCCGTCGGGGGTGAACGCCACCGACTCGCCCTGGTCGGACTCGGGAAGGTCGAAGGAGCCGATCGGCCGCCCGGGCACCCCGTCGGTGGAGTCGTAGACCGTGGCGCCCCAGTAGGTGCGGATCACGTAACGGGTGCCGTCCGGGCCGAACGCGGCGTCGGTGGCGAACAGCGGCGCGGAGTCGATCCGCTCCAGGACGTTCGCGCCCTCGGGGTCCAGGACCTCGGGGGCCGCGTAGAGGCCGCCGGAGAACTCCTTGGACACCACGTACACGCGCCCGTCGCGGGGGTCGATCATCATCGACTCCGCGTCCCGGCCGCCGTCCGCGTACGTGAAGGTGAGCGTCACCGGCTCGACCGCCCCGTCGGCGAGGACCGCCGGCTCCGGGAACCGGTACACCCTGTACTCGGCCCAGCTGCCGCCGAAGTTGTCGCCGATGTCGGCCACGAAGACCGCCGGCTCCCCGTCGGGCCCCTCCGCGACGGCGACCGCCTCCCAGTCGCGCCGCTCCAGGCCCAGGGAGAACGTGGCGAGCGTCTGCCCGTCCCCGTCGACCGCGTACACCTCGCTCGGGTGCTCGCCGCTGTCGTTGTGCGTCCACCACACGCCCTCGTGCAGCGCGGAGGGCGCGATGCCGCTGGACTCGGAGATCCTCGCGTCCTGGAACTCGAACGCCACCTCCGAGCCCTCCGGCCCCTCCCCGCCCCTCGGGTAGTCGACCCCGCCGCTCGGCGCGCCCGGGTCCTCGGGGGACGCCGAAGCCGGGGCGGCGGGAAGGGCCGCGAGCAGTGCGGTCGCGACCAGCGCGAGCGGTCTTCTCATGGACGACATCCTGCCAGGGGACGGCGGGGGTGGCTTGCGCCCGGGTGCGAACGGGCACATTCGGCTTACGGAGCGCCGTGAGGAGAGCCCATGAGGATCGTCGCCTGCCTGAACGGGGACCGCCGCCCCGGAGCGCACCCCGCCCTGCCCGTGTCCGTCGACCAGCTGGTGGCGGACGCCCACGCCGTGGTGGCCGCCGGCGCGGACGCCGTCCACGTCCACCCGCGCGACCCCGGGGGCGCAGAGTCGCTGGAACCGCAGGTCGTCGCGTCGCTGATGGAGGCGCTGCGGTCCGAGGGGCCGGACGTCCCGGTGTCCCTGACCACGTCGCTGTCGGCGGAGTCGGACCCGTGGCGCCGCTACGACCTGGTCCAGAGATGGGCGTCCCCGCTGTTACCCGACTCGGTCACGCTGAACCTGCACGAAGCCGGCTCGGTGGACCTGGCCCACCTCCTGGAGGACCGCAGGGTGGACGTGGAGGCGGGCGTGTGGACCGTGGAGGCGGCCCGGATCCTGGTCGCCACGAAGATGCGGGTGTCCGCCGTCCTGGTCGAGCCCACCCAGGTCGCGGTGGAGGACGCCGAGCGCAACGCGAACGCGATCCTCTCCCTCCTGGACCGGGCGCGGGTGGGCGCCCCCCGGATGCTGCACGGGACGGACGCGACCGCGTGGCCGATGCTGGAGGCCGCCGTGGCCTCGGGCCACGACCTCCGGATCGGCCTGGAGGACACCATGCGCCTCCCGGACGGCACGGAGGCGTACGACAACGCGGCGCTGGTGGCGCACGCCGCGAGCCTGGCCGCCGCGGCCGCCTGACCCCGGCCGGACCGGTCCGCCGCCGGACGCCGCTCCGGGCGTGCGCGGGCGGCGGCGCCCACGCCGATCCCCAGGTCCCGGGCGATCTCGGGGAGGAGTCCGGCGACGACGAGGTCGTCGGTGCCGATCGCGAAGGTGGTGAGCGTGAGGCACACCAGCCAGCCGGAGCCGCTGGGAACGCGTGTCCCGGTCGTGTGTGGAGTCATGGCGGCACGTTAGAACCCTGACGCAGGCGTCAAGGTCAAGCGCCGGCCGGGCGGGGCTCAGCCGAGGAGGGCGCCCAGGACCACGATCAGCATGATGGAGCCGAGGACCACGGGCAGCAGCCACCGCTGCTTGCGGTTGTTGGTGAGCATGCTCATGACGTGCTGCGCTCCGGTGGTCGGGTGGGATCCGGCTCCCAGCCTAACGCCCAGGTCCGGACGGTCCGGTAGCGGTCCGCCGACTCGGGCCGGCTCTCCACCAGGTGCATCTCCTGCGCCTCCCACCTGCGGCTGCGCAGGGTCCCGAGGGAGTGGACGGTGCCGGAGAGGTCCCGCGCGGGGCGGCTGCGGGCGACCGTGATGTGCGGCACGTACGGGCGGTGGTCGACCTCGATCCCGATCCGGTCGGCGGCGGCCCTCAGGCGGCCGACGAGGATGCCGAGCGCCTGGGTGTCGCCGTTGACGC
Organism: Nocardiopsis sp. NPDC006198; assembly: GCF_040613895.1. NCBI lineage: Bacteria > Bacillati > Actinomycetota > Actinomycetes > Streptosporangiales > Nocardiopsidaceae > Nocardiopsis > Nocardiopsis sp. NPDC006198. Next base: position 139,724 of record NZ_JBEXSY010000005.1, on the reverse strand, counting down.
CGGCCCACAGCACGGAGGTCCGGGCGTTGCTGCGCGGGAAGGTCCCCCAGCCGCGCGCCGCGAGCTCCAGGGGCCGCCGGTTGCGGGCCACCCTCCCGAGCGCCCCGGTGAGGCCGGGCAGCAGGTCGTCGTCGACCCGGCCGAGGAAGAGCAGGGTCAGGTGCCATTCACCGGGAGGCGTCCACCGCAGGTCGGGGGTGTGCCTGCGCCCCCGGTCGACGGCCTCGCGCACCGTCTCCACCACGTCCGGGGGAGGCGCCAGGGCAACGAACAGTCTCATCCCCCCATCCTTCCCTCCCGTGTCCGCGTCCGCATCCCGGGGAGTAGGGTCTGCGGGTCCCCGCCGCAGCGCCCCCGGAGCCGCCCGCCCATGCTCGTCATCTCCTGTGTCTTCGTGGTCCTCGCCCTGGGGTCCCTGGTGCGCACCACGACCGGGTTCGGCTTCTCGCTGGTGGCGGTGCCGCCGCTGGCCCTGCTCGCGGACCCGGTGACGGCGGTGGTGGTGGCCGGGCTGATGTCGGCGCCGGTGAGCGTGTGGATCACCGCCCGGGACCGCCACCACGTGGACCGTCGCCTGGCGGCCCTGTTCCTGGGGTTCGGGCTGGCCGGGGTGCCGTTCGGCGTGTGGCTGCTCGCCGTGCTGCCCGAGCGGGCCCTGATGGTGGCGATCGCCGTGATGGTCCTGGTGGGGACGTTCCTGGTGTGGCGGAGGACCCCCGTCCCCGGCGGGGCCCCGACACTGGCGGGGGTGAGCGCCCTGTCGGGTGCGTCGTTCGCCTCGACGGGCATCGACGGCCCGCTGATGGTGGCGGCGCTGCAGGGGAGCGGGCTGGAGCCCCGCGTGCAGCGGGCGACCCTGTCGGTGATGTTCTCGGCGACGAGCGCCGCCTCGCTGGCGGGGTTCTGGATCAGCGGCAGGCTGACGCCGGAGGTCGGCTCGCTGCTGCTGGTCGGGGTCCCCGCGATGCTGGTCGGCATGGCGGTGGGCGAGCGGGTCTTCCGCCGGCTGGACGCCGAGCTGTTCCGCCGCGCGGTCCTGTGGCTGCTGCTGATCAGCTCGGTGTCGGTGGTGACGCGGGTGGTCACCTCCTGACCGGTCCGGCGCGGTCGGCGGGGCCCGGTCTCCGGCCGTGCCCCGAGGACGGCGGGGCACGGCCGGGGTCTCAGGTGCGGGTGACCGCGTCCTCCGGGGGCCGTCCGGGGCCGTCGGCCCCCCGGGCGGGCCCGGCCGCGGTCGCGCCGTCCGCCTCGTGCCCGTCCGGGGCCCGTCCGGCTCCGACCTCCTCCGCCGGGGCCGGTCCGGCCGCGGCGGTCCGCCGGCGCCCCGGCAGGAGGTCGCGCACCCTGACTCCGTGGACCCTGAACAGCGGTCCCGTCAGGGCCGCGACCACCAGCACGGTGACCGTGCCCCCGATGACGAGGCTGGCCTGCGGGCCGAACGCGTCGGCCAGCAGCCCCACCACGGGGGCGCCGATGGGCGTCACGCCCATGAACACCAGCAGGAACATGCTCATGACGCGACCGCGCATCTGGGGGTCGACGCTGAGCTGGAAGGTGGCGTTGAGCGTCGTCACGTAGGTCAGGAAGGCCATGCCCATGGGCACCAGCACCACGACGAACGACACGTAGCCGGGCATCAGCCCCGCCGCCACCTGGAGCAGGCCGAAGGCCATCGACCCGATCAGCACCAGGCGTATCCGGGGCCGGTCGCGCCGGGCCGCGAGGAGGGCCCCGATGAGGGCGCCCACGGCCAGGAAGGCGGCGGCCACCCCGAACGCGGCGGCGCCGGCCTCGAAGACGTTGTTGACCACCAGCGCGATCTGGTTCTGCCCGTTCGCCCCGAAGAACTGGGTGGCGGCGGCGAGGACCAGCAGCAGCACGAGGTCGCGCCGGCCCCCGATGTAGCGCAGGCCCTCGCGGATCTGGCCCTTGCCCCGGGGCACCGGCTCGGTGGTGGTGAGCTCGGCGGTGCGGATCATCGCCAGGGCGATGATCGTGAACCCGAACGAGGCGCCGTTGATCAGGAACACGGGACCGCTGCCGATCACGGCGATGAGCAGCCCCGCGATGGCGGGGCCGGTGACCCTGCCGAGCTGGAAGCTGGCGCTGTTGAGGGCGATCGCGTTGGACAGGTGCTCGCGGTCGACCATCTCGGGGACGAAGGCCTGGCGGCCGGGGTTGTCGAGCACGGTGACCAGGCCGAGGGCGAAGGCGAACACGTACACGTGCCAGACCTCGGCCGCGCCGGCGGTCGCGAGGACGCCCAGGGCGACGGCGAGCGCTCCCATGACGCTCTGGGTGCAGATCAGGAGCCTGCGCTTGTCCAGGCGGTCCACCAGCGCGCCGCCCCACAGCCCGAAGAGGAGCAGGGGCAGGAACTGGAGCGCGGTGGTCATGCCGAGCGCGATGCCGCTGCCGCCGCTGAGCTGGAGGACCAGCCAGTCCTGGGCGATGCGCTGCATCCAGGTGCCGGGGTTGGAGAGTAGCTGGCCGAGGGCGTAGAGCCGGTAGTTGCGGACGGCCAGTGAGCGGAACATGGCGATACGCCGCATCAGTTCCTCCCCTCCCGGACGGGTCGCCGGGGAGGGACTGATGCGGCCACCGACCCATGGTGCGGACACATAAGTAAACGGCGTTGACTCATCACTCGGGTCAACGCCGTCCACTGTCGCAGGAATTCCCGCCCCCGCGCGAGGGCGGCGCGCGGGATCAGCCGATGAGCGCGTAGATCGGGGCCTCGGCGAAGTGGAGGAGGAAGACCGCGGAGACCACCCACATGAGGGGGTGGACGTGGCGCGGCCTGCCCTCGACCAGGCGCACGAACGTGTAGACGATGAACGCCATCCCGATGCCGTTGGCGATCGAGTACGTGAACGGCATGATCACGATCGCGAAGAACGACGCCAGGCCGACGGCCGGGTCCGTGAAGTCGATCTTGCCGACCGGCAGCAGCATCATGAAGCCGACGATGACGAGCACCGGCGTGGCGGCCTCGAACGGCACGATGGTGACCAGCGGCGCGAAGAAGGTCGCGACGACCATCATCAGACCGGTGACGATGGGCGCGATGCCGGTGCGCGCGCCCTCCGCGACGCCCGCCGCGGACTCGGCGTACACCGTCGCGATGGACGCGGAGGCCGCGCCGCCGAAGATCGTGCCGAAGGCGTCCATGGCCAGGACCTCGCGGGTCCGGGGCAGGTTGCCGTCCTCGTCGGTCAGCTCCGCCTGGTGGGCGACGCCCACCATGGTGCCCATGGTGTCGAAGAAGTCGGCCAGCATCAGGGTGAACAGCAGCATCACGACGGTGGCGACGCCCACGTCGGACCAGCGGGCCGCGATGTTGAACCCGCCCTCGGCGAACAGGCCGATGAGGGAGAAGTCGGGGAGGGCGACGACGTCGCCGACCGAGGTCGGCAGGCTCGGGGTGGAGCCCGGCAGCTGCCAGGCCAGGCCCTCGCCCCGGTCGCCGAACAGCGCCTGGACGACGATCGCGGCGACCGTGGAGACGATGATGCCCAGCAGCATCGCGCCGGGGACCTTGCGGACGTAGAGCGCGATGGTGACCAGGAGGCCGATGACGAAGACCAGCAGGGGCAGGGTGTTCAGGCCGCCGCTGCCGAGGCTGACGATCGTGCCGCCGCCGCCCTGGATGAAGCCGGAGTTGACGAAGCCGATGATCGTCAGGAACAGGCCCACGCCGACGCCGATGGCGATCTTCAGCCCGCCGGGGATCGCGGCGAAGACGGCGGTGCGGAAGCCGGTCATGACCAGGACCGTGAGGATGAGGCCCTCGACGATCAGCAGGAGGAAGACGTCCGACCAGGCCATCAGCGGGGCGACCCCGTACGCGACGACGGCGTTCAGGCCCATGCCCGCGGCGAGCGCGAACGGGTAGCGGCTGACGATGCCCATCAGGATGCTGCTGATCGCGGCGACCAGGGCGGTGACGGCGACGAGCTGGGGGACCTCCAGGACATCGCCGTTGACGTCCGCGGTGCCGTTCAGGATCAGGGGGTTCAGCACGATGATGTAGGCCATGGCGAAGAAGGTCGCCAGACCGCCGCGGATCTCGGTGCCGAACGTGGAGCCGCGCTCGGAGATGTGGAAGAAGCGGTCCACGCGGCCCCGGGGTGCGGAGGCCGCTCTGTCGTCGGTGGGGGATGGAGTTGGTGCGTTCACGTCGTCAGCCTGACCTGGTCGTGTTACCGGACAACAAGGATTCTGCGCCAGATTAGTTGCATCTTCATACAACAGCTGACACTCGTTTCACGGGAGTTTCATAGAAATCGCCATATGACCGGATGATCGGAGCAGGGAGTGTGACGAACGCTTCCCTGGTCGGAGCGGTCGGCGCCGACACGCCGACGCCGGCCGCGTGCGAGCGGATAGCCTGGAACCGTGCGCACACCTCGCCGGCCCGATCCCGAAGTCCACGAGAGCGACTACCGCGTGCCCGCCGCCATCGGCACCCTCGCGTGGGCCGTCGCCCTCGTCGTCCTCGTCGCCATGGGCGACTCCCTCCCCCAGGCCGAGCGCTGGTGGATCGGCGTCTGCGCGACCGGCGCCGCCCTCGGGGTGTTCGGCTACCTCTACATCCCGCGCCTGCTCCGCAAGAGGGACGAGTCGGCCGAGCGCGGGGCCGCCCGCTTCTCCGAGCCCTCCTGACCAGGCCGGACCGCCTGTCAGCGGGGCACCGCCGTTCTGCCTGATAATGGGCGGGTGTCTGAGACTGAATTCCCGCGCGGCCTCGCCGACCGACTCCGCGGCATCCTCATCGACGCCGACTACACGGTGTCAGGCGTCCGCGACCGGCTCGGCGACGCCGCCGCCCGAGCCCTGGCCCGTGAAGAGCTGGTGCCCGCCCTGCGCGCCACCGGCGGGGAGGAACGGCTCGGACTGCTGCTGCGCCTGTGGTGGCTCCGATCGCCCATCCCCGCGCGGGCCGCGCGGGCCGTCCTCCCCGTGGACGAACTGGCCGAGGCGGGGCTCGTCACCGTCGAGGAGGGACCCCACGGGACCGTCGTCCGCGCCCTGGTCCACCTCGGACCGTGGGACCTGGAGGACGGCCGGCCCGGCTTCGTGGTCTCCGACCCCAAGGTGCGCCCGGGCACCGGGGCCGTCCCCCGCCACGACCACGTGGTCGGCGCGGGCAACGCGTCCGCCACCCTGTCCCAGCTGATCGTCGACGGCCCGGTCGACCGCGCCCTGGACGTCGGCACCGGCTGCGGGGTGCAGGCGCTGCACCTGGCGTCGCGGGCCCGCGAGGTGGTCGCCACCGACCTCAACCCGCGCGCGGTGCGCCTGGCCGGGATCAGCCTGGCCCTGTCCGGGGTCGCGGGCGCCCGCCTGGCCCAGGGCTCCCTCTACGAACCGGTCGAGGGCGAGCGGTTCGACCTCATCGTGTCCAACCCCCCGTTCGTGATCACCCCCGACTCCTCCCGGTACACCTACCGGGAGTCCGACCTGCCCGGCGACACGGTCTGCGCCGAGCTGGTGCGGCAGGCCCCCGCGCACCTCACCGAGGGCGGCTGGTGCCAGATCCTCGCGAACTGGGTGCACTCCGACGGCGACGACTGGGAGGACCGCGTCGGCGGCTGGGTGACCGGGACCGGCTGCTCGGGCTGGGTGGTCCAGCGCGACGTGCAGGACCCCGCCCAGTACGTCGAGCTGTGGCTGCGCGACTCGTGCGAGCACGGCACGCCCGAGTACACGCGCCGCTACGACGCCTGGCTGGACTACTTCGAGCGCGAGGGCATCAAGGGCATCGGGTTCGGGTGGATCAGCCTGCGCAACGACGTCGCCCAGGACGCGACGGTGCGCGTGGAGGAGCTGCGGCACGACATCGAGCAGCCGGTCGGCCCGTACCTGCCCGACGTCGTGGACGGGGCGATGACGGCGCTGCGGCTCACCGACGCCGCCCTGCTGTCGGCGCACGTCGCGCTCGCCCCCGGGGTGGTGGAGGAGCGGGTGGGCAGGCCGGGCGCCCCGGACCCGGAGAAGATCGTGCTGCGCCAGCAGAACGGGCTGCGCAGGGTCGCCCGCGTGGGGACCGTCGAGGCCGCCCTGGCCGGGGTGTGCGACGGCACCATGCCCGTGGGGCCGCTCCTGGACGCCATCGCCCAGCTCATCGGCGAGGACCAGGCGGTCGTGCGGGAGCGGACGCCGGACGCGCTGCGCACCCTCATCTCCGAGGGGTTCTTCCGGGTCGCCCGCTGACCCGCCGTCCGCTCGCGCGGGGCCGCCCGCCGGTCCCGGGCGGCGGGGCCGGAGACGACCACCGCCGTCCGCCCGCGCACGGGCGGCCCCGGCCCGGCCGTCTCAGGCAGAACCCTCCGGCGGCGCCGTGTAGAAGTCGATGGTCCGGTCCGCCGCGGCCTCGGCCCGGTCCGGGTCCTCCCCGGACTCGGCGTGCGCCGTCGCCCAGCGGCGTCCGCTCAGCTCCGTGAACCGCCGCGCGTCCTCCGAGCCCGCCCACTCCCCGGCCTCCGGCGGGACGCTCGCCCCGTGGAGCAGGTGCAGGGTCAGGCCGAACAGCCCCAGGTCCCATCCGATCCCCCCGGCCCCGGGGCCGTACCGCTCCCAGAACTCGTCGAGCGGCGCGGTGTGGGACAGCTCGAACCGCGAGCGGGTGGCGGTCTCCGCGGTCAGGCGGACCTCCACCTCGCTGCTCTCGCCGCCGTACTCCCAGGTGACCCGATAGGAGTGCGGCGGGTCGCAGGACAGGACGCGCCCTCCGGCGTTGCCCTCCAGCTGGTAGGCGCCGCCCTCCCGGAGGTCGCCGGCGACCGGCAGGAACCAGCGCGGGATGCGCTCAGGGCTGGTGCAGGCGTCCCACAGGTCCTCGACCGGGACGTCGTAGGCGCGGCTGACCGTGACGGTGCTCTCGGCGCCCGAGCCGGTCCGCCGGACGCCGACCGACCGGCCGACCGCGTCGATCTCGTGCTCGATGTCCATCGTGCTCCTCCTGGGTGTGGAAGTCATGGCTCCCGTCCGGGGCCCGCGCGGTCGCCGGAGCGGCGTTCGCGCCTCCCCCTGGCGAGCTCGGTGTCGAGCGCCGCCAGGTGCGGCTCCCAGCGGGCGGCGAAGCGCCTCAGCCAGGCGTCGGCGTCACGCAGCGGGCCCGTGTCCACGGTGTACAGCCTGCGACTGCCGTCCTTGCGCACGGTGGCGAACCCGTTCTCCCTGAGTACGCGCAGGTGCTGGGAGACGGCGGGCTGGGAGATCCCGAACTCGTCCCGCACGATCCCGGTCAGCTCCCCCGAGGAGCGCTCGCCGTCGTTGAGCAGCTCCAGCAGGCGGCGCCGGACGGGGTCCCCGAGGACGTCGAAGGCGTGCATGCCCCCACCATATAAGTAACTTCTTATATAAGGCAAAGCCGGTACCCTGCGGACGCCCCGTCACCCCTCCCCCGTGGGGACCACCTCACCCCTACCCCGCTCGACGCCGTCCTCCACCAGGGCGAACCCGGGTTCGTCCACCGGGACCGCGACCTCGGAGCCGCACTCCAGCACGATCGTGTGGGTCTCCCCCGGCGGGAACTCCCGCAACTCGACCGGCAGGTGGGCGCCGCACTCGACGGCCGGCCCCCCGTGCCCGAACTCGATCGAGGGCCGGTACCCGGAGAAGAACGGCGTCCGGCGGCCGTCCTCGCCGTCGTACATGGTGAGCTCCACGGTGATCCGCTCCCCCGGGGCGAAGACGTACTCCGTGGGCTCGGCCTCCGCGGTGGCGGCGGGCGGGTCCTGCGCCTCCCCGCCGCCGCAGCCGGCGGCGAGCAGGAGGGCGCCCAGGGCGAGGAGCGAGGAGGTGGCGCGCATGGGGGTCCCGTCGGTGTCGGGGGCGGTGCGGGGGAAGAGGAGGCTACCCGGTCCGGGCCTCCCCCGGGAGCCGGGGGCGGGCCGGACGGTAGCGTCTGCCCATGGCCCAGATCTCCGAACTCGTCCACTACCCCGTCAAGGGGTGCGCCGGGACCTCCCTGCGCTCCGCCCTCGTGACCCCCGCCGGGATCGCCCACGACCGCACGTTCATGGTGGTCGACGGCGGCGGCGGTTTCCGCAGCCAGCGCAACGACCCGCGGCTGGCGCGCGTGCGCGCCGGGATCACCGGCGACGGGTCCCGCCTGCGGCTGGACACGGACGGGTTCGGCCACGTCGACGTCGGGGTCGACCCCGGGGGTCCCCGGCTGGACGTCGTCCTGCACGGGAAGCCGTTCGTGGGCGTGGACCAGGGGGACGAGGTCTCCGGGTGGCTGACCGAGGTGCTGGGCGCGCCGAGCCGCCTGGTGCGGGTGCCCGACGACCACGCACGCCCGACCGGGGGGAGGACCCCCGGCACCAGCGGGTTCGCGGACAGCACGGCGGTCCTGATGGCGTCCGCGTCCTCCCTGGACCTGCTCGGCGCGCGCATCCTGGAGCGCGGCGCAGAACCCGTGCCGATCGACCGGTTCCGGCCCAACGTCGTCGTGTCGGGGTGGGAGGAGCCGCACACCGAGGACCGGGTGCGCTCCGTCCGCCTGGGGGACGCCGAGCTGGGCTACGCCAAGGTGTGCATCCGCTGCGTGGGGACGACGGTGGACCAGGCGCGGGGCGAGAGGAGCGGCCCGGAGCCGCTGCGGACCCTGGCGGGCTACCGGCGCGCGGACGGCGGCGGGGTGTCCTTCGGCTCCCTGTTCGCCGTCACCCGGCCGGGGAGCGCGGCGGTGGGCGACGAGGTCGAGGTCCTGGAGTGGGACGAGCCGGAAGAGGGGCTGGGAGAGCGCCTCGCCGAGGTCCTGGCCTGACGCGGCCCCCGGGGTCGCCGGGGGCCGCGTCCCGCCCGGAGCCGCGCTACTCCAGGTCGGCCTCGGCGAGGAGCCGGGCGGCGGCGGACGGGTCGCGCAGGGCGGCCGCGACCAGGTGCCGGCGGGACCACTGCCCGGCGCGCCAGCACAGGGCCCGCGCCAGGCCGTCGGTGGTGGACGCGTGCGCCGTGCCGTCGCCGGCGTACCACTCCAGCTCGACGCCGTCCACGGTGAGCGTCCGGTGGTGCATGTAGGTGCGGTCCGGCTCCCCGGCGGGGTCCAGGAACAGGTCGGCCTCGCCGGGGACCGGTCGGACCTCGCCGGCCGACCCGACCTTGCCGGTGACCGTCTCGCTCGCCAGGTCCAGGTCGAGGACGTCGGCCAGGGCCTCGGCGGAGTCGTCCGGGGCCAGGACCAGCGGGCGGTCCTCCAGCAGCGGCAGCAGGTCCGGGGAGTCCACCACCACGGCCTCCTCCGCGTCGGCCACCACGATCGCGCCGCCGCGCACCGCCCGCACGCGGGAGGGCGGGGTCACCAGCTCCGCGTCCACGAGGGCGAGCGCGGTCCACACCAGGCGGAGCGAGGCGCGGTCCACGTGGCGGTCGGGGTCCGCCAGGCGGGCGAGCAGGTCGTCCGGCCCCTCCGGGTCGTTGATCAGGTCGGCGAGGGTGGCGCGCACCCCCAGCGCGCGGGCGAACTCGGGGTCGACGTCGGCCGGGACCTCGTCGTACAGGCCGGTCAGGGACGGGTCGGCGTCGGCGGTGCGCAGCTCGACCGGCGCGCTGCCGCCCAGCAGCGCCCGGGACCGGAGCCACCACGCCGTGTACGAGGGCACGTCCACCACGCGGCCGTCGGGCATCAGCAGCCGCGCGGGCTCGGTCACGGCCTCGCGCAGCGGGCCCCGGGACAGCATCGCCAGGGCCTGCGGCCAGCTGTCGTCCGCGACGCAGTCGAGGTCGGCGACGACCACCAGCTCGGGCACCACCGGGGGCAGCTCGGGGTCGCCGACGCGTTCGAGGACCTCGTCGGCCCAGTCCTCCAGGCCGTCCGGGCCGTCCTCGCCGGCGGCGCCGTCGAACTCCGCGACCAGGTCCTCCCCCAGCGCGGCCTCCTCGACCCGGACCACGCCGAGTTCCCAGAGGGCGCCGACCGCGCGCAGGGCGTCGGTCCCGTGGCGTTCGACGAGGTCCTCGTGGACGGTGCCGAAGGGGGCGTCGTCGACGAGCAGGTCCGCGAGCGGAGCGCCGGGGACGAGGAGTTCGGCGGCGACCGAGTAGCCGTCCTCGTCGTCGCGCAGGGCGAGTTCGGCCAGCCAGGGCGCGTCGGCGACGGTCGTGCCGGAGGCCGCGACGAGGTCGAGGACGGCCTCGGCGATCGGCTCGGGGTCGTCGGCGTCGAGGGAGTCGCGGACGGCCGCCTCGGTCCGGGGGTCGGACAGGACGGTGGCCGCACCGGCCTCCACCGCGCCCAGGCGGCGCAGGAGCGGGTCGACTGCCTCGGGGTGGACCACGCGCACGCCGAGCGCGGCGACGGTCTCCGCGGTGATCCCGCGGCCTCCGGCGCCGTCGGCCCCGGCCCAGTCCTCCCCGGGGAGGAGCAGGGAGCGGGGACCGCGCACGAGGCGGCCGTCCGCCAGGGGCACCGGGAGGGAGCCGAGCTCGTCGAGGTCGGCTCCGCCGCTCCCGGCGGTGTCCAGGGCGGCGTAGAGCGAGGCCCACCAGCGCGGCGGCCGGTCGGTGTCCGCGAGCAGGTCGGCCACGTCGGCCAGGCCCAGGCGGTGGACGCGCAGGGCGGCGAGCGCCGGGTGGCGCGGACTCCACGAGCCGGGGAGCAGCTGGGGGACGAGTTCGGCGAGGACGGCCGCCAGGTCCGCGGCGCCGCCCGACCCGCCGGTGTCGAGCAGGGCCGCGTCGCGCGGGGCGACGGGCGCCCCGGAGGCGGTGGTCAGGAACGCGGTGTCCCGGAGGGGTTCGGCGACGCGCGCGCGGAAGAGGGCGTCGACGGCGCCGCCCCCCACGCGGGTGCCGGGTACGAGGTCGAGGGCGGCCCGGCCGTCGAACCGGCGCAGGAGCGCGCAGTAGGCGTGGGCCGCCTCCGTGAGCAGCAGGTCGGTGGCCGCTCCGGGTTGGACGCCGCGCCGGTCGCTGCCGAGCGGGAAGCTCCCGATGAGGACGGCGGGGAGGGCGAGCTCCGTGTCGGTGGGGGTGGGCGCGTGGACGACGTTCTCGACGTCGGCGGGCAGTGCGGCGACGGTGCCGTCGGGGGCCACGGGGACGGCCCAGGTCAGCGACCAGGAGGTGCGGTCGCGCTCCTCCGTGGGACGGTCGGCCAGCAGGGAGGCGTCGAACTCGCCCGAACGGCCGAGGACCCGCCACAGGGTGGTGCGCGTGCCCTCGGCGTCCCGGCGGCCGGTGACGAGGTCGGCGACGCCGGTCCCCGCCACCGGTGTGGCAGATGTGGATGCGGGGACGGAAGCGGCTTGTGATGCGAGCGAGGTCGCGTCGGCGGGGCCCCCGGGGAGGGGCGGCGCGGTCGTGCCGGGGACGTCCGGGGCCGACGGGTCCGCCGGGACCTCCTGCCGGGTGAGGACGTGCTCCTCGCCGTCCACGTCCACGCGGACCTCCGCGAGGCCGGGCAGGGCGAGCAGCAGGGCCTCGCCGGTGCGGCCGAGGAGTTCGCGCACGCGCAGGCGGACCTGGTCGTCGCGGAGCAGGAGGGTGACGACGGTGTCGTAGTCCCCCGGGGCCGCCGCCCGCGCGGGGAAGGGCAGCCGCAGCATGGGCACGTGCCCGGAGCGGCGCCCCACCTCGTCCGCCAGGTCGGCGTGGGCCCCGCCCCCGGCCAGCAGCTCCGCGACGGCCTCGCGCGCGGCCTCGGCGCTGAAGCGGACCGCCGCGCCGCCGGAGTCGACGGTGACGTCGTCGCTGAGCGCCGCCACCGCGGAGAAGCCGACGCCGAAGCGCCCGGTCGCGCCCTGTTCGCCGCGCTTGGTGGAGGCGCGCAGGGTCGCCAGCGACTCGACCCCCTCGGGGGTCAGCGGCGAGCCCGTGTTCTCGGCGGTCAGCCGGAGGCCGTCCAGCGCCAGGCGCAGCCTTCCCGGGACCCCCGCCCTGCGCGCCGCGTCGGCGGCGTTCTGGGCGAGTTCGACCACGACGCGGTCACGGTAGCCGCCGAGGGCGAAGTCCTCCTCCGCGTTGGCGTCCTCCCGGAACCTGGCCGGGGCGTCGGCCCACGCCGCGAGGACGCGTCGGCGCAGTTCGGCGGTGTTGTAGGGGTCGACCGCCGAAGCGGTCACCGGCTCGGCCATGGTGGGTTCCTCCTGCGCTGCGGGCACGACCCGGCACGGTGCACCCGGGGCGAGGGTGGGTGCGGTAGGAAGACCCTAGCCCACCGGGACGGGGGGCCAGGGTCCGACAGCGCGGCGGGGCGTGCTTTCTCCGGAGGAGGACACGGCCCGTCAGGACTCGGAGGAGACGAGCTCCAGTTCGGCGGTGTCGTCGAAGACGATGTGGTCGTAGCCCATCTCGTCGACGACCGGGCCGCTGGGGCCGGCCTGCGGCTCGGGACGGCGCACCTCGGAGTGGGCCCCGCAGCCGTGGTCCATGGAGACCACCCGGCCGTCGTCGGGGGCGTACTCGTTGGTGCACACGCCGAACATCTGGCGCAGCTCACCGGCGAGCGGGGTCATGAAGCCGCAGGTGATGCAGCGGTCCGGAGCGGCCGCGGCGATCGGGCTGCGCGGCCCGGCCTCGCCGTTGTACCAGCGCTCGGCGGCCTGCTCGCGTCCGACCTCGGAGAGGACCTGGCGACGGCCCAGTCCCAGCTCCCAGACCATCTGCTGGTCCACGCCCTCGGCGTCCAGCTCGCTGTCGGGCACCTGGGCGTAGCCGGGGATGAGGCGCTCGTCGTCCTCCTCCGTGGGCAGGAGGTCGCCGACGCCGAGGTCGCCGGGGAGCAGCCGCTCCTTCCAGGGCAGCCATTCGGGCGCCACGAGTGCGCCCTCGCCGGGGAGCAGAACGACCTCGTTGACCGTGACGTCCTTGGCGCGCGAGGCGCGGACGACGGTGACCGCGTAGTTCCACCCCGGGTAGGCGGGGTCGAGGCAGGTGAAGTAGTGGGTGACCAGGCGCGTGTCCTCGACCTGGGGGGTGAGCGCGTCACCCACCCATTCGGGTCGCCCGGCCTCGGCGGCCACCGAGCGGGCCAACTCCACCGCGTCGACACAGGCCTTGTCCGGTACAGGAGAACGTCGAGAAGGGCTCACGTTCCCCATTCTCACTGATCGCGAGCACCGATTTGACCATAACGCGGGTCAAGGTTCGCCCGATACATCCTCTTGATCAAGTCTTGTGGTGTCGGAGGGGCCCTTCCGGGGGCGGACGGAAGGGCCCGCGGCGGTCAGGCCTCCAGGTCGTCGGCCACCGCGCGCAGCACGGAGGAGATCCGCGCGGCATCCCTGCGCTCCGGGTGGCGGCCCCTGCGGTAGCCGGTGGAGAGGCCCTCCAGGAGCTTGATGAGGTCCTCGGTGAGGGCCACCATCTCGTCGGGCGACTTGCGGCGGGCCCTGGCGACGGAGGGCTGGGCGTCCAGGAGCACGACCTGGAGCGCCTGGGCGCCCTTGCGGCCGTCCGCGACGCCGAACTCGACCCGCTGCCCGGGCCGCAGCGACACGGTGTCCGGGGGCAGGGACGAGGAGTGCACGAAGACCTCGCCGCCGTCGTCGCGCGTGAGGAATCCGAAACCCTTGTCGCCGTCGTACCACTTGACCTTGCCGGTGGGCACGTAGAGACCTCGTGCTTTCGCTGGCGGGCCCCGGGGCAGGGGGCGGCAAAGGCGCACAGGCGGCCCCCGGCCCACCCGTCCGTCCCGGGCTCCCGTGGTTTCCATGGGCTCACCAGGTTAGTGCGGAAGGGCATCCGGACGCGAGGGCATAATTCTCCGCCTCCGGGAGGCGGGAGGAACTCCCCGCCGAACACGGAATGGCTCCCCGGGAACGGGAACGAGGCCCGGATACGGCTCACCCGGGCCTCGTGCGGTGCTGGCGGCCCCCACCGCTGGGTGCGGAGTGTGGGACGGAACTCGGCGGTGAAGCGGGCCGCCTCGACCGAAGTGGCGCCCGAACTGGCCGTCGGGCCACCGTTACCGATACGACCGCCGCGAAGCGAAAACGGCGGTGTAGTGACATGCCTACCCGAATCCGTGGTCCAGGACTCGTAGTAACGGGCGGACCGTAAAAGGTTATTCCCCAGCGTTTGCCAAGCAATGACCAGCCGGAACGGCGCGACCGCGTTCCCGCCCCGCTCCGGAGAAGGCGGGAAGGGGCGGCGGGGGCGAAAGCCCGCGGCGGCCAGGACGTCATTCCCGGGCCCGGCGCTCCCCCGCCCGAACAGGAGAGGGAGGCGGCCGGGGCGTCATTCCCGCGCCCGGCGCTCCTCCGCACCGGCGGAGCGGCGCGCCCTCGGGTACAGGTACACGACGCCCGCCAGGGAGCCCACGGCGAGGCCGACGACGCCGGTGGCGGCCAGGGACTCCTGGACGTACTGGTCGACGAACTCGGCCTCCCCCGACCACAGGGCCATCCCGACCAGGCAGGCCACCAGGGGCAGGCCGACGCCGACCCACTTGTCCACCGCGCTCCACACCTGGCTGAGCACGACAAGCACGGCGCCGAGCACCCACAGGTAGGCGAGGTTCAGGGACCACGGCACCGTGAGCAGCATCAGGACCAGGGCGGCCGCCTCCGCGGGGTGCCGACGCACCAGCGCCACGACCCCGGGCGGACCGCTCCGGCTCCCGGCGTTGCGGGCGGCGCGTTCCGCGCGGTCCGCGCGGCGGCCGGTGACGTGGATGTCCGTCTGGCGCGGGCCCTCCACGAGGGACATCAGCCCGCGGCTGGGGCCGCCCCGCCACGGCGGCGGCGGCCGGTCGGCGTGACGCGGCCTGGGCGGGATCAGCTCCGTGTCCTCGATGTCGAGGTCGCGTCCGGCGATCTCGCGTTCCACCAGGTCCTCCGGGCTGCCGAGGCCCCGGAGGATTCCCCGCACGGCCTCGGGGCCGTCGCCCTCCGCCGCCGCGCGGCGCGCGTCGATCCGCGAGCGGAGCTCCGCGAGGAAGGCGGTGCGCTCCCTCGCCGACATGCGACCGTGCAGGACCAGGCCGACCTCGGACAGATAGTCCAGTACCAGTTGTTCCGAGCGCTGGGTCATGACTCCAATATTGGCCGACAACGACCTGGCATTTAACCCCCCTTCCCAATTTCGGTCACCGAATCGTCTTCGGATACGGACTCACACTCGGTGACGGGTGGTGACAAGGGGGAACCGCCGGGACTCACGCGAACACGGGACCCGGCATCGCTTAGCGTGGACCCGATGACCGAGAACGCAGCACCCGACGAGCACGTGCCCGGCGGGGGGAGCCCCGCGGCCCCCGCCCCGGGACGTCCCCCCACCTTCACCTCCTGGTTGCGCAGCCGGTCGGACGGGGAGCTCGCCGCCCTGCTGTCCGCCCGGCCCGACCTGGCACAGCCGGTCCCGTCCGACATCGGCGCGCTCGCGGCCCGCGCGACCAGCCGCAACGCGGTCCTGAGGGTCCTCGAACGCCTGGACCGGTTCACCCTCCAGGTGCTGGAGGCCGTCATCGCGCTCGGCGACGACCGGCTGTCCGAACCGGTGGGCGTCCAGACCGTGGACCTGGCCGGGGCGCTGGGCACGCTCCCCCTCCCCGGCGCGGCGGGCGGCGGAGGTGCCTCAGGGTCCCAGGGGGGCGCGGCGGAGGACGGCCCCGCCGGGGACCCTCTCGCCGACGCCCTGGACACCCTGCTCGAACTGGCCCTGGTCTGGCCCGACAGGGGCAGGCTCCGCCCCGTCCAGGTGCTGCGCGACCTGATCCCCCACCCGGCACAGCTCGGACCTCCGGCGCGCGTGCTCCTCGCCGGCCTTCCGCACGGCGCCGCCGCGCGGCTCGCCCGCGACCTGGTCCCCGACAGCACCGCGCACACGCCCGTCGAGACGGTCGCGACGCTCCTGGCCGACCCCGGGCGCGTCCTGGGGCTCATCGGGCAGGTCGGCCCGCAGGCGCGCAGGCTGCTCGACGGCATGGCGTGGGGTCCCCCCAACGGGACCGTCTCCGACGCCCGCCGCGAGGTCACCCTCGCGGGCGCCTCCTCCCCGGTCGAGACGCTGATCGCCCGGGCGCTGCTCCTCCCCAGCGGGGACGACACCCTCACCCTGCCGCGCGAGGCCGCCCTCGCCCTCCGCTCGGGGCTGCTGTTCCGCGAGGTCACCACCGCGCCGCCGCCGTTCGAGGGCACCCCGAACCCCGGCGAGGCCGTCACCCGGGCCGCCGCCGGGCAGGCGTTCACCGTGCTGCGGGCGATCGAGGAACTGCTCGAACGCTGGTCGCAGGAGCCGGCCGCGGTGCTCCGCAACGGCGGCCTGGGGGTACGCGACCTCCGCCGCGCGGCCCAGGCGATGGACACCGACGAGACCACCGCCGCCCTGTTCGTGGAGGTCGCCCACGCCGCCGGGCTGCTCGGCGCCGACGACCGCGTCGAGGGCGAGTGGCTGCCCACCCGCGCCTACGACCTGTGGCGGGAGACCCCGCCCGAGCGCCGCTGGCTGCGGCTCGCCTCCGCCTGGCTGGACTCCGACCGGGTCGCCTCCCTCAACGGGTCGCGCGACTCCGGCGGCCGGGTGCGCAACGTGCTCGGGTCCGGGCTGGTCCGGCCCGCGGCCCCCCAGGCCCGCCGCGACCTGCTGGGCGAGATGGCCACCGCCCCGCCCGGGTTCGCCCCGCTGCCCGGGTCGCTGGCCTCGCGCCTGTCGTGGCGCCGCCCGCGCCGCCAGTCGCCGGTCTACGCCGAACTGGTGGAGATCGCCGCCGCGGAGGCCGCCGCGCTCGGGCTGACCGGGCGCGGCGCGCTGGCCGGGCACACCCGCCCCCTGCTGGAGGGGGAGGACGACGACGCCGCGAGGGTCCTCGCGGCGGAGATGCCGAAGCCGCTGGACTACGTGCTGGTGCAGGGCGACCTGACGGCGGTGGCCCCCGGCCCCCTCGTCACCGGTCTCGCCCGCGACCTCGCGCTGGTCGCGGACGTGGAGTCCACCGGCGGCGCCACCGTGTACCGCTTCACGGAGGAGTCCGTGCGCCGCGCCCTGGACGCGGGGCAGGGCGTCGCCGACATCACCGCCCTGCTCGAACGCCACTCGCGCACCCCCCTTCCGCAGGCGTTGCGCTACCTGGTGTCGGACGTGGGGCGCCGGCACGGGCGACTGCGGGCCGGTTCGGCCTCCGGTTACCTGCGCTGCGACGAGCCCGCCCTGCTGGAGGAGTTGCTCGGGGACCGCCGGGCCCAGGACCTGGGGCTGTTCCGGCTGGCCCCCACCGTGGTGGCGAGCCGCTCCAACCGGGCCGCGCTCCTGGAGCGGCTGCGCCGGCTCGGCTACCACCCGGTGCCCGAGAGCGGCGACGGGACCATGCGGCTGAGCCGGCCCGAGGTGCGGCGGTCCGACCCGGCGGACGCCCCGCCGCCGCCCGGGGGGTCGTTCCGGGACATGGCGCGCGCCGCCGTGCGGGCCGTGCGGGCCGGGGACGAGGCGTCCAACGCGGCGCGCACGCCGATCCCCCTTCCGGAGGACGGGCCTCCCGGGTCGAGGAACGCGGCGGTGCTGGAGGCGCTCACCCGGGCGGCGAAGGACGGCCGCCGGGTGTGGATCGGCTACACGGACACGGACGGACGGCAGGTGAGCCGGATCGTGGAGCCCTCGGGCGTGGACGGGGGCTTCCTCACCGCCTACGACGCCACGCGCGCGTCCGTGCACCGGTTCGCCGTGCACCGGGTGAACGCCGTCGCCGAGCTGGACGGGCCGGAGCCCGGCGGCGGGAACGGCGTCCCCGGCGGCGACCGGCGAGGGGCGGCGGGGCCGCACTAGGGCGTGTTCCGTGGATGCCGTCCGTCGCGAGCGGCGCATCCGGTGCGTTCATCGCAAGGCCGAAGAAGGAGTCAGGGTGGGGTCCTGTCGACAGATGAGAACGCAGCGAGGGGCGTGCCGGGGCGACGCGCAGCAGGGCGAGTGTCCGCGGAACACGCCCTAGGGTGTCCGGTGGGTGCCGCCCGTCGCGAGCGGCGTATCCGGTGCTTTCCCCGCGAGGCCGAAGAGGGAGTCAGGGTGGATTCCTGTCGACCGATGAGAACACCGCGAGGGGCGTGCCGGGGCGTCGCGCAGCGGGGTGGGTGCCCGCCGGGCACGCCCTCTAGTGTGGGTGCGAGCCGGTCCGCCCACCGACAGCGAGAGACACCCCCATGAGCGACACATCGCTGCCCCCCGGGGCATCGTCCCCACGCGACCACGGACGCGACGACGACCGCGACGGCGGCCTCGGGCGGAGCCGCGGGGCGGGGCGCCGGGACCCCCGTCGCGGCGGCGGTCCGGACGACCGCACCGCCCGGGACCGCCCCCGCGCCGACGAACCGGACGGGCGGGAGGAGTGGGACGGGCGCGACGACGACCGCGAGGGGTCCCGGACGCCGCTCCCCGGCGGGGCCAACAGTTCGACGATGGCCCTGATCCTGCACGCGCTCACGTTCCTGTGCTGCGCGAACTGGCTGTTCGGGGTCGCCGGGATCGTGTTCGCGGTGCGCGCCGCCCACGCGCGCGACCGGGGCCGCCCCGTCCAGGCGGAGACGCTCACCCGCTACTCCTGGTACTGCCTGGGCGCCGCCGGGGTGATGTTCTTCGTGATGCTGGTGCTGACGTTCGTGATGTTCACCCAGGCGGGCTCGTGGATCCAGGGGATCGTCCCGGTGACCAACTACTGACCGGTGTTTGACGAACCGTGCCGCCGTGCGCCGGGTCCGCGCGCGGCGGGCTGGGTATGCGGCAGTATGGGACGGCCGCGAGGGCGGCTCGGCGACGACGGCCCCCGCGGCCGACGGGAGGCGGACGAGCGGTGATGAGCGGCCAGGGCGGACCCAAGGCCTTCTGGGAGCGCGAGCAGGGCTCCACGCTCGGCTCGGTGCGGCCCCCGGGGCCGGCGGGCCCTTCGCGTCCGGCGTCCGGCGGGCCGTTCGGCCACCGCCCCGGGACCGGCCCCCGTCCCGGAGCCGGTCCCGGAGCCGGCCCCACGGGCCCCCCGGCCAGGCTGGGGGGAGCGGTCGCGGCCCTGGTGGCGGCGCTGCTCAGCCTGGTGGTGCCCGTCCTGGGCCTGTACCTGGGCATGTGGTTCTTCCTCCTCGTGGCGAACCTGCCCGGCATCGGCTTCGGGGTCATGGCGGTCAGGCGCTACCCGGACGCGGCCGAGGTCGAGCGCCACCTCCGGTACGCGTGGGCGTGCAATTTCGCCTACGCCGCGCTGTCGGTGGTGTTCTTCATCCCGCTCATGCTCCTGGCGGTGGTGATCCTCAGCGTCTGACCGGGCCCGCAGGTACCGGCGGACCGGCCGCGCGGACCGGTTCCCGGCCCCCGGCGGCGGACCGGCCCCGAGCGCCGCCCTCCCCCTCCCCGCCGTCCCCGACGGCTCCCCCGTACACCGACACCTCCCGGAGGTCACGACCTTGAGCGAGAACTGGCAGTCCGGTCCCAACGACCCCTACGGCGACCCCTACACCGGGCAGCCCCACCCGCAGGACCTCCCCTACGGCAGCCCCTATCCGCAGCCGCCCGCCGGCTACGGCGACCCCGCGGGGTACCCGCCGCCCCCGGGCGGCTACGGCGGCCCCGTCGCCGGACACGCCCACGGCATGGAGCCGTACGCCGCCCCGTACCAGGAGGCCCCGCCCAGCCAGACGAGCGCCATCGCCGCCCTGGTGGTGTCGATCCTCCTCGTGGTGACCTGCTGCGGGTTCCTGGGCGTCATCGGCCTCGTGTTCTCGGCGCTCTCCCTCACGGAGAAGGTCGACCGGGAGAAGGCGCGGCGGCACCTCCGCTACGCCTGGATCTCCAACGGGGTGATCCTGGCGATCATGGCCGTCCTCGCGTGCCTGATCGGCTTCGCCATCGCCACCTCCGAGACCTGACCGACCGCGCCGCGCGGGCCGCGCCGGTGCGGCGGACGCGGACACGCGGACCCGGGGCCCGGCCCGGGACTCCACGCCGCCCGAACAGCGGCGGACGCGGGCGCGCGGACCCCGGAGGACGCCGTTCCGGCGGCCGGGAACGGGGCCGGGCGGGCATTTCGGCGGCAGGGCATGATCAGGGGCCCGGACGCGTTGCACCTGAGGCCGCCCCCGCCCCGCGAGATTGAAGGTCCGTGTGTCCTGCCTGATCGTCCAGTCCGACAAGACGCTCCTGCTCGAGGTCGACCACGAGCTCGCCGGCGAGTGCCGCCGAGCCATCGCGCCCTTCGCCGAGCTGGAGCGCGCACCCGAGCACGTGCACACCTACCGGATCACTCCGCTGGCGCTGTGGAACTCGCGCGCCGCCGGACACGACGCCGAGCAGGTCGTGGACGCGCTGATCCGCTTCTCCAGGTTCCCGGTGCCGCACTCCCTGCTGGTGGACATCGCCGAGACCATGCAGCGCTACGGGCGCCTGCGCATCGTCGGCGACCCCGTGCGCGGGCTGGTCCTGGAGTCCTCGGACAGGGCCGTCCTGGAGGAGGTCGTCCGGGCCAAGAAGCTCAAGGGCATGCTCGGCGAGCGGCTGGGCGAGGACTCGGTGGCCGTGCACCCCAGCGAGCGCGGCAACCTCAAGCAGGCGCTGCTGAAGATCGGCTGGCCCGCCGAGGACCTGGCCGGGTACGTGGACGGCGAGGCCCACGCCATCGACCTGGACCAGGACGGCTGGGAGCTGCGCGGCTACCAGAAGGAGGCCGCGGAGAGCTTCCACGCGGGCGGCTCCGGCGTCGTCGTGCTGCCGTGCGGCGCGGGCAAGACCGTCGTGGGCGCGGCGGCGATGGCGCTCACCGGGGCGACCACCCTCATCCTCGTGACGAACACCGTGTCGGTCCACCAGTGGAAGACGGAGCTGCTGCGGCGCACCTCCCTCACCGAGGACGAGATCGGCGAGTACTCGGGGACGCGCAAGGAGATCCGGCCGGTCACGATCGCGACCTACCAGGTGATGGCCGCCAGGCGCAAGGGCGTGTACACGCACCTGGAGCTGTTCGACGCCCGCGACTGGGGGCTCGTGGTCTACGACGAGGTCCACCTGCTGCCGGCGCCGATCTTCCGGATGACGGCGAGCCTCCAGGCCCGGCGCCGCCTGGGGCTCACCGCGACGCTGGTGCGGGAGGACGGCCGGGAGGGCGACGTGTTCTCGCTCATCGGCCCCAAGCGCTACGACGCCCCGTGGAAGGACATGGAGAACCAGGGGTGGATCGCCCCCGCGGACTGCGTGGAGGTCCGGGTGGACCTGTCGGAGTCCGAGCGCCTGGCCTACGCCACCGCCGAGCCCGAGGACCGCTACCGGTTCTGCGCCTCCTCCGAGACGAAGACCTCGGTGGTGCGGCAGATCGTGGAGCGCCACCCCGAGGAGCAGGTGCTGGTCATCGGCTCCTACATCGACCAGCTGGACGAGCTGGGCGCCTCCCTGGACGCCCCCGTGATCAAGGGCGAGACCAGGAACAAGGAGCGCGAGAGGCTGTTCGACGCCTTCCGCTCCGGCGAGCTGCGCACGCTGGTGGTCTCCAAGGTCGCGAACTTCTCCATCGACCTGCCCGAGGCGGGCGTGGCGGTGCAGGTGTCCGGCTCCTTCGGGTCCCGGCAGGAGGAGGCCCAGCGCCTGGGCCGGGTCCTGCGGCCCAAGACCGACGGCCGCGCCGCGCGCTTCTACGCGGTGGTCGCCAGGGACACCCTCGACCAGGACTACGCCGCGCACCGGCAGCGCTTCCTCGCCGAGCAGGGGTACGCGTACCGGATCACCGACGCGTCGGATCTGCTGTCCGGCGAGGAGATCTAGGGGCGGGGCCGGGCCCGGGCGGCGGGTCCCCGGTCCCCGTCACCGGGGACCCGTGTCTCCCGACCGGGCCCCGCTCACTCCGAGCGCAGGCCCTCCGGGCGCATGGTCCGCAGCAGCGCGGGCACCGCGAGCAGGGTGGTCAGGGCCGCCACGCCCACGCCGGCGCCCGCGATGACGAGGGTCTCCACCGGGATGAAGCGCACGGGGAGCCCGGCCACCCTCTGGACCATGACCCCGAGGGCTGTCCCGACCGCCGTGGCCAGCACGATGCCCAGGAGCACGGGCAGCGTGGTCTGCCACACCACCGAGGCCACCAGCGTGCTCCGCCGGGCGCCGAACGCGGTGAGCACCGCGTGTACCCGCCGGCGTTCGCGGACCTGCTCGACCGTGCCCACCACCAGCCCGGCGGCGATCACCGCCAGGCAGGCCAGGGCTCCGGCCACGAGCGCGTCACGGATGTCGGCCATGGCCGGGTTGACCACGGTGGTGATCGGGACGGTCAGGCGCGAGGTCGGATCCAGGGACCCGAGGGTGTGCCTGAGCCCCTCCTCCATTCCGGGGACGGCCGGGTCGGCCCTGATCCAGATCGTGCTCCGGACGGCGATCTCCGCGGGCACCGCGGCGGCCTCCGGGGTCGCGAGGACGACGTCCCGCGCCGTGTGCCCCGTGGCGCTCCAGGGGTGTTCGACCAGCGCCCCCTCGAAACCGGAGACCGGGGGCAGCACCCAGGGGCTCTCCGTCGCGTCCTCCCTCGGTCGGACCATGAGGGTGTCGCCGGCTCCCAGCCCGGGCAGCGCGCTGAAGACGTCCCCGGGGGAACAGGCGGGCAGGTCGGCCATCTGCCGCAGGACGTCGCAGTCGGCGATGTGGACCGGGACGTCGGTGCCGTCGCCGGTGGCGCCCCACACCGTACGGAAGGCCGCCGCCTCCTCCACACCGGGCACCCGCGCCACGGTCCCGGCGGGGTCGTCGTCGGCGGGGGGCATCCACAGCTCCGCCTGGACCTGGAACCGGGACGAACCGAACTCGTTCTCCGCGTACGCCTCCTGGGCGGTGTCCGCGAGCGTCACCGACGCATCGGCCCAGGCGTTCGCGAACAGGCTCTGCAGCGCGATGGCCCCCGCGACGGTCACCACGATGCCGCTGACCGCCCGGGTGGGCCCGCCGCCCGCCGCCGCCAGCCGGCGCTGGGCGAGCTGGAGCGCGAGGGGGCCGCCCGAGGCGCGTCGGAACAGCCGGTCCACCAGCCAGGGCAGCACGGCGGTCGTGCCGAACAGCGCGGCCAGGAGCCCGATCGCCGTCATCGGCAGCCCTCCTCCCCCGGGCAGGCCCAGGCGCCCGGCCGTCCGGAGGTCCATGCTCAGCCAGATCAGGACCACGCCGAGCACCAGGAGCAGCAGACGCCACCACACCCTGGGGCGCGGCCGTTCGGCGCGGCGCACGGTGCCGAGCGGTTCGACCACGACCCCGCGCAGGGAGGCGAGCACCACCCACAGGGCGAGCAGCGGGACCCCGGCGAACACCAGTGCGCCGAGCACGGGGTGCGGTGCCACGTCCCCGGCGTAGAGGCCGGGCCCCACCCCCACCGTCTCCACGATCGGACGCCCGGCGTAGAAGAACAGCGCCCCGAGCACCAGGCCGAGCCCGACACCGGGAAGGGTCTCACCGGCCGCGACGCGCCGGACGGCCCGGCGGTCGGCCCCCATGAGCCGCAGCGCCGCCAGGCGGCGCTCACGCTGTTCGCCGCCGAAGCGCACCGCCGCGCCGAGGAAGACCACGACGGGGGTGAGCATGACGACCACGCCCACCAGGCCGAGGAGCACGACGACCGGCCCCCGCACCACGGGGCCGGACTCCCCGCCGAACCCGGTGATCCGTATACCGGCGTTCTCCACGGCCAGGTCCTCGCTGCCGAGGTAGTAGGCCAGTTCGTGCGGTCCCAGGAGCCCTTCGGGGCCGATCTCCCCGACGACGGGGTGGTCGAACCGGCTCCGGAGGGCCTCTGTGCCCGGGGCGTCGAGCAGGTCGGCCAGCGCGGGGGAGAGGAGGAGCTCGCCCGGCCCGGGGATCTCGGTCACGCCGGGTGGGAGCGGGGGGTCGGCCCCCTCGGCCCGGAGGAGCCGCCCGTGGACCTCCTGCCCCTCGTGGACGGTGGTGGCGATGCCGATCAGCAGGGTGTCGTCGCCCGCCGGGGGCGCCGGGTGGGGGGCGGCCTGGTGGTCCATGCGGGCCGCGTTCCGCTCGGCCAGGTGGTCCAGGGCGGTCGGCAGGCCGGCGGCCAGGAGCAGACCGGCGGTGGCCACGCCGACCCCGATCGCCGTGAGGACGCTCCGGAGGACGACCTCACGGCCTCCGCGCAGGGCGAGCTGCGCGCCCAGCAGGAGTTCGCCGAGGGGGGACGGGCGGTCGCGTTCCGGACCGGTTCCGGCGGGTGTGCGGTCTCGCGGGCTCATCCCGGCCCTCCGGTGTCGAGGGTGCGGCCGTCCCGGCAGACGACCTCGCGGTCGGCGTAGGCGGCCACTCGGGCCTCGTGCGTCACCACGACCACGGCGGCCCCGGACTCCCGAGCCGCGTCGGTGAGCATGCGGATCACCCGTTCCCCGTTCAGGGAGTCGAGTGCGCCCGTGGGTTCGTCGGCGAACACCACCCGGGGGCGGGTGATGAGGGCGCGGGCGACCGCGACCCTCTGGCCCTGGCCGCCCGAGCACTCGCCGGGGGTCTTGTGCGCGAGTTCGCCCACGTCCAGCCGGTCCAGCCACTCGGCGGCGGCGTGCTCCGCCCGGCGGCGGGGCCGCCCGCCGAGCCTCAGGGGGAGCGCGACGTTCTCCAGGCAGGACAGTTCGGGGACGAGCTGACCGAACTGGAACAGGAAGCCGAACTCCGAGCGGCGCAGCGCGCTGAGCCGGGTGTCCGAGGCGGCGACCAGGTCCTGTCCGTCGTACTCGATGGTCCCGGCGTCCGGCCGCACCACGCCGGCGAGGCAGTGCAAAAGGGTGGACTTCCCCGAGCCCGAGGGGCCCATGACGGCGACGACCTCGCCGGGGTACAGGTCGAGGGAGGCGTCCTCCAGGGCCCGGGTGAGGCCGAAGGACTTGCGCAGGCCGGAGCCGGTCAGCAGGGGGGTTCCGGGAGCCTCGGGGAGGCGGTCGGGGAGGGCGCGGGGGGCGGGTCGTCTCATCTGCCGCGCACCTCGTCGGCGAGGTCGTTCAGCCGGGCGGCGGTCAGTTCCAGCCACCGCAGGTCGGCTTCCAGGTGGAACAGGGCGTGGTCGCAGATGAGCTGGTCGGACAGGTCCCCGGCGGTCTTGCGGCGGGTGAGCTCGCGCATCAGGCGCAGGTGCTCGGCGCGCTGGACGTCGAGGATCCCGTCGGCCGGACGACCGGTGAGCAGGGCGAGCACGACCTTGGCGTACAGGGTGCTCTGGAGGTAGGGCTCGGGGTTCTCCGGTGTGGCGAGCCACTGTTCGACGTCGGTGACCCCGGCGTCGGTCACGGTGTAGCGCTTGCGCTCGGGTCCCGCGCCGGCCTCCACCGCCTCCACCTCCACCAGCCCGTGCTTGAGCAGGCGGGAGAGGGTGGCGTACACCTGCCCGTAGGCGAGCGGCCGTTGGCCGGCGAAGCGCTCGTCGTAGGCCCGTTTGAGGTCGTATCCGTGCTGGGAGCGGGTTTCGAGCAGCCCCAGGAATGTCTGGCCGAGAGTCATGCCGGTGACTATACACGTCGCGTATACACGCCGCGTATAGAGTGACAGCCGCACAGGGCGACGGGAGCGAACCGCACCGGGGGTTCACCGCTCGCCGGGGTCCGGCGCTCTCGGTCGGCAGACCGGCCACGGGGCGGCCCGCGCCACCGGGTCGAGCGGGGACCGGCCGGAGCGGGGCAGGGCGGGGCGGGGACGCCGCCTCCGGGTGCGGGAGCAGGGCAGGGGTGCACCTTGGGAGGGGCGGGGCGGACACGGGCCCGGGGGCGTCCCGTCCGGGGGGCGGCCCCCGAGGCCGTCAGACGGAGGGCAGCCCGCCCATGACGTAGGTGCCCGCCGCGATGCCCCACGCCACGAGGGAGTAGCTGAGGGTGCGGGTGCGCAGGATCCGGTCTCCGCGGACGGACGGGGCGGTGAAGGCCGTGATGAGGAGCGCCATCCCGAGGAGTGCGGGGATGGCGGAGGCCAGCGCGAAGAGCTGGGTCTGGGCGGCGCAGGCGGCGTAACCGGCGGTGCCGGGATCACCACAGAACACGTCGTCCCCCGATCGGATCGTTCAGTGCGGGCGGTACTCCCCGACCGTACCGTTTCGGCGGGGGGCGGCTCGCCGTGATGCCGACCGGGGCGCGGCACGGGGAGGCGGAGCGGCCTTCCGACCGAACCGAATTCGGTTTTCGCGGGGCGGATGCCGCCCATCCCCTTTACACGAGAGGCTTCCGTGTCCAATCATGAGGGCAGTCCACCCCCCAGGAGGTCCTCCCGTGCCCGACGAGCCCGCCCCCGCCACCGGATCGCCGACCCCCGCCCCCTCCGGTCACCGGACGGGGTTCCACACCCTCCGGAACGGCGGCCTGAACTGGGACTCCCTCCCCCTCAGACTGTTCGCCAAGGGCAACGCCCGCTTCTGGAACCCGGCGGACGTCGACCTCTCCCGGGACGCGGAGGACTGGCAGGGCCTCGGCGGTGAGGCCCGCGAGCGCATCCTCAGGCTGTGCGCGTTCTTCGTGGCGGGCGAGGAGGCCGTGACCGAGGACCTCCAGCCGTTCCTGCGCGCGATGGCGGCGGAGGGCCGGCTCGGCGACGAGATGTACCTGACCCAGTTCGCCTTCGAGGAGGCCAAGCACGTGCAGGCGTTCCGGCTGTGGCTGGACGCCCTCGGGGTGCACGAGGACCTGCACGGGTACGTGGACGACAACCCCGGCTACCGGGCGCTGTTCTACGAGGAGCTGCCCGGTTCGCTGGAGGCGCTCCTGGACGACCCGAGCCCCCGGAACCAGGTGCGGGCGTCGGTGACCTACAACCACGTCATCGAGGGCTCGCTCGCGCTCACCGGCTACTACGCCTGGAACCACGTGTGCACGGTCCGGGGCGTCTTCCCCGGGATGAGGGAGATCGTGCGGCGGATCGGGGACGACGAGCGCCGGCACATGGCGTGGGGCACCTTCACGTGCCGCAGGCACGTCGCGGCCGACGACGCCAACTGGGACGCGGTACGGGAGCGGCTGGACGAGCTGCTGCCGCACGTGATGTCGACGGTGGAGCGGGGCGAGGAGTTCTCGGAGAACCCCGGCATGCGGCGCTACGAGCTGCCGCCGGGCGAGCTGGTGAGGTACGCCGGCGACCGGGCGCTGCGGCGGCTCGGCGCGATCGAGTCCGCGCGCGGGGTGCCGCTGTCGCGGATCGACGTGGACGCCGCCCCGGAGGAGCTGGAGGAGAGGTTCGGCGAGGAGGACCGGCAGGCCATGGCCGGACTGACCGGGGAGTAGGGACGGGCCCGAGCCTGCGGTCCGCCCCCAGGAGGGGCTGTCCCCGCCCGGCTCCGCGAGGGAGCGGTGGGGCACGGGGCGGACGACGGGGGCGGACGGCTCGGCGGCGGTCCCGCGCGCCCGGCCCGGTCGGGGCCGGGCGCGGGGGGTCACCGGTATCCGAGCAGTCGCCTGACCTCGCTCTCGCGGTAGCGCCTGTGGCCGCCCAGGGTCTTGACCGAGCTGAGGTGTCCGGTCCTGGCCCACTTGGCGACGGTCTTGGGGTCCACCCGGAACAGCCGCGCCACCTCGGCGGGGGTGAGCAGTTCCTCGAACTCGGTCGCGGTCACCGGGGCTCCCCGGATCGGTCCGAGCGGCCGGAACGGGCCAGACGGTCGGGGCGGTCGGGGCGGCCCGACCGGTCGGGGTGCTCCGGGAGGCCGGGCCGGCGGGCGGTCCACAGGACGGCCTCCGGCTCTCGCAGCCACACGGAACGGCTCCCCTGTCCGTCGTCCACCGTCAGCCCGAACTCCGCGAGGCCCGGCTCCCCCTGCCCGCGCCACCGGGTGAGCGCCTCCTCGAACTCGTCCACCAGCCGCCGGGACCCGCCTCCCTGTTCGACGCGCCCGTCCGGGTGCAGGCGCGCCCACGACCCGCAGCGGGTGGAGCGCACCCACATGTGCGGTTCGTCCGCGCCGCGCTCCATCCGCATGCCGAACGTCCAGTCGGGCACGAGCAGTGCCAGGAGGAGACCGCTCTCGCCGTCGAGGAGGTAGCGGGGGTCCCCCTCCGCCCGGGTGGTGCGGTCGGGGACCGCGTCCGCGTCCGGAACGCGCCCTCCGGACGTGCGCTGGCCGCGTGCCCACATGAACGCGAGACCTCCCTCGAAGCGGCCTTCGGCCAGGGTGTCGCCGCGCTTCTCCAGGACCGCGAGCACGCCGGACGGCGCACCCGGGGTGGGCGCCCACGGGGTGACGAGCAGCCCGCGCGGGTGGAGCTGGGCGAGCCATCCCGGCGGGATGTCCGCCACCTGGCACGTGGCGATGACCCGGTGGAACGCCGGAGCGCCGGACAGGCGGGCGTGCTCCGCGTCGGCGTTCACGGTCTCCGGCGCGTACCCGGCGGCGTGCAGCGCCGACCGGGCCGTGTCGGAGACGGCCGGGTCGATCTCCATCGTGGCCACGCGCTCGTCACCGACCAGTTCGCACAGAAGTGCCGCGTTGAACCCGGTCCCCGTGCCGATCTCCAGCACCGAGTGCGCGGGTTCGATCCGGGCGGCGGCGAGCATGCGGGCCATGATCGTCGGCGCGGAACTGGAGGAGGTGGGCAGGCCCATGCCGCCCTCGCGGCCGTCGTCGCGCTGGGTGGTCAGCGCCTGGTCGCTGTAGGCGGCGCGGAGCCAGGCGTCGGGGTCCTCGGCCCGGTCGTAGCGGGTGCGGCCATCGCCCCACACCACGTCGGGCAGGAACTCGTGCCGGGGCACCCTGTGGAACAAGGAGGCGATGTGCTCGGGGATGCCGTCCGCGCGGAGCCGGTCGGCCAGTGCGCGGGCGAGAGGGAGGTGGTCCCTATCGGGAGTGTTCCTCATCAGCGCACCTTTCCCGTGCCGTTGCAGCCTGTGCAGGGCACCCAGTCACCGAGCGCCTTGCCCGGGGTCTGTCCGTCGGTCGTGACGAACTTTCCGCCGACCCCGCTGCACATCGAGCAGTCCTGCTCGGCGGCCGGGCCCCTCCGGTCGGTAGCGGAAGGTGCGGTGGCTACAGCCGGGGATGGGGGTGGGGTTGTGGCTGGGGTTGGGACTGTTGCTGTGGCTGTGGTCATGCTGACCTGCTCTCTGGTCGGTCACCCTCGGGTGACGGTGACGGTGTCGCCGCAGTGGCGGCACCGCATGGTCCGGATGTCGGGGTACTTCGAATCGGCCGGATCCGGGATGTAGTCGTGCTGGCCGCTGGTGGTCTTCTCGCACCTGGTCCTGCCGTCCACGCCGTGCTCCTCGGGGGAGGTACGGAAGGGCGCGCCCCGGCCCCCGCTCAGGGCGCGCCCGGTCTCAGAGGACGGAGACGGCGCGCACGGCCGCCATCCACACGGCGCGCAGGCCCCCGGCCGGGACACAGGGGTCGCCGGAGAGGTCCGAGCTGCCGGGCGGAGCAGGGCTGCCGGACCGGGCTGCGGGGACGCGGACGGTGGCCCCGGCTGTCGTCGGCGGTGCGTCGGCGGGAAGGGTCTCCAGCGGCGAGTGCCAGGTCAGCGGATGCGGGTGCGGGTCCGGACCGGGGACTGTGACGACGCGGGTCACGGGCCCCCGGCGGGCCGCGTAGACCGCGTGGCCCTGGAGGTCGGGGCCCAGGTAGGTGACGGCCGCCCCGTGGGCGGTGGCCCACGCGGTGAGCGCCGCCATGGTGGACAGTTCGCGGAGATCGCACACCCGAGTCATGCCACGGCCTCCAGTCGGCGGAGGCCGTCGAGCACCGCGCCGAGGACGTCCAGCGCCGGAACGGCGGCAGTGACGCGGAAGGCGGACGGCTCAGGGACGTAGTGCCTGACGCGGGCCGCACGCCGGGGACGGCGGGTCCGTATGGCCTCGGACGCGAGGTGGCGGACGGCGACGAGCGCCGAGGGGTTCAGGTAGCGCGCCATGGCGCCTCCTTCACAGGGTGCCGGGTGGGAAGCCCGGCGGGGAATGAGTGCTCTCAAGAAACCATGAAATCCTCAGAGTTTCAAGATTTTCATGGTTTCCTTACTAGCAGACTGTGAGGATTTCATGTCGTCTGTATCTGGATGCCCGAATCACCGACCAGCCGTAACATTCCGAGTGACGCCTCACCCCAGGAGAGAGACCATGTCCGACACACAGCGACGCCTCAGCGTGCGACGCCGCCGACTCTCCGAGGAACTACGCGCCCTCCGTGTCGCCGCAGGGATGACGCTGGAGGATGCCGCCGCAGCCACGGAGTGGAGCGTCGGGAAAGTCTCGAACATCGAGACCGGCGTCCGCCTACGCCCGAGCGTGGTCGAAGTACGTGCGCTCCTGGATGTCTACGGCGTCACCGACGAGCGCCGCCGCGAGAGCCTGTTCGCCATCACCAGGCAGGCCGGGAAGAAAGGGTGGTGGACGAAGTACGGTGACGTCTTCCCAGACGAATTTCCCGTGCTGGAGTCGGACGCGACCTCAATCAGCACCTACCAGCCGATGATCATTCCAGGGCTTCTACAGACCCCGTCGTACGTGGAATTGCTGACGCGGTCGGGAAACTTGACGCGCGACCCGATTGACATCGCTCGCGTGGTTGATGCGCGCCGTCGTAGACAGGAACTGCTCACCGGGCCGGACCGGCCGACGCTGTGGGCAGTGATCGACGCGGGCGCCATCGAGCGTCTCCGGGCCACCCCGGATGTGTGCCATGAACAGGCCGGTCATCTCGCCGACATGGCTGACCGCGAGTCCGGCGTCACGATTCAGATCGTGCCGTTCAGCGCGGGCATCCACGCCGGAGCGAAGGGTGCGTTCGTACTCATGGACTTCGCCGCCGCCGACCCGGTCGTCTATCTGGAGATGGACCAGGACGGCCTTTTTCTGGAGGAAGCAGACGAGACAACGCGTTACCGAAAC
This sequence comes from Nocardiopsis sp. NPDC006198, assembly GCF_040613895.1. Lineage (NCBI taxonomy): Bacteria > Bacillati > Actinomycetota > Actinomycetes > Streptosporangiales > Nocardiopsidaceae > Nocardiopsis > Nocardiopsis sp. NPDC006198. Next base: position 108,992 of record NZ_JBEXSY010000005.1, on the reverse strand, counting down.
CTGTTCAACCACCTCGTGAGTCGCTCTCTCGATGTAGACGAGAGCGTTGCCTATCTGCGTGAGATAGCCAAGGCACCCTGAAAGAAGTTCCGATGCTCATTCCCGAGACCCTCGAATTCCGCACATCGAGCTACAGCGACCGCAGCGACTGCGTTGCCATCGCGGATGTCCCCGGGGGCGCGGTGGTTCGCGACTCCCAGAACCCGGACCGTGAGCAGCTGGCGTTCGCGGCACCGGAGTGGGTTGCGCTCCTGAGCACCGCCCGCCCGTAGGCACGAAAGCGGGGAGCCCCTGCGTTGGCAGGGGCTCCCCGTTACTCATTCCCGCGCCGAGTCTACTGGGCAGGCCCGATGCCAGGTAGCACTCGAACAAGGTGACTGCCTCCGGCGGTCCGCACCACAGCGCTTAGCAGAGGAACGCCGCAGGTGAGACGACCTGGCCTCGTGAGCCCACTCCCCCGCGACGGGCCCCAGCTCGTCGGCCCCTGACCGCATCCGGCCACCGACACCACCACGTCAGCGGGTACATCCCGGAGATGAGCGAACTCGCGCCCTTCCGGTCCGGTCACAACGAAGCCACCCCGCAGAACCACATGGACCTCGACTTTCGCAAGTCCAGCTACAGCGACCGCAACAACTGTGTGGAGGTCGCCTTCCGCAAGAGCAGCTACAGCAATCAGGCACAGAACTGCGTCGAGGTGGCCGACGTCCCGGGCGCGAGCCTGATTCGCGACACCCAGAACCGCCACCTCGGCCACGTCGAATACCCGGCCGACGCATGGGCCGCGTTCCTCGCGGTCGCGACCTTCCGCAAGTCGTCCTACAGCGCGACCGCGAACGAGTGTGTGGAGGTCGCCGACCTTCCCGGTAAGCACCTGGTCCGCGACACCCAGAACAGGCAACTCGGCCATCTCGCCTTCCCGTCCGCCGAGTGGCGGGCGCTGATCAGCACCACCCGGCGCGAGAAGTAGCCCACGGCGCGGAGCCCCCACCTGCACAGGTGAGGGCTTCCGTATGTTCATCCCTCGACGTCGCGCCAGAGGTCGCGCCGACCTCGTTCGGCCTCCAGGGCGATCCGGCCGAAGGGCTCGGTGCGCCAGTCGCCGTCCTCGAGGTGGTTGGTGTAGAGCACGTCGCCGTCCCGGGAGAGCACGTACAGGGAGTCCACGAGCCGGTGGGTCTCCAGGAACTCCACCGTGTTGGGCACTCCCAGGTAGAAGCGGTCGTGGTGCACTTCCGACATGACGCGTCCGAAACCCTGGTGGGCGCGGGCCCGCGCAAGACGGTCGGCGAGCGCAAAGCGGCTGTTGGAGGAGTGCGTGGCCACGAACGCCACCTCGACCCGGTACCCGGCGTCGCGGAACCCCTCCACCCAGGAGGCCGCCCAGTCGGCGCGTCCGAGGGGGTGGCTGCACACGACATCGGCCCGTCCGGATCGCACGTGCTCCAGGGCGAGCCCGTGCAGACCGGCGACCTGGCGTGCGAGGGAGCCCGAGGCCGCCGCGTCGTCGGCGGCCATCGCCCACTCGTAGTCGGGCGCGAGCCTCAGCAGGTCGTCGCCGTCGTAGCTCACGGTGCCCTCCGGCAGAGCGGGCAGGAGCAGGCGTTGCAGGGTGGACTTGCCCGCCCCCGGCTGGCCGCCGAGGAGCAGCAGCCTGGGGTGCTCCCGCGCCCCACCCGTGAGGCGGTCGCGCAGGGCCAGGTCGAACAGCGCACCCAGGTCCGCGTCGTCCAGGACACGTCCGGGGTCCCGGGGCGTGGCCCCGTCGGGAACCGGCACGGGCTCGGCGCGCAGTGCGGCGACCACGGCGGGCAGTTCCGCGTTGACGGCGTCGACCCCGTCCGGGGAGAGGAACGGCAGGCGCGCCTCCTCCGCCAGGAGCACGGCCGCCCGCTCCCTGAGTTCGGGCCGGGTGTCCGCGCGGCTCAGACAGGCCCCGACGGCCGCGCTGTACAGGTTGTACGCCTGTTCGCGGGCCTCCCTGTGGGCGTCGGACTGCGGGGGGATCCCGCCGCCGGCGGCGATCTCCGCGAGGAGGAGTCCGGCTGTCGCTCCGGCGGTCCCCGCCGGGGCCGTTCCTCGGGTCCGCGTCTCCATGCCGTCCGTCCTTCCCGGGCCCCGGGGCCCGCGCCGTCCGCCGCTGACTGGATGCTAGTGCGTCGCGTCACCCCCGGGACGCGGGTTCGGCGGTTCCTCCCCCACACCCAGCCCCCTTCCCCACACCACGGCCCCTCCCCGCCCCGCAGTCCCCTCTTCGCCCTACAGTGGGCCCATGACCTCGACTCCGCCGGCGCAGTCCGGCACCCCCGCCGTGATCGACGCCCTGGCCTGGGTGCACGTGAGAGACGGACGGCTGCTGTGCGTCCGCACCGAGGGCGTCGACCGGTTCTACCTCCCGGGCGGCAAGCGCGAGCCCGGCGAGAGCGACGAGGCGGCCGTGGCGCGCGAGGCCGAGGAGGAGGTCGGCGTGGTGCTCCGCCCCGGAACCTTCCGGCAGGTGGCGGTCATCGACGAACTGGCCTACGACAAGGCGCCGGGGACGCGGGTGCGGCTGTCCTGCTACTCCGCCGAGCACGACGGCGAGCCGACCGCCGACAACGAGATCGCGGAGCTGGCGTGGATCGGCTTCGCCGAGCGCGAGCGGTGCGCCCCGGCAGTGCTCCGCCTGGTCGAGCTGCTGCACGGGCAGGGCACCGTCAGGTGACCCCGCCGGGCGCGTGCGCCCGGCGATGACACCCGGCCCGACCAGGCACGATACCCCTGGCCCGTCCTGGAAAAATGAGTGGACCCGCCCCGGTTCTCTGGTTACAGTCCGAGAACTGTGCGCGTACTTCCTCAGCCTCCGGGCATTCCCGACCACCGTTCGGCCAACCGCTTCCTGCTGTGGCTCGCCCGATCGGAGTGGCGCCCGCTCGCGTGGGCGGGGGGCGTGGACAGCGCCTACAGGCTCTGCGGCGTCCTCATGTCCGCGGCGGTCGGCGCCACCCTGGACTCCGGCGTGGTCGAGGGCGACCCGCGGTCGCTGCTCCTCTGGTTCGGCGTCCTCACCGGCCTGACCCTGCTGAGCACGGCACTGGTGCCGGTCGGCGTCCGGGCGATGGCGTTCAACTGGTACTCGTCCGCGTACCGCACCGTGCAGGTCGTCATCGCGCGGTCGGTCGCCCTGGGCCCCACCCTCACCCGGCGGCTCCCGTCCGGCGAGGTGGTCGCGGTCGGCACGGACGACATCGACCGGGTGGGCGACTTCTACGAGGACTCCGCGCTCGTCCCCGCGTCGGTGGTGACGATCGGTGCGGTGAGCGCCCTCATGCTGTCGTCGCACGTCACGTTCGGCCTGATCGTGCTCGTCGCGGTGCCGGTGATGGTGGTCGGCATGGTGCCGCTGCTGCGCCCGTTCTCCCGGCGCCAGGAGCACCACCGCACCAGGCAGGCCGAGCTGACCACGCGGGCCACCGACCTGGTCTCCGGGCTGCGGGTGCTACGGGGCGTGGGCGGGGAGCGCACCGTCGGCGACCGCTACCGCGAGGAGTCCCAGCGCGTGCGCGCCGCCGGCGTGCGGGTGGGGTGGATGGACGCCGCCCTCCAGGCCGTCCGCGAGCTGTATCCGGGACTGCTGCTGGTGGGCATCGTCTGGTACGGCGCCCGGCTGGCCCTGGCCGGGGACATCACCGTGGGCCAGCTCGTCGCGTTCTACGGGTACACGGGCAACCTGGCCGTGGCGATCCGGTACCTGATGCACGCCTCCTCCCTGTTCATCTCCGCCCGGGTGGCGGCGGACCACGTGGTCCGCGTGCTCTCCCTGGAGCACGACCACCCCGACCCCGAGCACCCCGCCGATCCCCCGGCCGCCCCGTGCGACCTGCGCGACCCCGTCAGCGGGGTCGTGGTGGCCGCCGGGCGCACCACCGGCGTGGTGTGCTCCGACGCGGCCGGGGCGACCGCCCTGGCCGAGCGCCTGGGCCGGTACCGCGAGGACGAGGGGGACGGTGCGGACGCCCTGCTCGTCGAGACGGCGACCGGCCGCGAGGTGCGCCTGCGCGACCTGCCGCTGCGCGACGTGCGCCGCCGCGTGCTGGTCGCGTCCAACAGCGCCCACCTGTTCTCCGGGAAGCTCCGCGAGGAGCTGTCCCCGGACGAAGGGCTCTCCGACGACCGCCTCGCGGCGGTGGTCCGGGCCGCGTACGCCGACGACGTCGTGCGGCAGTCCCCGGCCGGGTTCGACGCGCTCCTCACCGAGCGCGGGCGCGAGTACTCCGGCGGCCAGCAGCAGCGGCTCCGGCTGGCGAGGGCGTTCGGCCTGGACCCCGAGATCCTGGTCCTGGTCGAACCCGCCTCCGCCGTGGACGCCCACTCCGAGGCGGCCATCGGCGCACGGCTGGCCGCCGAGCGGAAGGGGCGCACCACCGCCCTGATCACCACCAGCCCCCTCCTGCTCGACCACACCGACCACGTGCTGTTCGTGGACGGCGGGCGCGTCGTCGCCGAGGGCTCCCACCGGGACCTGCTCGCGAGCGCCCCCGGCTACGCCGACACCGTCCTGCGCACCGTCTCCACGAGTGGGAAGCCATGACCCGGACCACCGAACACGCCCTCCCCCGCACCGACGACCCCGAGCTCCCGATGCCGGCGGAGACCGCCGCCCTGCCCGTGGCGCCCGTGTCCATGGTCTGGACACGCCTGCGCCGGGCCGGCCGCGACCACGGCGGGCGGCTGCTCGCCGTGGTGGTGCTGTACGGGATGGCGGCGCTGGCCGCGCTCGTCGCCCCGTGGGTGCTCGGCATGGTCATCGACGCGGTCCGCGGCGGGGCCGACCCCGGCCGGATCGACCTGCTGGCCGTGGTGATCGTCGTCGGCCTGCTGTTCCACGCCGGGTTCACGCTCGTGTCGGTGGCGCAGTCGATCCGCTTCGGGGAGGGGGTGCTGGCCGAGCTGCGCGAGGAGTTCGTGCGCGCGGTCCTGCGCCTGCCGCTCGGAACGGTGGAGAGGGCCGGGACCGGCGACCTGGTGGCCAGGTCGGGCCGCGACATCGGGCACCTGAGCCACACCGTGCGCCACTCGGTGCCGGTGATGGCGGTGAGCACGGTGACGGTGGCCGTCATCGTCACCGCGATCGGCCTGCTGCACCCCGCGCTGCTCCTGGCCTGGGCGCCGACCCTGCTGATCATCTGGGTGTCCACCCGCTGGTACGCCCGCCGCGCCCCGGACGGCTACATCCGGGAGCTGGCGACCTACTCCGACCTGACCCAGAGCGTCACGGACACCGTCGAGGGGGCACACACCCTGGAGGCGCTGGGACGCCAGCTCCGCCAGACCGCGCGGGCCGACGCCAAGATCCGCCGCGCCTACCGGGCCGAGCGGTACACGCTGTGGCTGCGGTGCGTGTGGTACCCGCCGCTGGAGTTCGCGTACCTGTTCGCGACCGCGTGCACGTTCCTGGTCGCGGGGTACCTGCACGCCGACGGCATGCTGACCGTCGGCCAGATCGCCACGGCCGTGTTCCTGTCCGTGCAGATGACCCGGCCCGTGGAGCAGCTGGTGGACCAGGTGGACAGCCTGATGATGGGCTTCACGAGCCTGCGCCGCCTGCTGGGGGTGCGGCTCGCCGAGGAGCGGCCGGGGGTCTCCGAGGCGGACGCGGACCACGTGCCCGGAACGGTGGAGGTGCGCGGCGCGCGGTTCGGCTACACCGACACGGAGGTCCTGCACGGGGTGGACCTGGTCCTGTGCCCCGGCGAGCGCCTGGCGGTGGTCGGGCCGAGCGGCGCGGGCAAGTCGACCCTCGGCAAGCTGATCGCGGGCGTGCACGGGCCGACCTCCGGGAGCGTGCGCGTCGGCGGGGTGGACATGGCGGGGCTGTCACCGGAGCTGCGGCGCGAGCGGGCGATCCTGCTGAGCCAGGAGAGCCACGTGTTCCGCGGCACCGTGGCCGAGAACCTGGCGCTGGCCCTGGACGCCGCCGAGGTGGACCGGGACCGGCTGTGGGAGGCCCTGGCCGCCGTGGACGCCGACGCCTGGGTCCGGTCGCTGCCGGACGGGCTGGACACGCGGGTGGGGTCGGGCAACCTCACGTTGGACCCGGCCCACGTGCAGCAGCTCGCGCTGGCCCGGGTGGTGCTGGCCGACCCGGAGGTGCTGGTGCTGGACGAGGCGACGTCGCTGATGGACCCGGGTTCGGCCCGCCACCTGGAGAGGTCCCTGGCCGGTGTGCTGTCGGGGCGGACGGTGGTGGCGATCGCGCACCGGCTCCACACGGCGCACGACGCCGACCGGATCGCCGTGGTGGAGGACGGCCGCGTCAGCGAGCTGGGCAGCCACGACGAGCTGCTGGCCCGCGGGGGCTCGTACGCCGACCTGTGGCACGCCTGGCACGGGGCCGTCTGAGCGCTTCAGGCGTCGCCCTCAGGACGGCCACTGGTCGGGACGGGGGAACCTGGAGGTGTCGATCTCCAGGCCGAAGGGCTCCGGCAGGCCGATCTTCTCGCCGAACTCCACGGTCGTGGCGTGGTTGTACCGGCCGTTGCCGGGCTGCTCGTAGAGGGTGACCGACGGTCCCATGTCGTCCCAGGCGTCGATCAGCAGGTAGAGCGGGACCGGGGCGTGGGCGTAGCCCCACAGCTTCTTCCTGCGGTCGACGTCCATGCTGCTCCTGGACACGATCTCGACCACCAGTTCGGCCTCGTCCGCCGGGCAGGGGCTCACGGACGGATCGAGGACGACGGACTCGGGCATGACCACCAGGTCCGGCACGTACAACCGCTCGACGACCGGGAGCTGGATGCCGAGGGTCTGGTAGACGCCCCGGTCGTCGGGGACCGTGCTGAGCAGAGCACGGTTCACCCGGGCCGCGATGTAGGTGTGAGGTTCGGGAGGGGGCGCCACGAGCACGACTCCGTCGTCATCGACGATCTCGGCCCGTCGGCCGTCGTGCACATCCAGCTCTCGCCAGGTGCGCAGCACGTGGTCCCATCGCGACGACTCCGCCGCCGGGGCGGCTTCCGTCATGGCCGGACTCATCTCGCTCGCACCTCCGGACAGGAAGCGTAACGCTCCGCACCCCCGTCCGCCCGACACTTCGCAGAATAGCCACGGCCCCCTCCGAAGGACAGTCCCCGTGCCCGGCGGTCCCCGCGCCGGTAGCCCCGGAGGCACCGGCCCCGGACACAGCGAAACCGGGCGGCCCCGAAGGGCCGCCCGGTCGTCGCGGGCGAGGTCGCGTACCGGACCCCAGAACTCCAGGAGGTCCTAGAAGTCCATGCCGCCCATGCCACCGGTCGGGTCGCCGGCGGGAGCCGACGCCTTCTCCGGCTTCTCGGCGATGACGGCCTCGGTGGTCAGGAACAGACCGGCGATGGAGGCCGCGTTCTGCAGAGCGGAGCGGGTGACCTTGGTCGGGTCGATGACGCCGTCCTTGAACAGGTCGGTGTACTCACCGGTGGCGGCGTTGAGGCCGAAACCGGGCTCCAGGTTGCGGACCTTCTCCGCCACGACGCCGCCCTCGAGGCCGGCGTTGATGGCGATCTGCTTGAGCGGCTCAGCGATGGCGCGACGCACGATGTCGGCGCCGATGGCCTCGTCGCCCTCGAGGTCGAGCTTGGCGAACGCGGGGACGCTGGCCTGCAGCAGCGCGACGCCACCGCCGGGCAGGATGCCCTCCTCGACCGCGGCCTTGGCGTTGCGGACGGCGTCCTCGATGCGGTGCTTGCGCTCCTTGAGCTCCACCTCGGTCGCGGCGCCGGCCTTGATGACGGCCACGCCGCCGGCCAGGCGGGCGAGACGCTCCTGGAGCTTCTCGCGGTCGTAGTCGGAGTCGGTGCGCTCGATCTCGTTGCGGATCTCGTTCACGCGACCGGCGATCGCGGTGGCGTCACCGGCGCCGTCCACGATGGTGGTCTCGTCCTTGGTGACGACGACCTTGCGGGCACGGCCGAGCATGTCGAGCTCGGTGTTCTCCAGCTTGAGGCCGACCTCCTCGGTGATGACCTGGCCGCCGGTCAGCACGGCGATGTCGCCGAGCTGGGCCTTGCGGCGGTCACCGAAGCCCGGGGCCTTGACGGCGACGGACTTGAAGGTGCCGCGGATCTTGTTGACGATCAGCGTCTGGAGGGCGCCGCCCTCCAGGTCCTCGGCGATGACGACGAGCGGACGACCGGCCTGGAGGACCTTCTCGACGACCGGCAGGAACTCGTTGTTGTTCGAGATCTTGGAGTTGACGATGAGGATGTAGGGGTCCTCGAGGACCGTCTCCATGCGCTCGAGGTCGGTGGCGAAGTAGGGCGAGATGTAGCCCTTGTCGAAGCGCATGCCCTCGGCGAGCTCCAGCTCGAGCCCGAAGGTCTGCCCCTCCTCGACGGTGATGACGCCTTCCTTGCCGACCTTGTCCATCGCCTCGGCGATGGTCTCGCCGATCTGGGTGTCGCCGGCGGAGATCGAGGCGGTGGAGGCGATCTGCTCCTTGGTCTCGATGTCCTTGGAGAGGTTGCCGAGCTCCTCGTTGATGCGGGAGACGGCGGCCTCGATGCCGCGCTTGAGGCTGATCGGGTTGGCGCCGGCGGCGACGTTGCGCAGCCCCTCGCGGACGAGGGCCTGGGCGAGCACGGTGGCGGTGGTGGTGCCGTCACCCGCGACGTCGTCGGTCTTCTTGGCGACCTCCTTGACCAGCTCGGCCCCGATCTTCTCCCAGGGGTCCTCGAGCTCGATCTCCTTGGCGATGGAGACACCGTCGTTGGTGATCGTGGGGGCGCCCCACTTCTTCTCCAGAACGACGTTGCGGCCCTTCGGGCCGAGCGTGACCTTGACGGCGTCCGCGAGCTGGTTCATGCCGCGCTCGAGGCCGCGACGGGCCTCCTCGTCGAACGCGATCAGTTTGGCTGCCATTGGATTCTTGTCCTCCCGTGACCGGGCTGATACGCGATGGGACGAGGCATGCGCCCGCGACGGACGACCGGAGCGCTCCGACAACCCTGCTGTCGGGAGCCACGGTCTCGCAGCCTCGATCCGGTTAGCACTCAAGGAAGGCGAGTGCTAACCAGGTCCCTTTTTAGCACTCGACCATGGAGAGTGCAAACGATGTGGTCACGATTTCCCCTCCCCTCCTACCAGCATCTACCTGCACATACACCCCGTGATGAGCGGTTTTCCGCGCTCAGCGGACAGGCTCCGGCACCCTCCGTGCCTGCGCGAACGGCCCGCTCCGGCCCGGGGCCCGGTGCAGGCCCCGGGCCGGAGCGGAGGCCCGGAACGGGCACGGGCCGAAGCGAGGCGGAGGCCCGGAACAAGCACAGCCCGGGTGCCCGCGGGGTTCTGGAGGTGCCGTAGGCGGGTTCGCGAGGAACGAGCCAACCTGCCGTAGGCGCCGAAGGTTCCCGCGCTGACAGGCACCCGGGCACGGGCCGAAGCGAAGCGGAGGCCCAGAACAAGCACAGTCCTCAGGAGCTGAGCCTGCGCATCGCCCGGGAGCCGAACGCGAGCGCCGCGACCGCCAGCGCGACCGCGACGGCCCAGCCGATCCCGACCGACAGGCCCCAGTCGCCCGCGAACAGGGCCCGTTCGGCGTCCACGACGTAGGCCACCGGGTTGAGCCGGGACAGGCCGTAGAGCCACGACGGGGCCAGCTCCATCGGGAGCAGCACGCCGGACAGCAGCATCAGCGGCATGATCACCGTCTGGAGCACCGGAGCGAACACGTAGGTCTGCTTCACCGCCATGGCCGTCAGGTACGACAGGGTGGACAGGCCGATCCCCAGGACGGCGAGCAGGAGCAGGCCGACCACCGCGCCCGCCACGGAGATCCGCAGCCCGAAGGGGATCACCAGCACGATGATGAGCACCATCTGCGCCATCATCTGCGCCACGTCCCGCAGCACCCGGCCGAGCAGCAGCGACACCCGGCTCGCCGGGGTGGCCAGCATCCGCTCGTGCGCGCCGGAGGCCATCTCCGGAAGCAGCCCGAACCCGGCGAACCCCGTGGTGAACAGGGCGACCATGACCAGCAGGCCGGGCACGAACCACTGCCAGGGATTCTCGCCCTCGGCCCCCGCCAGCCCGGTGAGCAGGGGCGCGAACAGCACCAGGTACAGGATCGGCTGGAGCATCCCGAAGCCCAGGAGCAGGGGCCGGTGCAGCAGCGGGCGCATCTGGCGGACGAACACGGTCCAGGTGTCGCGCGCGACGCCCGACCCGCGCGCCGGGGCCGCCCCGGTCCTCGGCTGTTCACTCACGGTCATGCCTCCTCCTCGCGCAGGCTGCGCCCGGTCAGGGTCAGGAACACGTCGTCCAGGGTCGGCCGCTGCACCCGCACGGAGAGCAGCGCGACCCCGGCCGTGTCGAGGGTGCGCAGCAGTTCGGGCAGGACGCCGTCCCCGCGCTCCACGCGGAAGCGCACTTCCGGGTCCCGGCCCACGGCGGTGACGACCTCGGCGGGCCCGGCGGAGGGCACCCGCTCGGCGATCCCGGCGCCCGTGCGCGCGTCCTCCTCGCTTCCCACGGAGAAGGTGACCAGGTCCCCGGACACCTTGCCCTTGAGCTCGTCGGCGGTGCCGTCGGCGATGACGCGTCCGTGGTCGATGACCAGGACCCGTTCGGCCATGTCGTCGGCCTCGTCGAGGTAGTGCGTGGTGAGCACGACCGTGGTGCCGAGCCGTTCGCGCAGCCGGGCCACGTGCTCCCACAGGTTGGCGCGGCTGTGCGGGTCGAGGCCGGTGGAGGGCTCGTCCAGGAACAGCAGGCCGGGCTCGTGGACGAGCCCCATGGCGATGTCGAGCCTGCGGCGCTGGCCGCCGGAGAGCTTGCCCGCCTCCCGGTCGGAGGCGCCTCCCAGGTCCAGCAGGTCGAGCAGCTCGTCGGCGCGGCGGCGCGCGGTGCGGCGGTCGAGCCCGTACAGGAGTCCCTGCGTGCGCAGCTCCTCCCCGACCCGCTGGTCGCCGCCGGCCCCGTTCCCCTGGCCGACGAACCCGATCCGGCGTCGGACCTCGGCGGGCTCGGTGCGGATGTCGCGCCCGGCGACCGTGGCGGTCCCCGAGGTGGGCTCCAGCAGTGTGGTGAGCATGCGCAGCGTGGTGGACTTACCGGCCCCGTTGGGCCCGAGGAGCGCGACGAGTTCGCCCTCCTCGACGTCGATGTCGACGCCGCGCACGGCCTCGACGACGTCCTTGCCGACCCGGAACGTCCGGGCCAGCTGGTGCGTGTGGATCATTCCGCCTCCTTATTCAAACTTGAATGCGGCGACGAGTCTGCCCCATCCCCGGCAGATGTTCAAACTTGAATATTAAAATCGGCGACTGTCCCTGCTCAGACGCGCGGGGCGGTGACGGGGCCGGGGATGCGGGGCTCGGAGGCGGGTTCCGCCGGGCCGGACACGGAGAGCACGAGGAGGGGCGCCCGGGAAGGGCGAGGGGCGTCCGTGCCGCCGGAAGCGCGGTGTGCGGGGGAAGCGCGGGGGCGGAGTCGTGTCACGGGGCGGCCGTGCGCGAAGGGGCCGAGGTTCCGGGACCGGGCGACCCCGGGGGCGGGCCCGGCCGACCCGGGTCCCCGGTGGCGGGGCGCGAGAGCAGGTGCGGCCCGGGGGCGGACACGGCGGCGGCCGGCCACGGGAACGGCGTGCGAGCGGGTCGGCGGCCGGACGGCGCCGTGGGCCTGGCGGCCGGAGGTCAGGCGTCGTCGCGTACCGGCGGCAGCCCGAAGGCGCGGGGGCTGTCGTCGGCCATCGTGTACTTCCCGGCCTCCAGCGAGGCGATCAGCCGGCGGGTCCACTCGGCGCCGGCGTCCATGGTGAGCCGCCACAGCGTGAACAGCTCGCGCACGTGCGGGGGCTTGCCCCACTCGGCGTCCGTGGCCCGGACCGCGTCGCCCAGCCCCGGGGACGCCTCCTCCAGTGCGGCGAGCCGCTCCTTGAGCAGCCCGACCGCCTCCGCGCGCGGCAGCGAGGTCATCAGGGTGATCCCGGCGCACAGCAGGCCGTGGTCGTCGCCGGTGTGGCGCAGGGCCTCGCCCATCAGCCGGCGGAGTTCGGCCTCCCCCTCGTCGGTGAGCGCGTAGGAGGTGCGGCCCACCTCCTCGTCGCCGGGGGCGGTGAACTCCCGCAGCCTGCCCTCGGAGGTGAGCTTGTTCAGCGCGTGGTAGATGGACCCCCACTTGACGTTGGCCCACTCCTTGGCGCCCCAGGACATGAGTTCGCGGCCCACCCGGTACCCGTGGGTCCCCCCGTGGATCCGCACCGCGCCCAGCACCAGCAGCCTCGTCGCCGACATCGCCGTCCTCACTCGTCTCCGCCGTCCCCAGGATACGAGCAGTGACGGGACCGCCCCTCCCGCACGGACGACCGGGCCGACCGCCGCCCGGAGCGCGGGCGCGGGTCGCGGGGCGCGAACGGACGCCGGCCGACCGCGACCGGCGGGCGCGGGGAGGGCCCGGAGACGCCGCGAGGGGGCGGCCCCGCCCCCGCGTTTCGCGGCGGGCCGGGCCGCCCCCTCGCGGGCGGTGGCGTGCGGCGCCGGGACGGCGCGCGGCGAGCGGTCAGCAGCCCCCGGCGACGGCCGGGATGATGGAGACCTTGGCGCCGTCGGCGATCTCGGTCTGGAGGCCCTTCTCGAAGCGCACGTCCTCGTCTCCGACGTACACGTTGACGAAGCGGCGCACCTTGCCGTTGTCGTCGAGGATGCGGGCGCGGATGCCCGGGTAGTTGGCCTCCAGGTCGTCCAGGAGCTCGGCGAGGGTGCTGCCCTTCGCCTCGACCTCGGAGGCGTCGTCGGTGTAGGTGCGCAGGATGGTGGGGACGCGGACGCTGGCGCTCATGGCGGTGTTCTTCCTTCTGCTGTGGATCGGCGGGCCGTCGCACGGCCCCGCCGGGACGGACTGTGCTTGCGGAGCGGAGGTCAGACGAGGCCCGCGTCGGTGAACGCGCTCAGGGACGGCTTGATCGTGGCCGTCACGCCGGCGTCCACCGCGTTGAGGGTCTTGAGCCCGTCCCCGGTGTTGAGCACCACGGTCCGCGCCTTCGGGTCGAGCCTGCCCTCGCGCACCAGCTTGCGGAGCACGCCCGTGGTGACGCCGCCCGCCGTCTCGGCGAACACGCCCTCGGTGCGGGCGAGGAGCTTGATGGCGTCGACGATCTCGTCGTCGCCCACGTGCTCCACGGAGCCGCCGGTGCGCTGGGCGATGTCGAGCACGTACGGCCCGTCCGCCGGGTTGCCGATCGCCAGCGACTTGGCGATGGTGTCGGGCTTGACCGGCTGGATGACGTCGATGCCCTTCTCCCAGGCCTGCGCGACCGGGGAGCAGCCCGTGGCCTGGGCGCCGAAGATCCGGTACGGGCGGTCCTCGACCAGGCCGAGCTCGACCAGCTCCCGAAAGCCCTTGTCGATCTTGGTGAGCTGGGAGCCGGAGGCGATCGGGACGACGATCTGCTCCGGCAGCTGCCAGCCGAGCTGCTCGGCGATCTCGTAGGCCAGCGTCTTGGAGCCCTCGCCGTAGTAGGGGCGCAGGTTGACGTTGACGAACCCCCAGCCCTCGCCGGCCGGGTCGCCGATCAGCTCGGAGCAGAAGCGGTTGACGTCGTCGTAGTTGCCGTCGATGGCGACGACCTTGCCCCCGTAGACGGCGGCCATGACGACCTTGGCCTCCTCCAGCCCCGCGGGGATGAACACGCAGGAGTCGAACCCGGCGCGCGCGGCGGCGGCGCCGACCGCGCCGGCCAGGTTGCCCGTGGAGGAGCAGGACAGGGTGGTGAAGCCGAAGGTGCGTGCCGCCTCGACCGCGATGGCGACCACGCGGTCCTTGAAGGAGTGCGTCGGGTTGCCGGAGTCGTCCTTGACGTACAGGGAGTCGATGCCCAGCTCGGCGGCGAGGCGGTCGGCCTTCACCAGCGGGGTCAGGCCGGGGGCCATGTTGGGCAGCTCGGCCACGTTGTCCGGGACCGGGAGGAGGGAGCGGTAGCGCCAGATGCTGTTGGGGCCGCTCTCGATGTCGGCGCGGGTGACGTCACCGAACTCGTAGGCCACCTCGAGGGGGCCGAAGCAGAACTCGCAGGCGAACTTGGGGGTGAGTTCGTAGCGCCGGCCGCATTCGCGACAGGAGAGCGCGGTTCCGGGGCCGAAGGCGCGGACGGAGGTGGGTTCGGCGGCAGTGATCGCCATGGCGAGGCGTCTCCCCTCATCTTCCCTGGCGGACACCTTGTCCCCAGGCCGGAGTTGGCACCTGCCCCAGCCGCCTCACGGGTTCGTGAGTAGTGCGTGCTGGGATGGTTGCCGGGGCTTCGCAGGGCCGGTCCCTCCACCCCTCTGGATGAGCAATATGAAGTTGTGGGCGGTCCTGTCGGATCCGCACGGTCACTGTAACGGACTCGTCGGCCGGTTTTCCACGGCTGGTGATCCGGGTAACACTAACCCGCTCACATGCTGAGACGTCGCCGGTCGGCGCGCCGGGGGCGCGCGTGGCCTGTTTCGGGAGCGTGACGCCCGGCACCGTCGGCCCCCGAGGGGTTTGGGGCGGCTGTCGACCGGCGAGACATAAGGTGCGATCCGCTTCCGCGCAGGCCGCGCCCGACCGCCCCGGCGGCGGCGACGGCCCATCCGCACCTTCGAGAGGACGACCACGTGGACAAGGCCCAGATCCTCATCGCCTCCAACCGGGGACCGGTGTCCTTCTCCACCGCCGACGACGGTTCTCTGGAACAGCGTCGGGGCGGGGGCGGACTCGTGTCCGGCATGATCTCCGTCGCCACGGAGATCGACAGCCTCTGGGTGTGCGCCGCCCTGTCCGACGCCGACAGGCGGGCGGCGGAGGAGGCGCCCGGGGCCAGGCTGGACCGCGCGCACGACCTCGGCGGCATGCGGGTCCACATGCTGGACATCCCCGAGCGGACCTTCCAGGGCGCCTACACCGGGGTCGCCAACTCGACCCTGTGGTTCGTGCAGCACATGCTGTACGACATCCCGAACAAGCCGTCGTTCGGCTCGGAGTTCCGACGGCAGTGGGACGACTACACCGCCTACAACAACGCGTTCGCCGAGGCCCTGGTCACCGGCGCCGCGGACGGCGCCCGCGTGGCCGTGCAGGACTACCACCTGGCGCTGGTGCCGCGCATCCTGCGCGCCCGCCGCCCCGACCTGCGCATCGCGCACTTCTCGCACACGCCGTGGGCGCCGCCGGAGTACTTCCGGATGCTGCCCGGGCACGTCGCCCGCGAGCTGCTGGAGGGCATGCTCGGCGCGGACCGGCTCGGTTTCCTGAGCCCCCGCTGGGCGGACGCGTTCCTGCGCTGCTGCGCGGAGATCCTGCGCGCGGAGGTGGACTTCGCCCGGCGCACCGTGGAGTACGGCGGCCGGCTGGTCGGCGTGGGCGTGCACGCGCTCGGCGCGGACGAGGAGGGGCTGCGCGCGAGCGCCGCCGAGCCGGCCGTGGCCGCGCGCCGCGAGACCCTGCGGGAGGCCGTCGGCGACACCCGGCTCATCGTGCGGGTGGACCGCACCGAGCTGTCCAAGAACATCGTGCGCGGGCTGGAGGCGTACCGGGAGCTGCTGACCTCCCACCCGGAGTGGCGGGGCCGGGTGACGCACCTGGCGTTCGCCTACCCGAGCCGCGGGGACGTGCCCGAGTACCGCGAGTACACCGACGCGGTGCTGCGGACCGCCAAGGAGATCAACGAGGAGTTCGCGACCCCCGAGTGGACGCCGCTGGTGCTGGAGGTCAACGACGACTACCCGCGGTCGCTGGCGTCGTTCCAGATGGCCGACGTCCTGCTGGTCAACCCGACCCGGGACGGCATGAACCTGGTGGCCAAGGAGGGGCCGGTGCTGTCGGAGCGCGACGCGGTGCTGGTGCTCTCGCGCGAGGCCGGCGCCGCCGACGAGCTGGGGCGGCACGCCCTGCTGGTCAACCCCTACGACACGCTGGAGACCGCGGAGGCGCTGCACCGCGCCCTGTCGATGCCCGAGGACGAGCGCCGCAAGCGCCGGGAGGGGCTGGCGGAGGCCGCCGTGGCCCTGCCGCCGCGCCGGTGGTTCCAGGACCAGCTGCGGTCCCTGGACTGACGCGGCCAGGCCGTGCCACGGCCACCACCCGAAGTCCCGTCGACAACGGCCCCGCTCAAGCTGCTCGACGTCCGTAGGGGCATCCGGGGGCGGTGGACGCGTCCAGCGGCCCCGAGCCGGACCGCGCGGGGCCCCGGGCGCGCGTTCCGGGGCGGACGACGCGGGTCCTGGGGCGCGGGCCCCCGGGGCCCCGACGCCCGACGGGGCCCGCAGAGCGCCTCCGTCCCGGCCGGGGCCCGTCGTCGGGGCCCGGGGCGGCCTGCCGAGGCCCGGCGGCCTGCCGGAGGGGGTCGGCGGGGCGCTCCGCACGGGTTCGCGCCCCGCGCCGCGCGGATCAGTCGTCCGGGGACGCCGTCCGCCGCGCCCGCGCCTCGTCGAGGAGCTGCTCCACGACGGCGGTCTTGGCGTCGGCGTAGTCCTGGATGCGGTCCCAGGTGCGCTCGGCCAGCTCGCGTTTGACCGCGGTGTAGCGTTCGCGCGCCCCGGCGTCGGCGATGAGGTGGTCCCGGAAGAGACGCATCCGCTCCACCTCCTCGCAGCCCTCCCCGAACACGTGCAGGTTGAGGTTGATGTCCGGCCCCTTGAGGACCCGGTGCTCGTACCAGTCGGGCTCCCTGATCACCACGGAGTACCCGGCGGCCAGCAGGTCGGGCAGGTAGGAGGGCTCGTCGGCGGGGTCGGCGACGACCAGCAGCAGGTCGACGCACGGCTTCGCGGCCATGCCGGGGACCGCGGTCGATCCCACGTGCTCGAAGAGGAGCACGCGGTCGCCGAGGGCTGCGCGGACCTTCTCCGACTCGCGTTTGAACAGGTAGGGCCACTTGGCGTCGTACTGGGAGATGTGGACACGGCCGTTGACGAGGTTGCGGGAGTCGGGGGAGGCGACCGGCGGAGCACCTCGTGAGGGCAACGGCGATGCTTCGAGGGGAGACATTCTCCAAAGCCTTGTCCCCCTGGGAGCCCGCGTCAAGAGCGTCCGAGCGTGCTTACATATGCACGCGCAGACGTCACATCACGGGCTGTGGGCCGGGTGTGACGAGCCGCGACGCTTCTCGCCCCGGAGGGCCGGAAGTGCCTTCCGGAAGGGCTCCGCGGGGCCCGCGCGCCCTCGGGCCCCGGCTCCGGCGCGGCCCTCCGCGCGCCGCCCGGCGGGGGACGGCGGCGGGCGGGGAACCGCGTCCACCGGGCCGGGCGGTCCCCTCCGACGCGGGGCGGTCCGCCGCCCGGCACAGGGGCACGCCGCAAGACCCAGGGGCGCGTCACGCGCGAACGGGCCCGCACACACCGGCGCCCGCCCCCGGGCGGGGGCGGGCGCGGCGGGCGTCGGCCCGGATCAGTCGCCGCGCGTCTTGCGGCGGCGGCCGCCCCTCGGCTTGCGGCGGCTCGCGGGACCGGCCTCGGCGGCCCGCTCGGCGGCGATCTGCTCGTCCTCCTCGCGGCGCTCGGCCTCCACCCCGTAGGGGTCGGCCGTGCTGCGGCGGATCCAGACGACCAGCAGGACGACCCCGAGGACCACGACGGCGCCGACGGTGACGAACCACGCCCAGACGGGCACTCCCCCCGACTCCTCCCCCTCGTTCACGAGCTCCTCGTCGATGAGGGGGATGTCCTGCGCGATCCCGGCCGCCTGCGTCTGCGCGCTGGGCAGGTGCAGGGCGGGCAGTCCTCCGGGACCCTGCTGGGCGCCCTCGACCAGGGCCTCGCGGACCTGTTCGGGGCGCAGCTGCGGGAAGTCCGCGCGCAGGAGCGCGGCGGCGCCGGCCGCCATGGCGGCGGCGTACGGGGTGCCGGTCACCTGGACCTGCCCCATGTCGGGTCCGGCGGTCTCCAGGTCGGCCCCGGGGGCCGTCAGCCCGACGCCCGCGACCTCCGGCGAGCCCGGGATGAGCTCGCCGCTCTCGGCGGTGCCGGCGACCGTGAGGACGTTCGCGTCGTCACGGCCCCCGGCCGGGCCCACGACCAGGGCGCCGTTGCGGACCGCGTCCTGGGTGGCGCCGGTCAGGTCCACCGACTCGTCGGTCTCCGGGAGCAGGATGACCTGGGCGCCCTCCTCCGCGGCGAAGCGGATGGCGGCGGGCAGCTCGTTCCCGGTGGGCAGCACCAGGAGCTCGGAGGCGGGCGCCACCCCCAGCACGCCGCCGTCGGCGTCCATGCCGTGGCCGTGCCCCGCGACCAGGGCGGCGGCGCCGCTGCCCTCGTCCCGGTCGCCGTCCTCACCGAACTGCGTGTCGACCGTGACGTTGTCCACCAGGTCGGGGTGGTCCTCGTAGACGGCGATCCCGGGCAGCGCCACGGTGATGCCCTGGCCCTGGGTCTCCTCCCAGAGCTCCCGGGCCCCGATCGCCTGGAGGCCCCACTGCTCCGGGCTCAGGTCCGGTTGGCCATCGGCCGCGGCGGGGACCGCCGTCAGGCCGAGGACGGCGACGGCCGCGCAGGCCGCGGCGGTCCCACCAAGAACATGGCGTGTGTGTGTCCTGTCACGACTGTTGCCCCCGAGCACGTCTGGCTCCCTCGAACGATGCGGTCGACGTTCCACGCGGCCCTCCCCGGACCTCCCCAATCCTGTCATGAGCACAGGATTCAGGCGTGGACAAGTGACCCCAGGGGTAGAGAACGTAACTGTATCCCTGCTGCCAGTCCTGTGTTTTCGGGTCCGCATACGGCATGTCGAGTCGCTAGCATGAGTCGCGCCGATCCGGACAAACCAATTTCCCGTCCAGGGGGTGTCCCATGCCGAATATCGGTCCGACCGGAGACGGTCAGTCGGCCCTCGCCGAACGCGAACAGCGCATCCTCGCCTTCGAACGCCAGTGGTGGAAGTTCGAGGGCTCCAAGGAGCAGGCGATCCGTGACGAGTTCGGGTTCTCCGCGACCCGTTACTACCAACTGCTGAACGGGCTGGTGGAACGCCCCGAAGCCCTGGCGTTCGACCCGATGACGGTCAAGCGCCTGCGCCGGCTGCGCGCCGACCGCCGCCGCCAGCGCAACGCACGTCAGCTGGGCATCCAGCTCTGAGCCCCTTCCGCCTTCTCTTTTCGGTCACGTGAACGCGGTACCCGCCCGGGGCGACGACCTCACCCCGCGGGCAGCGTTCTCCACCGGATCCCCCGGGCGTGTCGCACCGGCCGATCCCGGCGCACCGCCCCTCCCCGGCCGGGGACGCCGACCGCCGCCGGGGATCCCGCCGCAGACCGGGACTCCCGCCACCGCGACCCCGGTCCGGACCGGGCGCACGGGCTCTCCGGCGCTCCGGCTCTCCGGCGCTCCACCCGCCCTGATCCGCCCGCCCCGCCCCCGTGCGCGGCCCCACCGGAAAGGCCCTCCATGACCCTGCCCCGACCGAGCACGGACGCCGGACGCGCCGCGCTCGACGCCCTCGTCACCGACCCCGGACGCGCCCTGGCCGCCTTCGACTTCGACGGCACGCTCTCACCGATCGTGGACGACCCGCGCGAGTCCGCGCCCTACCCGGGGATCGTGGACACGCTCGCCGACCTGGCCGGGCTGATCGGCTCGGTCGCGATCATCACCGGGCGGCCCGCCGCCGCGGCGGTCGCCATGGGCGGGCTGGAGCGGGTCCCCGGCATCACCGTGCTCGGCCACTACGGCGCCGAGCGCTGGGAGGGCGGAGAGGTCCTGGCCGCCGACCCGCCGCCCGGCGTGGCCCTCGTCCGGGAGGAGCTTCCCGGCCTGCTCGCACGGGTGGGCGCGCCGGAGGGCACCTGGATCGAGGACAAGGGCCGGTCGTTGAGCGTGCACACGCGGCGCACCGCCGATCCCGACGGCGCGCTCGCCCTGGTCGCCCCCGCCCTGGCGGAGCTGGCCGAGCGGGCGGACCTCCGGCTGGAGCCGGGCCGGATGGTGGTCGAGCTCCGTCCACAGGGTGTGGACAAGGGCGCGACGCTCACCGCGCTGGTCGAGGAGACCGGTGCGGGCACGGTGCTCTACGCCGGGGACGACCTCGGCGACCTGCCCGCCTTCGGGGCCGTGGCCGCCCTGCGCGGGAAGGGCCTGCCCGGTCTGACCGTGTGCTCCTCCTCCGACGAGGTGACCGCGGTGGCCGAGGCCGCCGACCTGGTCGTGCCCGGCCCCGCCGGGCTGGCGGAACTGCTCGGGGAGCTCACGGCGGCGATCCGTGGGCCTGGGGCGTGAGCGCCGAGCGCGCCGCCGAGCGCAGGTCCCCCAGCCCGACCCGGTCGCGCCCGTAGTGCACGGCGTTGGTGAGCACGCCCACGTACCGGCCGCTCTCCGGGTGCAGGAACAGGCTCGTCCCCGTGAACCCGTTGTGGTGGACCACCCCCTCGGGGGTGATCAGCCAGCCGAGCCCTCGCCACAGGCGCTGACCGGCGTCGACGTGCGGCTGCCAGCTCTCCCGCACGAACGGCGAGGGCACGGGGCCCGACCCGCCCCCGTGGAGCCGCAGCACCTCCCGGGCGTACGCGCCCAGGTCGATGGCGGTCGAGAACACGCCCGCGTGCCCCGCCACACCGCCCATCAGCGCCGCCGCCTCGTCGTGCACCACGCCCCAGGCGGGCGCGGCGCCCGGCAGGCGGCGCTCGGTGGGCGCCACGGCCGGTGACCGCGCCAGCGGCCCGTAGGCGGTCGAGCGCATCCCCAGCTCGTCCCACAGGTCGCCGGCGAGCCGGTCCAGGCCGGTGTCGTAGAGGCGTTCCAGGAGCAGGCCGAGCAGGATGAACCCCCGGTCGACGTAGCGGTACCCGGGCTCCTCCAGCGGATCGGCGAGGATGGCCTCGGCCAGGTCCTGGTCGGCGCCCACGTAGCGCTCCAGCCACGTCACCGGGTTGAGCCTGGCCGTGTGGGTGAGGATCTGGCGCGTGGTCACCGAAGCGCCCGGCAGCCCCTCCGCGTCCAGGTATTCGGACATGGGGGCGTCCAGGTCCAGCACCCCCTCGGCGACCGCCCGGCCGACCAGGGGCCAGGTCGCCATCACCTTCGTCAGGCTCGCCACGTCGTAGGCGACGTCCGGAGCGGTGTCGCTCTCGCCGTCGGTCCGCCCCACCGCGACGAACTCCCACATGCCGCCGGTGCCGATGACGGCGGCGCCGCCGGGCAGCCATCCGGCGTCCACCATCACCTTCAGGACGCCGCGGATCCGCGCCCCGGTCTCCGTGAGCCAGTCACCATCACGCACAACACGTCTCCCCCCGGTCTGCTCCCCCTCGGCGGATACCCCGTTATCCGGTCGTTGTCACACGGTCGCCCAAGGGGCACAGGACGAAACCCGTGCAGGTCAAGACCGTAATGCGGCCCCGTGTCCGCGAGGGCGCGGACCGGGGCACGGGGCGCGTCCGGCCGCGGGGCCGCGGAGTAGTGTGGCGCCGGAGAAGCCCCGAGGAGGACCATGAGCAGCCAGACCCCCGTACCCGCCGGATTCCGCGGCGTGGCCGGAAACATCGGGATCAAGGACCCGAAGGACGACTTCTTCGCGGTCGTGTCGGAGGTCCCCGCGAACGTGTCGGCCGTGTTCACCAGGTCCCGGTTCGCCGGGCCGAGCGTGCTGCTCAGCCGCAGGACGGCCGCGGACGGCCGGGCGCGCGGCGTCACCGTGATCGCCCGCAACGCGAACGTGGCCACCGGCCGGGTCGGCGACGACCACGCCCGCGAGCTGCAGGAGGGCGTGGCCCGCGCCGCCGGGGTGGCCCCGGAGGAGGTCCTGGTCGCGTCGACCGGTGTGATCGGGCGCCCCTACCCGATGGAGAAGGTGCGCGCCCACCTGGAGGGGCTGCCCGCGGAGTTCCCCCCGGCGGACCTGGACCGCGCGGCGGGCGCGATGATGACCACCGACACCCACCCCAAGGCCGCCTCCGCCCGGGTGGGCGGCGCCACCGTCACGGGCATCGCCAAGGGCGTCGGCATGATCGAGCCGAACATGGCGACCATGCTGGCCTGGTTCTTCACGGACGCCGAGCTGGAGCAGCCGGTGCTCGACGAGGTGTTCCGCCGGGTGGTGGACCGGACGTTCAACGCGCTGAGCATCGACACCGACACCTCGACCAGCGACTCGGCGGCGGTGTTCGCGAACGGGCTGGCGGGTCCGGTGGACACCGCCGCCTTCGAGGCCGCCCTGTACGAGGTGGCCCTGAAGCTGGTGCGCATGATCGCCTCGGACGGCGAGGGCGCGGGCAAGCTCCTGGAGGTGCGCGTCACCGGTGCGCGCGACGACGCGCAGGCCAAGGTCGTCGCCAAGGCCGTCGTGAACTCGCCCCTGGTCAAGACCGCCGTGCACGGCGCCGACCCGAACTGGGGCCGGGTGGCGATGGCCGTCGGCAAGTGCGAGGAGGAGACCGACATCCTGCCGGAGAACGTGCGGATCGTCTTCGGCGACGTGGAGACCTACCCCGCCGAGCCCTCGGACGAGGTCCTGGAGCGCGCCTCGCAGCACATGAAGGGCGACGAGGTCCTGATCGGCGTCGACCTGGGGATCGGCGGCGGGGAGTTCACCGCCTACGGCTGCGACCTGACCGAGGGCTACATCCGGATCAACGCCGACTACACCACCTGAGCCGGCGGGGCCGGGCGGGGACCGCCGTCCCGGCCCGGCCCGCGCGGGGCGGGCGCTCGGCGGAGGTCCCGCCGGGCGCCCGCCGTCCCGCGCGCGGCGGGGCCGGAGCCCCGCCGGGCAAGCTCAGATGTGCACGGCCGGACCGTCGGTCATCCTCCCCGAGCGCATGAGGAGCGACAGCGCCGCCGCCGCCAGCATGACCGCGGCGGCGATGGTGAAGGCCAGGTGCAGGCCGTCCATGAAGGCGAGGTTGCTGGCCTGGGTGACGGCGGCCGCGACCTCCGGGGAGGCCCCCTCCGGCAGGACCGCGCCGCCCTGGGCCACGACGCTCTGCATGTCGACGAGGTCGTCCGCGGAGGGCTCGGCGAGCCCCGCGCCCGCGAAGTGGCCGGGCAGGGTGGAGACGATGGTCGCCGACATGACCGCGCCGAGCACCGCGGTGCCGAGGGAGCCGCCGAGCTGCATGGCGGCCTGCTGCACCGCCGAGGCGACCCCCGCCAGGCGCACGGGCGCGTTGCCGATGATCGCGGCGGTGGCGCCGGTCATGATCAGGCTCAGTCCCGTGCCGAGCAGGACGAAGGCGGCCGACATGAAGACCACGCCGGTGTCGGTCTCCAGCCGGGACAGCATGAACATGCCCGCCGAGGCCAGCAGCAGGCCGACCGTCGTGGGCGGACGGGCTCCGACGCGGTCCAGGACCCGTCCGGCGATGGGCGAGGTGACCGCCATGAGCGCGGTCATGGAGATGAGCTGGAGCCCGGTCCGGGCGGGGCTCATGCCCTGGATGCCCTGGAGGTAGAAGGTGATGAAGAACAGCGACCCCATCAGGCTCAGCGCCATGGCCACCGTGAGGAGCGTTCCGATGGAGACCGAGGGGTTGGCGAACAGCGCGAGGGGCAGGAGCGGCTGTTCCGGTCGGCGCTCCCAGAGCAGGAAGGCGCCGCCGAAGAGGACCGCGGCGGCGAGCGAGGCCAGCGTGACCGGGTGGCCCCAGCCCGCGGCGGGCGCCTCGACGAGGGCCCAGACCAGGGCGAAGATGGCGACGCTGATCAGCACGATGCCGGGGACGTCCATGCGGCTGCCGGGGTCGGTCGCGCGGTTGGCGGCGAGCAGCCACAGGCCGAGGGCCAGGGCGGCGGCGCCGACCGGGACGTTGATGTAGAAGACGGCCTCCCAGCCGAAGGCGTCCACGAGGATGCCGCCGAGGATCGGTCCGCCGGCCGTGGCCGCCCCGATGAGGCTGCCGAAGACGCCGAAGGCCCGGCCCAGCTTGCTGGGCGGGAACCCGGAGCGCAGCAGGCCCATCGCCGAGGGCAGGAGCAGGGCTCCGAAAACCCCTTGCAGGACGCGGAAGGCGATGAGCATGGCGACGCCCGAGGACAGCGCGATCGCCACCGAGCTGAGCACGAAGCCGACCACGCCCACCAGGTACGTGTTGCGGTGGCCGAACCGGTCCCCGATCTTGCCCGCGGTGATCAGGAAGACCGCCAGTCCGAGCAGGTAGCCGTGGGTCACCCACTGGAGCTCGGCGAGCGAGGCCCCCAGGCTCGCGCCGATGGCGGGGTTGGCGACGGCCACGATGGTGCCGTCCAGCGCCACCATCATCACCCCGAAGGCGATGGCGACCAGGGTCGCCCAGGGGCTCTCCCGGAGCCGTCCCCGCGGCGCGGGCGGACCCGCGCCCTCCGCTCCCGTGGTCACCGGTTCCGTCGCCGCCGTCATGTGGCCCCCCGCTCGTCGTCCGCTTGCGAGCGTGATTATGACAGTGGCTGACAGATTACAGCAACTGCTTTTTGTCAGTGACTGACGTAATCTGTTTCACTGTTGTATCCTCGTGGCGAAGCAACCGACACGTGGGAGGCCGCTCCATGGCCGCGACGAGCGCCGAGCCCTGCCAGACCCCGGCGGAGGCCGGGCTGCGCGAGCGCAAGAAGGCCCGGATGCGGGAGTCCCTGCTCGACGCGGGGCTGCGGCTGTTCCACGAGCACGGCTACCAGGGGACCACCACCGAGGAGATCGCGGCCTGCGCCGGGGTCTCCCAGCGCACGTTCTTCCGCTACTTCGCCTCCAAGGAGGACGTCGTCCTGGAGGCGGTCGAGGGCGTGGACGAGTACCTGTACGCCGCCCTGCGCTCCCGGCCCGCCGACGAGCCCCCGTTCACGGCCCTGCGCAACGCGATGCACGAGCACTGGGGCTACCTGGACCGCGAGTCCCTGCACATCCAGGGCAGCGCGATGGGCGTCATCACCGGCAACCCCGAGCTGATCGACCTCAACGCGCGCTACTGCCTGAGCAGGCAGCTGCGGCTGGCCGGGGTGATCGGCGAGCGCACCGGCACGGACCCGGACACCGACCCGCGCCCGGGCGTGCTCGCCGCCGTGTTCCTCTCCGTCATCACCAGCGCCCACCAGGCGTGGTGCGGCTCAGGGTCCAGGGACACCGACGACCTGGCCGAGGCGATCCGCGACCGGCTCGCCCTGGTGCCCGAGGTGGTCTGCGGGACCTGGGAGCCCCCCGCCACCGCGTCCTGACCCCCGGGGGCGGGCGGCGGGCCGGGTGCGGGACCCCGGCGGCGGCTTCCGGCCGGGGTCCCGGGCGCGGGGGCGCCCCGGCACGCGGGGCCGGGGCAGGCACGCGGGGCCCGGGGCCGTCCGGTCCGGCGGCACACGAGAGCGCCCACGTCCCGGCGGGACGTGGGCGCGTGGGGCTCCGGACCGGTGTCAGCGGATCAGTCCACGGTCTCCGGGTGGGCGGCCGAACGCACCGCCTCGCGCGCCCGGCCGGCGCTGGAGGCGGCCGTCGCCAGCTCGGCCAGGCGGCGGCACTCCCCCTGGCTGTGGCGGGCCAGGGCGTGGCGCACCGCGGGGAGCGCGGGGGCCGACATCGACAGGCTGGTCGCCCCCAGGCCCACCAGCACCAGGGCGAGGAGCGGGTCGGCGGCGGCCTCGCCGCACACGCCCACCGGGCGCCCCGACCGCTCGCCCGCCGCGCCCACGGCGCCGACCAGCGCCAGGAGGGCGGGCTGCCACGGGTCGAGCAGGTCGGGAAGGGTGCCCAGGGTGCGGTCGGCGGCCATCGTGTACTGGGCGAGGTCGTTGGTGCCGATCGACACGAAGTCCACGCGGCTCATCAGCCGGTCGGCGAGCAGCGCCGCCCCCGGGACCTCGATCATCACACCGGCCTCGCGGATCCCGGCCTCGCGCGCCAGCGCCACGAAGTCGGACGCCTCGTCGGGCGTCGACACCATCGGCGCCATCACCCGCACCCGCGCGCCCGTCTCCTCGGACGCGGCGGCGATCGCGGCGAGCTGGTCGGTCAGGAGGCCGGGGTGCACGCGGGAGGTCCGGAACCCCCGCACGCCCAGGGCCGGGTTGTCCTCGTGGCCCGTCTCCACGAACGCCAGCGGCTTGTCCGAGCCCGCGTCCAGGGTCCGCACCGTGACGGTCCGCCCCGAGAACTCCTCGAACAGCCGCGTGTAGGTGTCGGTCTGGGCGGCCACCGTCGGCGGGTCGGCGCGGTCCAGGAACAGGAACTCGGTGCGCAGCAGGCCCACGCCCTCGCTGTCGTGCGCGCCCGCCTCCTTGGGGTCGCCCTCCCCCGCGTTGAGCAGCAGGGCGACGGGGACCCCGTCCTCGGTCCGGCCGGGGCCCGTGGACTCCGCGAGCAGGGCGCGCCGGCGCTCGGTGCGCCGCAGCATCCGGTCGGCCAGCTCGGCGTCGGGCTCGGGCTCGACGGTCCCCGCGTCGCCGTCCAGCGCCACCGGGACCCCGTCGCGCAGGGTCTCGGCCCCCGGACAGCCCACCACGGCGGGGATGCCGAGCGCACGGGCCAGGATCACGGTGTGGCTGGTGGGTCCGCCGAGGCGCGTGACGATCCCGAGCACCTGCTCGGGGTCGAGCCGGACGGTGTCGGCGGGGGCGAGGTCGTCGGCGACCAGCACGTGCGCGACACCGGGGTCGGGCAGACCGGGCATCGGAAGGCCGAGGAGCAGGGCGGTGGCGCGGTCGCGGATATCGGCGAGGTCGGCGGCGCGCTCCGCCAGGTAGCCGCCGGCGGCGAGCATCAGCTCCTGGTAGGCGCCGCACGCGGAGTGCACCGCCCATGCGGCGGGCTCGCCGGCCTCGGCTCGCTCCTCGACCCGCCGCCCCAGCTCGGGGTCGCGGGCCATGAGCGCCAGCGCGCCCAGCACCGCGGCGGCCTCGCCGGTGAGCTGCGCGGCCTGGGCGTCGAGCAGGTCGGCGACCTTCTCCAGGGCCCCGCGGGCGGTGGACGCCTCGGTCCGGGGGTCGCCGGGCTCGGGCCGCTCCGCCGGGAGGGCGGGCGGGTCGGCCATCCGGGCGACCGGGCCGACGGCGACGCCGGGGCTGGCCGGGATGCCCGACAGCCGGGTGGCACCGGCGGTGGGCGAGGGGTGTTCGGTCTGCGCCATGGTCGCTCCGTACGTCGGTGGGCGGTGGGCGGCCCGGGGGGACGGGCCGAGGGATCTGTGCCCCGGATCGCGCCGCGGGACTCCTGGACGGGTCGGGACGGGTGCGGTCGGGGGTGGGGAGTGGGGGCGGGCTGGGCTGTGGTGCGGTGCTGGGCTGGGCTTGTGGTGCGGTGCTGGGCTGGGCTGTGGTGCGGGGGCCGGATCGGTGTGGGCCGGGTTGCCTGGCGGGCGGGGACCGGAGCCGGGTCGGTGCGGGTCGGGCTCCCGGGCCGGGCCGGTGCGGGGTCAGGGCACCGGAGGGGCCGGGGAGGAGGTCGCGGGTCGGGGGGACCGGGGCGCTCCGCCGGGTCGGCGGCGGCTGCCGGGCAGCACGGTGCCGGACGGGCCTTCGGCCCCCCTGTATCAAGCAAACCCCGGAACGGCCGCGCCCGGTAGGGGCTGTGGACAACCCCGCCGTGGACCGGACCGTAGGGGCCGCCCCCGGCGGGGTGGCCCCTACGGCCCGGCCCCGGGCGGAGGCCCGTCACCGCCTCCGTCCCGGGTCCGCGCCCGAGCGGGGCCTACGGCTGGATGGTGACCTTGATGGCGGTGCCGGAGGCGACCGTCTCGATGGCCTTGTGCACGTCCGACAGGGCCATGCGCTCGGTGATCAGGTCGGCCACGGGGACGGCGCCGGACGCGATCAGCTCCAGGGCGCGGCGGTTGTGCTCCGGGCTGGAGCCGTTGGCCCCGAAGATGGAGATCTCCCGGTAGTGCACCAGGTTGGAGTCCAGCTGGATGATCGGCGCGTCCTTGGGCAGGCCGCCGAAGAAGCTGATCCGGCCGCTGCGCGACACCATGCGCAGGGCGTCCTCCTGGGCGCGCCCGGAGGCGGCGGCGGTGATGACCACGTCGGCGCCCCGGCCACCGGTCAGCTCGAGGACCGTCTCGACCGCGTCGACCTCCTCGCCGCAGATGGTGGCGTCCGGCTGGACGATGTTCGCGGACATGTCGAGGCGGCCGCGGTTGATGTCCACGAGGAACACCTTCGCGGCGCCCTTGGCGCGCGCCAGCCGGACGTGCAGGCAGCCGATCGGGCCGGCGCCCATGACGACGACCGTGTCGCCCTCGCCGACCCCGGCGATCTCCTGGCCGTTGAGCACGCAGGCGAGCGGCTCGGCGACGGAGGCCTCCGCGAGGTCGATGTTCTCGGGCACCCGGTTGACCCCGTCCACGGCCAGGACCGACTCGGGGATGATCATGTACTCGGCGAAGCCGCCGTCGTAGTGGTAGCCCATCGACTCCTGGTTGGAGCACACCGTGAAGCGGCCGTCGGCGCACTCGACGCAGGTGCCGCAGGGGATGGCCGCGATGACCTGGACGCGGTCGCCCTCGGCCCAGCCGCTGACGCCCTCGCCCACCTCCACGATGCGCCCGGCGATCTCGTGGCCGATCACGCGGGGCGGACGGATGTGGTGGTGGCCGTGCCGGGAGATCTTCACGTCCGTGCCGCAGGTGGAGCAGTTGACGACGGCGATCTTGAGCTGTCCGGGTCCGGCGGTCGGCTCGGGGGCCTGCTCCAGTCGGATGTCACCGGGCGCGTAGAAGCGGGCGACGAGCATGTTCGGGCCTTTCTGGTGGTGCCCCGCCGGGCCGGGTCCCGGCCCGGCGGGTGAAGTGGTGGACTGACCGGCCGGTGGGCCGGCGCGGGGGGCCTCGTGGGTGGGGCCGCTCAACCGCTCCGGCCGGGGCCGAGCAGGTCGATGACCTCGTCCGGGGTCGCGGCGGAGCGCAGGCGCGCCGCCTTCTCCGGGTCGGTGAGCACCCCCGCCAGGGACGAGAGCACGCCCAGGTGCTCCTCCCCGGAGGCGGCGATGCCGATGGCCACGTACACGGTGGGCCCGTCCCAGTCGACCCCGTCGGGGAACTGGAGGACGGCCAGCGCGGTCTCCTTGACCAGGGCCCGCCCGGCGTCGGTACCGTGCGGAATGGCCACTCCCTCGCCCACGAAGGTGGGGACGGAAGCCTCGCGTTCGTGCATGGCGGCCACGTAGCCCGGCTCGACGGAGCCCAGTTCGACCAGGAGCGCACCGCACTGGTCGATGGCGTCGGCCTTGTCGGCGGCGACGCGGCCCAGGCGCACCGCGTCGGCGGTCAGGGCGAGGTCAGTCGGCAAGGGTCTCCCCGTTCCGGATGGCCTGCTCCAGACGCGCGAAGGCGGGGTCGCCCAGGAACATCTGGAAGCCGACCACGACGGTGTCGGGCACCCGGGTCTTCGCACGCGCGACCAGGCCCGCCTGGCACAGGACGACGTCGGCGGTGTCCGGGATGCGGTCCACCGCGGAGTGCTCGACGGTCACGCCGTGGGGCGAGAGGGTCTTCTTCAGCTGGGAGGTCAGCAGGACGCTGCTCCCCATGCCGGCGTCGCAGGCGACGACGACCTTCTTGATGTCCGACCCCTGGATGCTGCTCATGCTGTGGTCTCCTGGTTCTCTGCAGCGGCCTGCTTGGCCTTCTCCTCCTTCGCCGCCTTGCGCTCGGAGCGGCCGAAGCCGAGCAGGAGCGAGGCGAGGACGAACGAGACGATGGTGGCGGCGACGACACCGGCCAGGACGCCGAGGTGGCCTCCGGGCGGGGTGACGGCCATGAGGGCGATGATGCTGCCGGGCGACGCGGCCGAGACGAGCCCGGCGTCCATGACCATGAAGGTCGCGACACCGGACATGCCGCCGCCGATCACGGCGAGGATCAGCTTCGGCTGGGCGAGGATGTACGGGAAGTAGATCTCGTGGATGCCGCCGAAGAGGTGGATGACGATCGCGCCGGGCGCGGTGGCGCGGCTGACCTTCGGGCCGAAGAGCATGCAGGCCAGGAGGATGCCCAGACCGGGGCCGGGGTTGGCCTCGATGAGGAACTCGATGGCGCTGCCCTCGGCGAGCGCGCGGGCCGAGCCCAGCGGGGTGAAGACGCCGTGGTTGATGGCGTTGTTGAGGAAGAGGACCTTGGCGGGCTCGACGATGATCGACACGAGCGGCAGCAGGCTCATGTCGATGAGGAACTGCACGCCCGCGCCCAGGGCGTCGGCGATGGTCCGGACGACCGGGCCGATGACGTAGGCGCCGAGGATCGCCAGGAGCGCGGCGAGGATGCCCGCGCTGAAGTTGTTGACCAGCATCTCGAAGCCGGCCTTGATGCGCGGCTGGACGAGCCGGTCGAACTGCTTCATGAGGTAGGCGGCGAGCGGGCCCATGGCCATCGCGCCCAGGAACATGGGGATGTCGGCGGAGACGATGACGCCCATGGTGGCGGCCGCGCCGACGACGCCGCCCCGCTGCGCGTACACCAGGGTTCCACCGGTGTAGGCGATCAGCAGCGGGAGCAGGAACTTGATCATCGGGTCGACGAGCTGGCCCAGGTACTCGTTGGGGAGCCAGCCGTCGGGGATGAACAGGGCGGTGATGATGCCCCAGGCGATGAACGCGCCGATGTTGGGCATCACCATGCTGGCAAGGAACCCGCCGAAGCGCTGGACGCCGGAGCGCACCGCGGTGAGTCTGCCGCTGCTCTGCTGTGTGGACATGGGGGACCTCCTGGGAGGTTCGACGGGCGGTCTGCCGCGCCGGTGTGGGGAGAAGGTGACGGGGTGGGGCGCCCGGGAGGGACGGGGCGGCCGGTTCAGGACGGTGAACCGTCGTCCCCGGCGCCGTGCCGGGCGCCCGGTCTGGTCAGACCACCTGGACGCGGGGTCCGGAGGCCTCCAGTTCTTCGGCGAGCCCTGTGGCGAGCCCGGTGTCGGTGATGACCAGGTCGAGGTCCTCGACCGCGGCGAAGCGGGCGAAGTGGTCGTTGCCGACCTTGGTGTGGTCGGCGAGGAGCACCGAGCGCCGCGCGGACTTGATCATGGCGCGCTTGACCTCGGCCTCGGCGGGGTCGGGAGTGGTGAGCCCGCGTTCGACGGAGACGCCGTTGCTGGCGATGAAGGCCACGTCCACGTAGGACTCGGCGAGGGACCTCAGTGCCCAGGCGTCGACGGTCGCCTGCGTGCGTGTGCGCAGTCGGCCGCCGAGAAGCATGAGGTTGATGTTGGTGCGCGGAGTGAGCGTCAGCGCTATGGACAGGGAGTTGGTGACGACGGTGAGCTCCCGGTCGGCGGGAAGCTGTTCGGCGAGGCGTCCCGTGGTGGAGCCGGCGTCGAGCAGGATCGCGCCCTCGTCGGGGAGTTCGGCCAGGGCGGCCTTGGCGATGCGCTCCTTCTCCTCTGTCATCACGGAGTCGCGCACATTGAGCGTGGGCTCGAAGCCCAGCCGCTCGACGGGGATCGCGCCACCGTGGACCCTGCGCAGCACACCGTGGCGCTCCAGCGCCGTGAGGTCGCGACGGATGGTCTCGTAGGTCACGTCGAACTCCGCGGCGAGCCCCGTCACGTCGACCCGGCCGTCACGGCGGGCGCGCTCGAGGATCACCTTCTGGCGCTCTTCCGCGTACATGTTGGATCACCTGTGTTTCGGTGTGGTTTTCGGTGAGTTTAATCGTGTTGCCTGGGACACACAAGGGGTACCCCTACCCAATATCGCAGCAATCTCGCCGAAGCCCCACGCCCGGAGCGCGCCGATCGGGCAGTCTGACCAGGGAGAGCGGAGCGTGAACATCTGAGCACCCCTGGAGGCGTCCGGGCCGCGAACCACACATCGCACCCCACGCCCCGCCTCCGAACCGGAAACCCGGACACAATAGTGTTGACATACACAGACAAACACACATAATCAAAGGCAGTCCCACATCCGGGCCGGGCTGGGCGCGGACACCTCGAAGAGAGAACCGATGATCCTGACCCTCACCCCCAATCCGAGCGTGGACCACACCCTGGAGGTCGAGCGCCTCATACGGGGCGAAGTCCTGCGGGTGTCGGCCACCCGTGCGCAGGCGGGCGGCAAGGGCGTCAACGTCGCAAGGGCCCTGCGCGTGGCGGGCGTCCCCACGAGGGCCGTCCTCCCCGTGGGCGGAGGCGGCGGCGCCGAACTCGTCACCCTGCTCGGCGACCTTCCCTGCGTCACCGTCCCCATCGCCGGGGAGACCCGGGCCAACGTCGCCGTGACCGAGACCGACGGCACCACCACCAAGCTCAACGCCCCCGGCCCCACCCTGACCCCCGGGGAGACCGACGCGCTCCTGGCCGCCCTGGAGGACGAGCTGTCCGCGGGTCCGGAGTGGGTGGTGGCGAGCGGCAGCCTCCCGGCCGGCGCGCCCGACGACCTGTACGTGCGCGTGGCCGAACTCGCCGCCTCCTACGGGGTGGCGCTGGCCCTGGACACCTCGGGCAAGCCCCTGGAGGCGGCGGCCCGCGCCGGGTCGGTGTCGCTGCTCAAGCCCAACCACGAGGAGCTGGCCGGGCTCATCGGCCGGGAGCTGCCGACGGTCGGCGACGTCGTCGGCGCCGCACGCGAGGTCCTGGGGTGGGGCAACAGCTCCGCCCTGGTGACCCTGGGGGGCCACGGTGCGATACTCGTGGACCCCGAGAACACCTGGTGGGCACGCGGACCCGAGGTCCGCACGCGCAGCACGGTCGGCGCGGGCGACTGCTCCCTCGCCGGGTTCCTGGGCGCGGGCGACTCCCCCGTCGAACGGCTGCGGCACGCCGTGGCCTGGGGCACCGCCGCGGTGTCCCTGCCGGGAACGACCGTCCCCTCCCCCGGGGACGTGGCCTCCGACTCGATCACCGTGGTGGCCGACCCCGACCCCCTGTCGCCGGTCGACCAGCTCTGACGTTCCGAAACCGTGAACAGGCCGGGACCTCCCCCCGGCCGACGACTACTCCCCGAGGACTGACATGCCCCAGCGCACCGTGGCCATCGGCTCGCCCCAAGGCCTGCACGCACGCCCGGCCTCCCTGTTCGTCCAGGCCGTCAACGCGTCCGGCCTGCCCGTCACCGTCGCCCGCGAGGGCGGCGACCCGGTGGACGCGCGCAGCGTGCTCGCGGTGATGGCGATGGGCGCGAAGCACGGCGAGACCGTGACCCTCGCCGCCGAGGAGTCCGAGACCTCCGACAAGGTCCTGGACGAACTGGTGGAGATGCTGGCCACCGACCTGGACGCCTGACCCGGGTCGGGACCCCGGAGCCCGGTACCGTCGCGCGGCGGTACCGGGCTCCGGCCTGTCCGGGGTGTCGGGGATGCCCGGGATGCCCCGGGTGTCCGGCGGCGCCGCGCCGGGGAGGGCCGGTTCGCCCTGGCCCCGCCCGCCCGCCGGGGCTACGGTTGCGCCATGGACTCCTCGCGTGACGACACCGCCCTCCGACCCTCCGGGATCTGTCGGCGGGGGCACCACGACTGGAAGCACGACGCCCCCGGGGCGAAGCGGAAGATCTGCACCCGGTGCCGTTCCATGTCGATGACGAACTACTGCGACTGCGCCGAGTGCCAGGCCGCCGACCCGGACGGCACCGCCGGCCCCGTCTTCTGACCGGGTCCCCGCCCGCTCCCGCTCTCAGCCCCGCGTGTGCGAGGAGCACGGCCCTCATCTTCTGGAGGCAGCGGGCCGGTACCCACCCGGTGGACGTGCCCGTGTGGCTCAGGCCAGGCGCAGTTCCTCGACCAGGCGGGCCACCTGCTCCCGCTGGGCGGCGGCGAGGCCCAGGAGCGGACGCGGCAGGCAGTGCGGGGGGACCAGCTCCAGGTGTTCGGCGATCGCGGCCGTCACGCGCAGGCTGCCGTGGGCGGCGAACATCTCCCACAACGGCCGCAGGCGATCGGACTCGGCGACGGCGGCCTCGGAGTCACCGTTGAGAGCGGCTTTCACCAGGGGCAACACCGTGTTGGGCACAGTGCCGCCCAGCACGGAGAACCAGGTCCGGCAGCCGGCGTTCAGACCGGTGGCGGCCGCGCCGTCACCGGAGACGCCGATGCTCACGTGGTCGGGAACAGCCTCTCGGACCGCGGCGACGTGCTCGCGGGCGGCGGTCGGATCCAGCGGCACCGGGGGGATCTTGATCGCGGCCACCTTCGGCAGCGCGGCGATGCGCGCGTACAGCTCGTTCGAGAAGGTGAAGTGCGTCGTGCCCGGGTTGTCGTAGACCACCAGCGGCACCGACAGCTCCGCGGTGACCTCCTCGTAGAGCCCGAACACGTCGTCGTCGGTGAGCGCCTGGTAGCTCATCGGGGCCAGCAGCACACCGGCCGCACCGACTTCCTGGGCGTCCCGGGCCAGCGCCCGCACATGAGAGGTGCGCAGCGCTCCGATGCCGACGATCACCGGGGTGTCGCCCGCCGAGCGCACGGCGGTGCGGGCCACCCGGCGGCGCTCCTCACGGTCGAGGTAGGCATAGGAACCGGTCGAACCCAGCGCGCCGATCGAATCGACGCCCGCCTGAACCAGGCGGGCGATGAGCCCGGCGTAGGCGCGCTCGTCGAAGCGGTCGTCGTCCAGCGGGGTCAGGGGGAAGGCGCTCAGTCCTGTGAACACGGTGTCTCCTGGTCGATCGAGGCGAAGGCGGTTGCCAAGCGGGCGGTGAAGGCGTCGACGTGCCCGTGAGCGGAAGTCCGGCTCACCCGTGGTCGGCCGGGTTCTCGACCACGGCCGCCCCCGAGGCTCTCGCCAACGGGAACCACAGTTAACCCCCTCTGT
The DNA here is from genome assembly GCF_040613895.1 of Nocardiopsis sp. NPDC006198. Taxonomy (NCBI): domain Bacteria; kingdom Bacillati; phylum Actinomycetota; class Actinomycetes; order Streptosporangiales; family Nocardiopsidaceae; genus Nocardiopsis; species Nocardiopsis sp. NPDC006198. The sequence goes on along the minus strand of NZ_JBEXSY010000005.1, from coordinate 74,415 downwards.
CGCCTCGACCACGGCAGAGCACGAACGAGCCCGCCCCCGCGTGCGCGGGGAGCACCCGGTAGATCCTGCTGACGAAGGTCGCGTGGCGGGTCCATCCCCGCGTGCGCGGGGAACACTGGAGCGTCACCGAGCTGGCAGAGCACGGAGGAGGTCCATCCCCGCGTGCGCGGGGAACACACATTGCGACCAGGGAAGACCGGGAACTCACGGGGTCCATCCCCGCGTGCGCGGGGAGCACAGGTCAGGTGGTGCGTAGGGGACGCAGCAGGAGGGTCCATCCCCGCGTGCGCGGGGAGCACAGTGCTCTGCTCGACCCGGACGCCCCGAATCTGGGTCCATCCCCGCGTGCGCGGGGAGCACCCCTCCAGAAGGCGCTGGGCGTCACCGCGGACGGGGTCCATCCCCGCGTGCGCGGGGAGCACCCGCTCCAGGTCGCACTCCCCCTCGGCGTCCTGGGTCCATCCCCGCGTGCGCGGGGAGCACCAGGCCATGCAGGCGTTCAAGAACGGCAACACGGGTCCATCCCCGCGTGCGCGGGGAGCACAGTCGATGACCTGGTGCCCTACCAACGGCAAGCGGCCATTTTCCCCACTTGTCGAGAGTCGGACACCAGCACGGAAAGGCCTCGAACGATAAAGAACAGCGTGGTTTCGGCGGAAGCCTCAGGCCCGACCGACTCACAGAAACCGATCATCCCGCACCTCCGCGCCGGGCGCACCCGGGAAGACCCGGCGAGCCCCGAGGGTCAGACCGCGCCCCCGGTGTTGCCGATCATCCGCCGGAGCACCTTGAGCGCGGTGACGTAGTCGGCGTCGTCGATGCCCTCGTGGATCGCGTCGCGGATCGCCGGGGCGTTCCGCTTGAGGCCGACGCGGGCCTCCTCCCCCGCCTCGGTGAGCCACAGCCGCCCCTCGCCGTCGCGGGTCAGCCAGCCGCGCCCGAGCAGCGGCTCAGCCTCTGCCGCGAGATCGTCCTCGGGCCTGAGGTAGGAGGCCATGGCCTCGCGCAGCTCGGGAACGGTCCTCCCCTTCCCGTCGGGCGAGAGGTCGTTCTCCGACAGGTTGCGCAGCAGCCAGAACTGGGGCTGGGTGTAGCCGAGTTCGGCCTGGCGCGCGCGGGTGAACGCGATGAGGGATTCATAGGCGACCCCGGTCCAGTACGCGGCCGGCTGGGCGGCGAGTGCGGCGTCGGAGGGGTTCTGCGTCGTCATGGCGAGGGCCTTCCACGGAGGATCGGTCGAGACCCCCACCGTAGAACCTCAACATTAGTTGACATCAAGGCCCCGGTCCGGCGCCGCTACGGCCCGACCCCGGTCTGGGGCCGGGCCGCAGCGGTCGCCGGGTCAGCCCTTCACGCGGTGGACCTTGTGCTGGGCGGCCTGGGCGCGCGGGCGCACCACCATGAGGTCGATGTTCACGTGCGGGGGCCGGGTGATCGCCCACACGATGGTGTCCGCGACGTCCTCCGCGCTGAGCGGGTCGGGCACGCCCTCGTAGACCGCCGCGGCCCTGTCCGCGTCCCCCCGCAGCCGGTTGAGGGAGAACTCCTCGGTCATGACCATCCCGGGGGCGACCTCCAGCACCCGGACCGGCTCCCCGCACAGCTCCAGCCGCAGCGTGGCGGCGACGGAGTGGGCGCCGTGCTTGGCCGCCACGTACCCGCCGCCGCCCTCGTAGGCCACGTGCCCGGCCACCGAGGACACCACCAGGACGGTCCCGTCACCACCGGCGATGAGCTTGGGCAGCAGCGCCTGCGTCATGTTGAGGACGCCGATGACGTTGACCTCGTACATGGTCCGCCAGTCGGCGGGATCGGCGGTCGCGACGGTCTCGGTGCCGATGGCGCCGCCCGCGTTGTTCACCAGCACGTCGCAGGCGTCCAGGGACTCCGCGAAGGCGTCCACCGCCGGGCGGTCGGTGACGTCGAGGACGTGGGCGCGGGCGCTGTGGCCCTCCTTGACCAGTTCGTCGGCCAGCGCCTCGATGCGGTCCGCGCGGCGGGCCACGAGGACCACCTCGTAGCCCTCCGCCGCCAGTCCGCGCGCGGTGGCGGCCCCGATCCCGCTGCTGGCTCCGGTGACGACCGCGGTCGCTGTCATGGTGGTTCCCTCCCCGCGAAACTGCTTGTCGCGCCGAGCGTATCCGGTGGCCTCCCGGGTCGATCCCGGCAGGTCGGACCCGCCGGGCCGAGGCCCCGCCGCCGAGGGCCGCCCGCGGCCCCGGGCGGCCCTCGGCGGGTCCGGAACCCCGCCCCTCAGCGGGGGTTCGACGGGGCCCGGCCCGCCAGGGCGACCACCAGGGCTCCCAGGACCAGGGCCCCGGCCAGCCAGGTCACCGGTGCGGTCCCGGCCGCGTCGAGGACGCGCCCGCCCGCGAACGCGCCCAGCGCGATGCTGGCGTTGAAGACCCCGACGAAGACCCCGGAGGCGGTCTCGCGCTCCCCCTGCGCCGAGGCCATCAGCCAGGACTGGACGCTCACCGACACTCCCCCGTAGGCCAGCCCCCACACGGCCACCAGCGCCCCGGCCGCCATGGCGCCCCCGCCGAGGAGCGGCACGAGCAGCACCGATCCGGCCAGCAGGGCCGCGATCACCGCGACGGTGGCGCGCGGCGCCCGTGCGGCCCGGGGACCCGCCGCGAAGTTGCCGAGCACGCCGGCGACGCCGTAGACCAGCAGCATCGTGCCGATGAGCCCGGCCCCGAGGCCCGCCGCGTCGGCCAGGACCGGCCGGACGTAGGTGTAGGCGGCGAAGTGGCCGGTCACCAGCAACCCGGTGACCAGGAAGGCGGTGACCACACGGGGGTCGCGGAACAGGCCCGCCGCACCTCCGGGCCGCGCCGCCCCCTCCGGGGGGAGCGCGGGGAGGAGGAGCGCCAGGGCGACCGCCACCAGCAGGGCCAGCCCCGCGAACGCCGCGAAGGCCGCCCGCCACCCGGCCAGGGCGCCGACGAACGCGCCGACGGGCACCCCCAGGACGGACGCGACCGCGATACCGGCGAAGATCACGGTCGTGGCCGCGCCGACCGACCCGCCCGGCACCAGGCGCGGGGCGAGCGGCGCGGCCAGCGCCCAGACCCCGCCCATGCCGACGCCCATCAGGACCCTGGCGGCGACCATCACCGCGAAGTCCGGCGCGAGCGCGGACACCAGGTTCGCGGCGCAGAGCAGCAGCAGGAACCCCACGAGGGCCGTGCGGCGGTCCGCGCGGACGACCGCCGCCGGGACGAAGGGGGCGGAGGCCGCCGCCACCAGGCCGGTGATCGTCAGGGTGAGCCCCGCGGTGCCGCCGGTGACGCCCAGGGAGTCCCCCATCGGCGTCAGCAGTCCCACCGGCAGCATCTCGGAGGTGACCGCGGTGAAGGTCGCGGCGGCCACGGCGGCGACGGCCGCCCACCCCCGGGCCGGGGAAGACGGAGGCGGGGCCGCCGGGCGGCCCCGGTCGGACGGAACAGGTGGTCGGGGCTCGTGACGCTGCCCCTCGGGGTTCTCCCCCGTACGCGCGGTGGTCATGGGCACCAGCCAAGACCCGGGAGGCGGCCGGAACAACGGCGAACCGCTCATGCTTCCATGAGGGAGGTTCATCGATCCCGGTGCGCGGCCCCGGGACGTGACCGGCGCCACGACGGCGCGCACACGAGCGGGGGCGGGGCCGGGTGAAGGGCATCGAGATCCGGGAGCTGGAGTGCTTCCTGGTCCTGGCGGAGGAGCTGCACTTCGGCCACGCGGGCGAGCGGCTGTTCGTGTCGCAGAGCAGGGTCAGCCAGCTGCTGCGCTCGCTGGAGAACCGGGTCGGCGCGCCCCTCGTGGACCGGACGAGCCGCCGCGTGTCGCTCACGCCTTTCGGCGAGGAGTTCCTCGCCGCGCTGGGGCCCGCCTACCGCACCCTCGCGGCGGTGGTGGACGGGGCCCGCGAGCGCGCCCGGGACGGGCGGCGCCGGTTGCGCCTCGGCTTCCAGTGTTGGGTGAACGGCCCCGTGGCCACGGCCGTCCGGGTGTTCGAGGAGCGGGCCCCCGACTCCCGGGTGGACATCGTGGAGATCACGCTCTCGGACCCGTTCGGGCCGCTGCGCGAGGGCGAGGTCGACGCCGCCGTCGTGCTGCTCCCCGTGCGCGAGCGGGACCTGGTGGTGGGGCCGGAGTTCTCCCGGCAGCCGCAGCGGCTCGTGCTCTCCGCGGACCACCCGCTGGCCTCGCGGTCCCGGGTCGGTGTGGAGGACATGGCGCGGGTTCCGCTCGTCCCGGTCCGGAACGCGCCCGACTACTGGCTGCGCGTGCACTCCCCGACCGCCACCCCGCTCGGCCGGACGATCCGGCACGAGTCCGGGGTGGACACGCTCCAGGAGGGGTTGTCGCTGGTCGCCGCGGGCCGGGGCGCGATGCTGCTGTGCGGGTCCACCGCGCGGTACCAGGGCCGGGAGGACATCGTGTTCGTGCCGGTCAGCGGACTCCCCGAGTCGTCGTTGGGGCTGGTGTGGCCGCGCGGGAGCACGCACCCGGGGGTCCCGGTCCTGGCGGGGGCCCTCGCGGACACCCTGACCGGTTTCTCACAGGAAACGGCTGTGGATAAATCAGTCGGCTGACAGGGTGAACGCGTGTTAGTTTGGCCGGAATTCACGCACGGGAACGACACCCCCTGACAGGAAAGCCCCTGCCATGACCGTCGCGCCGTTACGGGAGATCTCCCTCCTCCGCCGTTTCTCCGTTTTCGTCCTGGCCGCGGCCGTGGCCGATTTCCTTTTCGGCGCGGTCTTCGTCACGGTCCTCCTGGAGCGCGGGGTGGACCCGTGGCTCCTGGGCTCGGTGCTCGCCGCGGCGCACCTGGTCGGCCTGGTCGTCGAGGCGCCGAGCGGAGCGCTCGGCGACCGCTACGGGCACCGCCGGCTCATGGTGGTGGGACTGGCCCTGTGGGGAGCGGGGTTCGCGGCTTTCGGACTCGCCGACGCGCTCGCCACGACGGCGCCGGCCCTGGTCCTGTGGGCGTTCGGCTACCACCTGTACTCGGGGACGCCCACCGCGCTCGTGGTCAACCGGATCGGCAGCCGGGACCGGGCGGCCCGGATCGCGCGGACGGTCCGGTACGGACAGGTGGCGGGGAGGAGCGGCGCGGTCCTGGGGGCGGCCTCGGTCATGGTGGCGGGCGCCTGGCTGCCCGCCGACCTGCTGGTCGCCGCGGGCGGCGGCCTCCTCCTGCTGCTGGCCGCGCTCGGCCCGGTGTGCTTCCCCCCGTCGCCGGGCCAGCCGGGGCGCCGGGTCCTCGCCATCGTCGCCGAGTCGGCCTCGCTGGTGGCGGGCGTCCGGTTCCTTCCCCTGGTGGCGCTGACGGCGTCGATGGCCGTGGGCACCGCCCTCCTGGTGGTGTCCTGGCAGCCGATGCTGGTGGCCGCGCACGGCGACGACGTGCGGCTCAACGGGCTGATGCTGCTGGTGATGACGGCGGCCCTGACGGTGGGGGCCCTGTGCGCGAAGTTCCTGGACCTGCGGGACCCCCGGCTGTGGGGTCCGGCGTGCGCGACCCTGGTGGGCGCGCCCGTGGCCCTGGCCGCGCACGGGTCCGTGCCCCTGTGGGCCGGCCTCGTCGCGGGCGAGTTCCTGATCGGGCTGGCGGGCGTGCTGACGGGCGTGTGGCAGCAGACGATGTTCACCGACGCCAACCGCAACACCATGTTCTCGATGCTGGCGATGGTCGCCGGGGCTCTCGTCATGGCGACCACGCTGTCGTTCGGGTGGCTGTGGGAGCTGTTCGGCCTGCCCCGGGCGACGACGGCTCTGGCCTCGGTCGGCGTGCTCCTGGCGGTGGCGTCGGCGGTGCTCGCGCGGATCGTTCCGGACCCGGCGCGGCACGCCGAGGGGGCGCGGCCCGCGGAGGGGTCGGAGCCCGCGCCGGAGGCGGACGGTCCGCGCGGGTGATCCCGGCGGCGTCCCGGCCGCGCGGGCAAGCGCGCCGCGGGCAGCCCCGAAAGGGCGCCCCGCCACCGCTCCCCGGCCCCGACAGCAGCGCGGGAATCCCCGCGAAAACCATTGTTGTGACCCGGGACACCTTTCTCGGAAATGCGCCGCTCCGAACACCGGGCGTCCGCGCGTTCCCTAAAAACACCGGTCGGTAGCATTTCTCCGGCATCCGGGAGATCCGAGAACCGGGAGAAGTGAGGGACACATGAGTCTGGCGGAACTACTGCGGGAGCGCCCGGTCGTCCAGGCGCCCATGGCGGGCGGCAGCTCCACGCCCGCCCTGGCGGCGGCCGTGGACCGCGCGGGCGGGATCGGACACCTCGCCGCCGGGTACCTGTCGCCCGACGCGGTCCGCGACCAGATCCGGCGGGTGCGCGAGGCCGGCGCCGAGGCCTTCGGGGTGAACGTGTTCGTGCCCGGCCCTTCCTCCGACCCGGCGACGGTCCGGGCCCACCGGCTGCGGCTGGAGTCCGAGTCCGGGCGCCAGGGGGCGGCCGTCGGCGAGCCGGTGCACGACGACGACGCGTGGGAGGCCAAGATCGACCTGCTGGTCGAGGCCGCGGTCCCGGTGGCCGGGTTCACGTTCGGCTGCCCCGACGCCGCCGTCCTCGCCCGGCTGCGCGCCGTGGGGACCTCCACCGTGGTCACGGTGACCACGGCCGAGGAGGCGCGGACCGCCGTGGAGCGCGGCGCCGACGGGGTGTGCGCGCAGGGCCTGGAGGCGGGCGGGCACCGGGCGTCGTTCGACCCGGTCCGCGGCGGGGACCGGCCGCTGCTCGACCTCGTGGCCGACGTGGTCGCGGCGGTGGACGTGCCGGTGATCGCCGCCGGCGGCCTCATGACCGGGGAGGGGATCGCCCGCGTCCTCGGCGCGGGCGCGGCGGCGGCACAGCTGGGGACCGCGTTCCTGCGCTGCCCGGAGAGCGGCGCCAACCCCGCGCACAAGGCGGCTCTCGCCGACCCCGCCTTCGACCGGACCGCGGTGACCTGGGCGTTCACGGGGCGCCCGGCGCGGGGGCTGGTCAACCGGTTCATCACCGAGCACCCGGAGAGGCCCTACGCCTACCCGGACGTGCACCACATGACCAAGCCGCTGCGCGCCGCCGCGGCGAGGGCCGGGGACACCGGGGGGATGGCCCTCTGGGCGGGCCAGGGGTTCCGGCTGGCCTCGGAGGACCCGGCGGGCGAGGTCGTGGCGCGGCTGCGCCGCGAGGCCGCCGGGGCGGGCGTCCGGATCTGACGCGGCTCCGCGGGGCGCCGGAGGGGCGGACACGGAGCGGGCGGCCGTCCCGCGCCGTCCGGGCCCGGCACGCGGGGCGCGGGACGGGCTCTCCGCGCGGCCGTCCCCGGTCACCGTCCTCGGCGCTCCCAGTCGGAGGTGAGGAAGACCAGCCCGTCCGGCAGCCCGGCCCGCCAGCAGGCGCGGTCGTGGCCGCCGTTGTACTCGGTGAGCACCACCGATCCGGGCTCCCGGCCCAGTTCGGCCCCGCGCGCCGCCAGGGCGTCGCGCAGGCGCCTGTTGGCGTCGAGCAGGGCCCACTCGTTGAGGCCCGCGCTGAGGTGGACCCGGCCGGGGACGGTGTCCGCCCCGGCGACCAGGCGCGCCATGCGCTCGCTCTCCCCGCCGGCCACGGCGACGTTCGGCCACCAGAACGAGCCCGACTGGGACAGGACCCGGCCGAACCGGTGCGGTGCGCGGTGGGCCGCGTAGAGGGCGGTGAGTCCGCCCAGGCTCTGCCCGGCGACGAGGGTGCGCCCGGGGTCGGAGGTGACGTCGTGGCGGTCGCCGAGCCACGGGAGGAGCTCGTGCCCGAGGAAGTCCACGAAGGCGTCGTCGCAGGCCAGCTCACGTGTCCGGGTGGCGGGGTCCAGGGAGTCGACCATCACGGTCAGGGCCGGGGGCAGGGTTCCGTCGGCGATCAGCCCGTCGAGGAGCGGGGCCAGGGGCAGCGTGTGCCAGTCCTGGCCGTCCAGGAGGACGACGACCGGCCAGGGGGTCCCGTCCGGCGGGGCCTGGGCGGGCCGGTGGACCCACACGGTACGGGTGTTGCCCAACGCGGCGCCGGTGAGTCGCGCCGCGGTCACCGTGCCGGCCCCCGCCGGGGCCTCCTCCCCGGTGCGGGCCGCGCAGACCCGTCCGCCGGACGGACGCCACAGCTCGGGCGGGGCGCCGGGCAGGGAGACCACCGACGCGGTGGCGTCCAGCCGCTCCCGGGCGAGGGGGTCGGGGACGGCGTGGGCCAGGGCGTCGAACCAGCGGGCGACGGCGGGGCGGTCCTCCGGGTCGGCGACGGCGAGGGCGCGCTCGCGCCGCAGCCGGGTCGTCGCGGACAGGGCCCCCTCGGGTGCGGGCGCGCCGTCGGCGGGCACGGGGGCGACCGTGTAGGAGGCCCGCCAGTCGTCGCGCATCCGGTAGGTCAGGTGCCACACGTCGGTGCCGGGGACCCGCTCCATGCGGTTGTGCTCGTAGGAGTCGGCGTCGGCGATCTTGTTCGCGACGAGGACGACGTCGGCGAGTTCGTCCCCGCCCCGCCACAGGAAGGTCACCGTCCGGTGGCCCGTGCCGTCGTCCCCGCCCACCACGGGGGTGCCCCCCGCCTCCACACCGCGCCAGAACGCCTCGGGGTCGCGGGCGGCCACGTCCACGCCGGGTGTGGCGACCCGTTCGGGGCGGACGGTGCGCTTGAGGCGCGGGGGGATCGTGTAGGTGGCGGGCTGCGGCATGGGCGGTTCGGCCTCTCCGGCTTCTCGTGTCGTGGGCGGGGCTGACCGGTGCGGGCGGGGCGGACGGGACGGACGGAGGCGTGCGGGATCCGGGCGACGGAGCGGACCGGGCCCGTTCCCGGGGCAGGCAGGACCGGGAACGGGCCGGCTGCGGACCGGACGGCGGCCGGCGTCAGTCCTCGGGGGCGGCCTCGACCTCGGCGAGGAGCCCGTACAGGGCGACCACCTCGTCCTCGGAGAGGGCCGTCGAGAGCGGCGACCGGGCGTTCAGCCCCGCTCCGATCGCGTCGACCACGCGGCTGCCCTCCTCCGTGGGGCGGGCCACGCGCATGCGCCGGTCGCTGACCGCGGCGACCCTGCGCACGAGCCCGCGCGCCTCCAGCTCGCCCGTGACGATCGACACGCGCGAGGCCGTGCAGCCCAGCTGCCGGGCCAGCGCGCTCTGCGACGCGGTGTCGTGCAGGGCCCGGAGGGCACGCGCCTGGAACACGGTGAGGCCGTGCTCCGCCGCGAGACCGCCGAGCAGCCGCTCCAGGCGCTGGGCCACGCGGAACAGGGCCTCGCCCGCCGCGCGGGCGGACGGCACCCCGGTGTCCTTGCGGGCCGGAGGGGTGCTTCGGGGGGACGGCCGTGACGTGGTCATCGTTCCTCGCACTCTACCGGATTGACATTTAGGATAGCCATACCTAACTATTCTTGTCATGAAGCAAGCACCTGTCTCCGCCACCCTAACCACCGGCGCGGCCGCCGCGACCCTCGTCCTCCTCCTCGCGGGCTGCGGCGCCGGGGACACCGCAGCGTCCCCCGCCGGCGAGGGGGAGACCCGCACCGTCACCCACCTCTACGGAGACACCGAGATCCCCGCGGAACCCGAGAGGGTCGTCTCGGTCAGCGTCACCAGCACGCCCCTCCTCCTGAGCCTGGACGTCCCCGTGGTCGCGTCGGGCGTCGCGGGCACCTCCGCCCTCACCGACGACAAGGGCTTCTTCGCCCAGTGGGCGCAGACCGCCGACGAGCGGGGCGTCGAGCCCCTGCCCGGCCCGGAGGTCGGCCTGGAGGCGGTCGCCGCCGCGGAGCCCGACCTCATCGTCGGCAACGGGTTCGGCGCGGACACCGTCCCCGAGGAGCTGTACGAACAGCTCTCCGGAATCGCCCCCACCGTCGTGCACGGCGAGTCCGACACGGCCTGGCTGGACACCACCGACCAGTACGCCGAGACCTTCGCGCGCCAGGACCGGGCCGAGGAGATCACCGCCGAGTACGAGGCACTGGTCGAGGAGGTCTCCGCGGACCTGGACACCGCGCACGACGTGGTCATCCTGACCGGCACCCCGAACGGGTTCAACGTGTTCACCGAGGAGTCCGCGCAGGGACGCCTGGCCACCGACCTCGGGCTCACCGTCCACGCACTGCCCGACGACGTCGCCGCACCGGGCGGCCAGGGCGGGGAGCGCGGCGACATCGTCGAGCTGTCGGCCGAGCGCGCCTCGGACTTCGGCGACGCCACACTGCTGTTCGTCAACACCCAGGGCCAGGAGATCGAGGACTACCTGGAGGTCTCCCCCACCCTGGAGAACATCCCCGCCTGGGAGGAGGACCGGGTGTTCACCCTCGGCGCCGCGTCCTTCCGCATGGACTACTACAGCGTCCCGATGGTCGCCGAGCGCCTGGCGGAGGTGCTCGGCTCCTGACCCCTCCGCGGCCGGGGCGCGACCCGCCCCGGCCCGCGCCGGCGGGGCCGCCGACCCGGGCGTACCAGTTGGTAACGACTTGGGCCCACACACGCCGACCACTAGAGACTGTGACCTCGGGCACTCTAGGGTTCCGCCATGGGTGTAATGCGTAAGCGTGTGCTTGTTCGTGTACTTCTGGGCTTTCTGGCGACCGTGACGGCCCTGGTGCTCGTCGCCGCGCTCCTCGGGGTCTGGACCGTCCGGAGATCCTTCCCCGAGACCTCGGGCGAACTCGCCCTGCCGGGGCTGGAGTCACAGGTCACCGTGCTGCGCGACGGCAACGGCGTCGCGCACGTCTACGCCGACAACACCCGCGACCTCTTCATGGCACAGGGGTTCACCCACGCCCAGGACCGGTTCTGGGAGATGGACTTCCGCCGCCACGTCACGGCGGGCCGCACCGCCGAACTGTTCGGCCCCGACCAGGTGGACACCGACGTCTACCTGCGCACCATGGGCTGGCGGCACGTCGCCGAGCAGGAGTACGAGCTCCTGACCCCCGAGACGCGGGGCTACCTCGACTCCTACGCGGACGGCGTCAACGCGTGGCTGGACGGGCACGACGGCGCGGCGGCGAGCCTGGAGTACGGCCTCCTGGCCGTGCTCAACGGGGGGCACGACATCGAGGAGTGGAGCCCCGTCGACAGCCTCGCCTGGCTCAAGGCCATGGCCTGGGACCTGGGCGGCAACATGCAGGAGGAGACCGAGCGCGCCCAGCTCCTCGACGCCGGGCTGACCGAGGAGCAGGTCGAGGACCTCTACCCGGCCTACCCGTTCGAGGAGCACGAGCCCATCACGGACACCGGCGAGCACATCGTCCCGGGCGAGGAGGGCGGGTCCGGGGACGGTCCGCCGGAGGGCGACGAGCGCCGCGCCCCCGAACTCCCCGAGGGCGTCGTCCCGGCCCTGGCCGGGGTGGCGGACGCCGCCGCGTCGCTGCCGCGCATGCTCGGCCCCAGCACCAGCCCCGACCTGGGCTCCAACTCGTGGGTCGTCGGCGGCGAGCACACCGAGAGCGGCCTCCCGCTCCTGGCCAACGACCCCCACCTGGGCGCGTCGATGCCGTCCACCTGGTACCAGATCGGGCTGCACTGCACCGAGATCACCGACGCCTGCCCGTTCGACGTCAGCGGGTTCAGCTTCTCCGGGCTGCCCGGCGTGGTGATCGGGCAGAACGAGTCGATCGCGTGGGGGTTCACCAACCTCAACCCCGACGTCATGGACCTGTTCGTCGAGGAGATCGACGGCGACGGCTACGTGGTCGACGGCGAGACCCTGCCGCTGGAGACCCGGGAGGAGACCATCCGGGTCGCCGGAGGCGACGACGTCGACATCGTCGTCCGCTCCACCCACCACGGCCCGCTGATGTCCGACACCGCCGTGGGCGAGGGGCTGGCCGCCGTCGCGGAGGACGCCGGGCCGGAGGGCGCGGACGGCGGCGAGTACGCGGTCTCCCTCCAGTGGACCGCGCTGAGCCCTGGCACCACGGCGGAGGCGATCTTCACCCTGAACCGGGCCCGCGACTGGGACGGCTTCCGTGAGGCCGCGAGCCAGTTCGACGTCCCCGCGCAGAACCTCGTCTACGCCGACAACGAGGGCAACATCGGCTACCAGGCGCCCGGCGCGGTGCCGGTCCGCGGCAGGGGCGACGGCCGCTACCCCGCCCCCGGGTGGGACTCGGACTACGACTGGGGGGACCGCATCCCCTTCGACGAGCTGCCGAGCGTGTACAACCCCGCGTCGGGCGTCATCGTCACCGCGAACCAGTCGGGTGTGGACGCCGACTACGAGCACATGCTCACCGACGACTGGGACTACGGCTACCGCTCCCAGCGGATCAACGACCTGCTGGACGAGGCCCTCGCGGACGGACCGGTCGACGGCCAGGACATGTCGGACATCCACATGGACTCGTTCCACGGCGGAGCCGTCGACGTCGTCCCGCACCTGCTGGAGGCGGAGGTGGACGGCGCCGCCGCCCGGGCCCAGGAGCAGCTGCGCGACTGGGACCTGTTCACCGACACGGACTCGGCCGGGGCCGCGTTCTACCAGGCCACCTGGCGGCACCTGCTCCCCCTGCTGTTCGACGAGCTGGAGCCCTACGCGATGAGCGGGAACTCGCGCGGGATGTACGTGGTGGGCGGTCTGCTCGACGACCCCGACTCGGACTGGTGGCGGGGCGCGGAGGCGAGCGGGCGCGACGAGGTGCTGGCCGCCGCGATGGACGCCGCCGCGGCGGAGCTGACGGAACTGCTGGGCGACGACCCCGCCGACTGGCGCTGGGGCGACCTGCACACCCTCACCGCGACCCACGAGTCGTTCGGCACGTCCGGGATCGGACCGGTCGAGTGGCTGTTCAACCGGGGCCCGGTGGAGAGCTCCGGCGGCTCCGGCATCGTGAACGCCACCGGCTGGAACGACGCCGAGGGCTACGGGATCACCGCGGTGCCGTCGATGCGGATGGTGGTGGACCTGTCCGACCGGGACGCGTCCACGTGGATCCACCTCACCGGGAACTCCGGCCACGCCTTCCACCCCCACTACGACGACCAGCTGGAGCCGTGGAGCGAGGGCGGGACCCTGCCGTTCGTCGTCAGCGAGGAGGCGGTGCGGGAGGCCGCCGTCGACGAGCTGGTCCTCACCCCGTAGCGGGGCGGCGGACGACGGAGGGTCCCGCCGGGTTCGGCGGGACCCTCCGTGCCCGGGGCCGGTCCCGCGCCTCGCGCGGCCCGCTCAGCCGCGGTCCTTGGGCCGGAGCGGGAACGCGACCCCGGTCAGCTCCTCCGACAGCGCCCAGAGCCGCTTGGCGGCGCGCCCGTCCCAGGCTGCCTCGCTCCGGCTGGAGAGCGCGGGGGCGCCGCGCAACCCGCCCATGGCCTTGGGGCCGGCGAAGGCCGCGCCGGGCACGTCCTGGGTGGCGGCGAAGATCGTGGGCAGCGCGCCGTGGGCGGGGCTCTGGGCGAGGAACCGGTTGCCCATGAGCAGGAGGGCGCGGGAGACCGGGTTGGCGCCGTGGCTCTGGAGGCCGGTCGCCGCGTAGCCGGGGTGGGCGGCCGTGGACAGCACCGGGGAGCCGGCGTCCTCCAGGCGGCGCTGGAGCTCCAGCGTGAACAGCAGGTTCGCGAGCTTGGACTGGTTGTAGGCCCGGTAGGGGGTGTAGCCGCGCTCCAGGTTGACGTCGTCGAAGTCGATGCCCGGCGCACTGCGGTGCAGCCCCGAGGAGAGGGTGACGACCCGGCCGGTGATGTGCTCCAGGAGGAGGTTCGTGAGCGCGAAGTGGCCGAGGTGGTTGGTGCCGAACTGGAGCTCGAAGCCGTCCCTGGTGGTCCCCTGCGCGACCGCCATGATGCCCGCGTTGTTGATCAGGAGGTGGAGGTCGCCCTCCCAGCGGTCGGCGAACTCCCGCACGGACGCCAGGTCGGCGAGGTCGAGCCGGCGCACCTCGGTGTCGCCGCCGACGCTGTCCGCCGCCGCCCGGCCCTTGACCTCGTCCCGCACCGCCATGACGACGCGGGCCCCCGCCGCGACCAGCATGCGCGTGGTCTCGACCCCCAGACCGCTGTTGGCTCCGGTGACGATCGCGGTGCGGCCGCCGAGGTCGGGGATGGTGACCTGTGAGGTGTCCATCCCGCCACGGTAGGCGAGCCCCCGACAAGTTGTCAATGACAACAATGGGGGGACGCCGACACCTCCGTTTATGCTGGGCGGCATGGCCGACCGCCCCTACCACCACGGAGACCTGCGCGCCGCACTGATCGCCAACGCCGAGCGCGCTCTCGCCGAACGCGGTCCGTCCGCGCTGTCCCTGCGCGAACTCGCCCGCGAGGCGGGGGTGAGCCACGCCGCGCCCGGCCGCCACTTCAAGGACAAGCAGGCCCTCCTCGACGCGCTGGCGCTCACCGGGTTCGACCGACTCACCGGACGCCTCGAAGACGCCCTGGCCGCCGTCGGGGAGGACAGCGCCCGGACCCGCGTGCTGGCCCTGGCCCGGACCTACGTGGGGTTCGCGATCGACAACGCGGCGCTGCTCGACCTGATGTACGCGCGCAAGCACGACCCCCGGTCCTCCGCGCAGCTGTCCGCCGCCATGGAGCGGCTGCTCGACACGGTGGTTCGGCCCATCGCCGACGGCCAGTCCGACGGCGAGATCGCCGGGGGCGACCCCTGGCCCGTCGCCATGACCGTCTCCGCCGCCCTGCACGGTTTCGCCACGCTCAAGGCCGCGGCCCCGCCCGAGAAGGTCGAGGAGAGCCTGGCCGAGGTGGTCCGGGTCCTCTTCGAGGGCCTCGCCCCGCGCTGAGCCGGCGTACCGCCGTGGGGAAGTGAGGGATCACCCGTTCTGGAAACCGCCGAACGCGCGGACGGTGGCTCCCGGAACCCAGGTAACGTTCTGGACAGCGTCCCAACACGCTTCCTTCTTACACCACTCGGTCACGTTCGCGGATCCCGGCGGATCGACAAGGACCGAGCGGACGGAGTCGACAACCTCGGGGAGAGCTTCGACGAACGCGTCGGGCAACCTCTGCAATCGCCAGAGAACGTTCAGATCCACCCCGCAAAGAACCTGGTTGACCAGAGCAAGAGTGTACGTGGTGGTCTGGGCGAGGTACCCGCCGTAGTTCGCCTTGCGGATCAGTTGCCGTGTCTGCGCGAAGAGAATTCCCTTGGCTACTAGGTGACGGAAGAACTCCTCCGTGGGTTCCTCCCTATCCCCGAGCTTCTCTTCGATGGTCCAGTTACGGAAGCACTTCTCCCCTCCCTGACTGACGAGGTCGGGACGGAGGGCGTAAGTGAGCTCGTACTTCGACGCGTCGGTCTTGTTGATTCTCTGGTTACGCGGGTTGTCCTCGTCGAACCGACGACGCCGCGTACCAGGTAGCGCTTTGGCGCGGTCGACGTCGTACTGACCCCGAACGCGCTCGTAGTACCACCGGGTCTGTCTCGTCTCTCCCTGGGCTGCAGGAGCCCAGACACTACGGGACAGCTCCTCCAAACGGACGTGAAACCTGCTGTTTCCTTCGAAGTCGGCCGCCGTCACAGCGTTCTGCGAATTGGCAAAGCGCGAGATGTCCGGAACCATCCGGTCGAGTTCGTCACTCGCGATAATGGTGATTTTCGCCGGAACGTGCACGTCAGTCAGATCTATGTCCCGGCGCCAGGCGTGATGCAGGGAAGCAGTCGTCTGCCCCCCGTTGACAATCTGGAGTTCAGTGAGCCCGGCGAGGACGAGTGCACCTGATTCGTCGTGTTCCAGACGTGCTGCCCGAGCAACCGCAGAAACGCCGTTGTTGTAGGCGAGGAACCTTCCAGGCTGGTCACGTATGGTTTCGGCGATCCCCTTGTTCACTTTGCCCCGCGCTTGGAGGAAGGCACGCACGTTGCGCTGGAGCAGGCGGCTGTGGTGCTCTTCGTAGAGTTGAGCCAGAAGCGTTCCTGGAAGCACCGCAAGCAGACACCGGTAGCCGTCAGCCTGTGGCGGAGACTCGAGGCAGGGGACCGTGTGTCCGCGTTCCTCCAGGTCGATCCGGATCTCCTCCTGACGTGCTCCAGAACTCACCAGCCGGTGCAGTCGCGTGGCGTCCCACACGTCGACCGAAGCGGCCAGTCCCGCGACCGTGAAGCCGCTGGAGCGCTTCACGTTGATCGAACCATCGGTGAGCACGAAAATCCTAATCGTGCGGAACTGGCCCCAGGTCGAGTGGATGTGCTCGGCCATGTCGTAAGCCGGACTCGTCCTCTCGAGCAGACCGTGCATCCCGTCACGGCAAAATTCTGCAAACGCGACCGCCCGTCGTACCAACTGGTCAACTCGGTCCCGCTTCACGGTTGAACCAAAGGCACCGAACTCGCTGGTCACCAGGTGCAGGATGGTGTTGTCAGCGGTGACATCGTAACCAGCGACTTCCACATGCCGGTTCTGCCAGGGGCGACGGATGTAGCAGGGTTCAACGTCGTCCAAGGTGCCGTCGTCGACCAGGTAACCGCCGACGTGCCTGACGAACGCGTCACGGGTCATCAGCCCCGGCTCACTCACCACCATATCCTGGACTCTTCTGTGGAGTTCCTCCACGAAATCGACAATTTGCTGGTCACTCACGACTGGCCTCCGGCTGATTGGCGAACACAAGTGCGGAACGCTCACGTGCGAGTCCGGCCAGATCCGACAAACGCGAACGAAGATGGCTAGGGGGGGAGACAAGTCCCTGCGCGCCGCTGGCACCCCATGCCTCACGGTCCCCGGGCTGGATCTCGACCAGAATCCGGGCCAGAGAAGTGGCTGAAGTCGATGTCAAGTCAGGGTCATCCAACCAGCCGGAGCACGAGAGGTACCGACCCTCGCAGAGAACGTAGAAGCCCTGGGACGCCTCCCAGCTCTCAGGGGGACCGGTGCCGTACTCGTCCTCGGGACGAACGTGGTCAGGATGGGGGAGAACGAACGGTGTCACTCGGACCGCGTTCCGATCCGAGTACAGGACCTCGGTTCCCAGGTCCTGGGTCGAGGGGTTGCGCCAGGCGAACGGATCACGTCTGCGCACGACCTGCCCGTTGAGGGACAGACTCAGGCCACGGGATTGAATGAGGTTTCCGAGAACCAGTCCGAGCGTGGGCCCGAGGTTTTCGATTGCCTCACGGAGAGGCACGCCTCCGGTGTCGGGCCGTGCCCCCCTGAGCACGACCAGGGAGCGATATCCTCTGGCACCATCAGCGGCCAGGGCCACTGGAGGTTGGCTGTCGTCTCCTCGCAGCCACCAATTGTCTGTTCTCGGTGCATTGTTGAGAAGCAGGCGACGAAACGGCTGGGCTTCCTTGCGCTCATCCCAGACCTCCACCTCGTCGAACAGGTCGACGGCAGAGGCGAGAACTGCGTGGCCAGGGGTACTGGGGTTCCGGAAGGGAGACATCCCGGGCAAACTCACTAGCTCCGCCGACAGCATAGGCGGCCCGTCGTGGGTAATGGACAATCGCAGCGGTGTTCCAGCGGGCGAGACGTCGATGCCGAGAGATGTCGTGCCCGAAGCGGCGCAGAGTTCGACGACACCGGTCAGCAAGACGGACCCCGATGTCTGACCTCCGGCGCCCAGAAGGTTGCGCAGGTCGGTTCCCGAACCGAGATCGACGAGTGTAGTGACTGCTTTCCTACGGCCGCGGGAGCGAATGGGGGCCCTGACCTGTCCAGTCGAACGAGCAGGGGGCCGCTGCCCTCTGTCGCCCCGCGTGAACGGGTTTGTCTCCGCCAACTCGACCAGGATCTCGCCGGTACCCGACACAACTTGGGTCAGTACCTCGGAAAGCCTCTCCTTTGCCACACGTTCGATTTGGCGAACTCGTTCCCTCGTGACTCCCAACCGCACGCCTATCACTTCAAGAGTCATCGGTTCGTCGCCGTCCAGACCGAATCGGAGCCCCAGGACCAGGGACTCCCTTTCCGTCAGGCTCTTCCGCGCCTGAGCCACGAGCTCGGCCGTTCCGTGAGTATCGACCACGGTGTCGGGATTGGCAGGACTGTCAGGGTCGATAGGAATAACGTCAGCGAGTGTGAATTCCTCGTCCCCCAGCGGCAGATCGAGACTGACGATCCCACGGGCCAGGCGCAGGCACTTGACGACCTCCTCCACGGTCAAGTCCGTGGCGTGACTGATTGCTTCGGGGCGAGTATCCTTCTGCGCCTCCGCCAACGAGGCACGTACGGCCTGGACCCTGCGGACCTGTTCGTGCATATGAACCGGTAGCCGAATGACACGACTCTCGTCTGCGACTGCCCGGCTCATGGCCTGCTTCAGCCACCACGTGGCATACGTGGAGAACTTGTGCCCCTTGGTGGCGTCGAACTTCTCCACAGCCCGTACCAAACCTGAGACACCGTGGTTGACCAGATCCTCCTGCTCCAAACCCTGTCCGAGATACCTCAAGCTGTTGGAGTGCAACAGGCCTTGGTTGTGGAGGATCATGGCATCGAACGCCACCGCGCGAGCGTCGTCGGGCTCGAGCCGCGAACGGAAGTAACGGGGGAGTTCCTGTTCGAGAGGCTGTCCCTCGCCGCGGATCAGCTGGAAGAGCCCCACCTCCTCGTCCGCTGTGAGGACGTACTTGTCAGGGCGCCCGTACGAGCTGTCCCGGCTGATCACACCTCGGGCTGCCTCCACCTGGGCGCTCGTGGCCCTCCCTTCACCTCTGGGCTGCGTCTCTCCCCCGGCCTCGTCAGGTTCCGGATGCAGTTCCTCCTCGGCAGGCGAGACGGCCGGCGCTGCGAATGTCTCCCCCGAGTCGAGCAAGTGGCGAGGGAGTGCTTCGACAACCTCCGGCACGCCCTCCCCTGAGAAGGACAACCAGAGAGCCGAGCGTGCCAGACCGGACAGTGCTCGGAGGGAGGTGGTAAACACTGTCGAGTCAGGTTCGACCAAGACTTCCTGCAGGCCTGCGAGAACGACAACGTCGAAGTCGAGGCCGAAAGCACTCGACCAGGTGAGTATGCGAAGGCCTGGGCGGATTCCGTCCACTCTCTCGTCGTAACGGATGTCCTCTCCGGAGATATACCACTGCAGTCGTCCGGGGAGATAGGGAGCGAGAGTCCACCGGAACTCCGCGACCAGTTCGCTGGTCGGCAGAATCACGGCCACGCGCGCTTCAGGCGCATTGTCCGTGATCCGTCTCACCTCGTGGGCCTCGTGCCCGACACTCGAATGGTGGGTGAGAACCGGACGAGGACCTCGACGTGTCGGCGGTCGACAGGTGTGGGTCTTCGGTCCGGTTTGGAACCAGGTCGAGAACTCGTGAATCTCCGCCGTGGTAATGTTCGGCCGGTCCAGAAGGACCGGACTGCGGGTCCCGGCAAGGCGACAGAGTTCGTCGAGTGTGGTCCCCTCCGCACCCACGACGAGGGTCGGGTCGACGAACACCGTGTAGGGAACGCCGAGCAGACGCAGGAGCGAGTAGAAGTCCTCAGGCAGTTCCTGTCCCTGGAGGAGAACGAGATGTTCGTGCCCGAGGTCAGGCAGGGTTCGAACACGAACCACCCTATTCAGGAACTCCGTGAGATCGACTCTGTACCGGTCGAGCTCCACCGGCGCAGTTCCGAGTACCGAGCCCCACAGGCCGCGGACGAACCGGTGGTAGGCAAGAACTTCCTCCCTGCGGGTACTGCCGGAAAGGAGTGATTCGACAAACCTGCGCAGGACCCGACCTCTGGCAACGACACGGGTTCTCACCCCTTGGTCGCGAAGGACCCCCAAGTGCTGGATGGCGGCGCGAACCTGCTCGGACCCTGGTGGTGTGGCCACCACCCCGCGCTGCACCCCATCCTTGCCAGTCACCATGTGCCCTGGGTCGGGGCCTCTCCGACCTCCCGCACCAGGCGGCGTAGGAACCCGAACTCCCTATCAATGACGAGCCGACGGTCGAGCAGCCGGTTCCCGGCGACGCAGCTGGTCTCGGGAACGAGGGAGCAGGCGTGGCACGCAGCCAGGGAGAGCCCACCCGGCCCCTGACCTGTGGATTCACTGCAGACGGGATCGAAGGAACACCATTGGGCGTCGGCGACCGAAGCGGCCAGAAGTCGAGCCAGTCGGGGTAGCTCTCCCAAGCGCACCAGGCCGCCGAGAGTTCCCTCGGTGTCCCCCGCCGCGGTATAGACAAGGATCCCGGCCATCGCCGGAGGCTCGTCTGGTCTCGTCATGTAGAGCCGCTCGCGCAGCGCCGAGGTCGAGTACCCGGCCTCGAACGCGGTGTTGCGAAGGAGAAGGTGTGCCAGAGTGTGGAAGAGGAGGTACCTGGGTGTGGGCTTTTCGAGCCAGGTAGCATGCATCTGCTGCCTGTTCACGATCCGGGCGCACCGCTCCTCGACTTGAGGACGAGTCTCCCACTCCCTGACAGCATCCTCGTCGAAACTCAGGAAGAAACCCTCCCCGAAGACCTCGACAGCGGGAAGATCGTCGGGGTTCGGGCTCAGGTTCGATGGAACCATGCCCTGCATGGTGTGCCGTTCGAAGCCGGTGAGCACTCGAACCTCCCTCAGACGATCGACTAGGACCACGTCCGACAGGACGGAGTCGACGGCAGCCTGCACAGCAGGAGTCACGACTTCCGCGTTCGTCCGCTCAGCCCGCCTCGTGATGAAGTGGTCCCTGGGGTCGTGGGACTCTTGGGGAGCGCGCAGAGCCTCCCACTCGTCGGGAAAGATGTCATTAGGCGACCCCGGTCGTGAAATCTCGGCCTCCGCCCGCAACTGGCTCGCAAGAACCTGCTCCACCTCGGAACGCTGGATCTCTGTTCTGTCCGCGATCAGGCTGAGCAGGGCATCCCGTAGGGGATGGTCCTGCTCGTTGAGCAGAAGCCGGAACTCGTCGACTTGCATCAGCCTGGTAGCGGGGGCGCTCACATGTACCCAGGCCGATTCCGGCGGAATGTCGATCGCGCTGACAACCTTTGGAAAGTAGACGCTGGAGGCGCCTCTCTGCATGGCGACAGGAAACTCCTTGCAGTCCTGCGCGTCCGACTGACTCTGCCACGGCTGCCTGCCGGAGCAGGACAACCCGACCTGCCTCAGGGACATCTTGGCAGTCAGGTTGTGGAGAGAGCGCTTCGCCCTACACGTCCGGCAGTGGACCTCGAGGGACCGCAGGCCTCCCCCGACGTCCGGGCGGTTGACAAAGCTGAGGGTAGTCGCCTGGCACTGGTACTGCTCACGGTTGCTGCTCTCCGAGTGACACCAGCGTTTCCAGTCCAAGTCGGACAGGTGCCCGTTCCCACAGACAGCAACAAATCGCATGGGGACAAGTTGTCGAGTGTCAACACATGACAGGCAGACCGGAGCCTGTCCCTCACTCTCCTTGGTCGTGTTCCAGCGCATCATGTGTCGACAGCTCGGACAGAACAACCATTGTGGAAAACGGTAGTAGGGCAGATGTCCGTCGGGAGGAGGAGTACTCAGTGTCTGGACCTCGAGGTAGGCCGCGAGCCTCGGAAACGCGATGTTCTGGCGAGAATACGGCCACCGGGATATGTCCTCGGCGACGAACGATTCGCCCACAAGGTCGATGATCGCCCCTGGCCCGAAGGGGCTAACCACCTGCGAGCGTCGAACCTTCCTGACCGTCACCGTCGTACTCCTGAGACTCGCACCTTGACATCTACATCGACACTGCGCATCGAGTCGAGAGTCTGCCAACCCTCGCCCTTGTCGGTGAAGCGACGGAGCAACCTGGGCTGCCCTTTACCAGTCCCGGAGTACCGAAGGCCCCCGTGTGCCTCCGCTTGCCTAACCTTGGCGTACCACTCCCTGGTGAGATGGCCAATGTGGTCCCGTACCCGGTCGGACTCCTCCGGATCCGCCCGCTCCACCCGTGCGAGAAAATCCTCCATGACCGTTCTGAGCGCGGAATCCTCGGGATCGAAGAGCGCAGCATCCTTCTCATCAGCCAGCCCGAGGCAGTGGCGAACTAGCAGAACCAGGTCGGCATGCAGCGCACGGGCGCGGGCCGGGACCGAGAAAGGAGTCACGGAGGTGGGCTCGACAGCCCTGTACAACATGGAGTGGTATGGCACGAACGACTCGTAGTGCGAGCGGTCTCGGGGTTTCGAGGGCGAGTAGAGGGTGACGACGAGACCGGGCCGAGAAGCATCCCGTCCTACACGGCTCGTGGCCTGGATGTACTCGGCGGTGGTCTTCGGTTGCCCGACGACGGTCATCATGCCGAGCCGGCTCACGTCGACACCAACAGAGATCATGTTCGTGCTCGCCAGGAAGGAGACGGAACCGGGATCGCCCGCCGGACGGCTCAGCCGTTCGAGGATCCTGGGAATGCGCACTGCTGAGATGTTGCTCGTCAGCTCAACGATGGTTTCGTCATCCAGATCACGGCTGTTGCTCTGGCTCCGCGAGATGATGTCGATCCTGGCTGGGATGTCGTCGTGAGCGAGAGTGATGGTCTTTCCCAGTTCCCGCAGGCTGTTGTGGTAGGCGACAACCGTCCTGTAGCCGTCCTCGACGTTCGACGAGAGGTCGAGGTCCACAGGCGCCTGAAGTTGGGCGGCCAAGAGGTGGACGAGAGCGGTGAGGGGAGTGTGTCCCTGCGGCATGACCCCGACATAGGCCCTCCCCGGGGTGTCGGTCCTGATCCGAACGAAGTACGAGTCATCAGCCTCCAGCCCGGATGGCGGAAAGAGGGAGACGTCCCGGCCGAATACCCCAGCCACCTGCTCTCGAGCCCCTCTGATGGTGGCGGTTGCCGCCACAATCTTCGGGCGAGTTCCGTTGCGCGCCATCAGGACGTCGAGTGCCGCCTCGTACAGTCCGACCACGGTTCCGAGTGGCCCGGATATCAGGTGGAACTCGTCCTGGATGAGAAGTGAAGGACCGGGATCGGAGCCGGAGCCGAAGAAGACGCCGGTCCTCGGCTCCCAGACAGCGCGGGCGAACTTGTCCACCGTCCCCACCAACATCGTCGGAGGGTTCTTGTAAAGGTCGGCGTCGACAGAGGAGAGAGGGATGACGTCGTGGAAAGGGCAGTGTCGGTTCAGGCAGCGCACACTAAAGGAGTTGTTGGTTGCGCTGATGCCCCAGCCCTGGTCAGGGTCACCAGGTTGGGGAACCACTCGCGCACCACACCAGGGACACGCCTCCACCTGGAAACCCTTCTCGGCCTCCGCTCCCTTCTGAAGCTTCGTCAGAAGCTGACGCGCGTCGGCGTACTTGTTGGGCGTGTTCGTCCCACCAACCCAGATCCCGATGGACACTGGTCGGCTCCCCAACTCATCGGGACTCTCGCGCCTCAGTTTCTCGCAGGCCAGAATCATCGTCGACGCCCGTTGGAACTGTTGCGTTGTCAACAGTCGCAACGTGTACCGGGTCACTACCGTGGTCCCTGCCCCGTCGTCACCGTGTCGGATCCGTCGCAGGAAGATCGTGTACGCGGCAAGCCCGAGATAGGCCTCTGTCTTCCCCCCGCCTGTCGGAAACCAGATGAGGTCCACGAGGTCCCTCTCGGGGTTGTCCTCCTCTGTGACACTCACCAACGTGAGGAGCAGGAAGCCCAGTTGGAAGGGCCTCCAGGCAGCATGAACAGAGGAGTAGTCCGGCTCTACGTCGGCGGGTGCCAGGGAGACCGACCTGGGGGTGCCTGCAAACTCGGGGCCACTGTGCACCATCTGCATAAGCATGGCCTGGTTGGCCAACGCAAAGGCTCGACGTGCCTGCGTGGATGACGCGAGAAGCCGGATGCCGCTTCGCATGCGTGTAGTGGCTGACTGGGCACGGTCGATCAGCCGGTTCGCCGCCTCCCGGGACTCAGGAGGGACGAACTCGGCGACTCCCGCACGCGTGCGCTCGATCCAGTCCTCGTATCCGTCGAGGAACGAATCGAGACCGGCCAGGATCCGGTCCTGACTCGACTCGATGCCCGAGAGCAGCGCCAACCGCAGGACAGACTGGTCACCAGGAACGTCGAAGGCAATGTCGGGAACCACATGGGTCGGTAGGAAGGTCGTTTGGACGTACGAGGGGGCTTCGGACGACTGGTCCCACTCCGCTGCCGCTCCATGCCCGACCGCGAAAACCCTGACGTTATGGTAGAGAAGCTCGAGTTCCTCGGACTCCTCGTTACCCGTGATGTGCGGTCGGCGGGGGTAGGGCGAGAACAGCCCCTCGCTGGGACGGCACCGCAGAGAGACTTGGAACAGACAGTCCGCGGCCCGCACAGCCTGCTTGGGCTGGAGCCTCCTCCGGTTCACCAGCACCACTGTGACAATGGCTCCGTCCTTGTGAGGACGCCACCGAGCCTCGACCGAAGCCGAACCGGAAAGCACAGACACCACACTCGCCGAGGCACTGCCGCGAGAGCCGGGGGTGAGCAGGAGTGCTTCTGACCCGCTCAGGTTGATCTGCTGCCGAACCCACTCCTCCTCACCGACCAGGTCCGGGACCGAATCGTACCTCCCGAACTCGACCTCGACCTCCACAGGTGCCCAGTCGCTCGTGACGAAGCTGATGCCGACAGAGCTCGGCCGGTTCTGCCCGGAGAGAGTGATCGGGTCCTCTCCGTTCTCGTCGACGAGCTGCCCGGAAGCCTCGTCCACTAGATCCTCGTCTACGTCCACCCGCATGGTGTCCGACGAGTCGGCGTCCAAAGGGATCGGGTACAGGATGCCTGTCAGATAACGCTGATGTGGCTTCTCCTCCAAAGTCTCGTCGTGTCCGTCGGCAGGTCCGACGAGATGCATGCGCAGGTATTCGACAACTCGGTCACGATCAGCAAAACCGGTGGGGGAAACCATGGTTCAGGCAGACTCCTGGGTTGACTGGTCGACGACGGCAGCCACCCACAGAGCGGTTCTGGCCCGCGTCATACCCACATAGAGCTGGGCGCGCCGTACGTCCTCGGAGACGAACGTCGGGGGGAACTCGAGAAACACGAAGCGGCCTTCCAGTCCCTTGAAGTCAGCGATCTTCGCGAAACCGATCCTTCCCTTTGTCGGGTTTCGCAGTCGGGCCAGGTCGAGCACGTCGACCCGATCCCTCCAACGACCGGGCAGGGCTCCGAAAACCGAGGTACCGAGCGGAAACGGCGACAGCAGCACGACTTGGTCCAAGGGCACCTGTTGCTCCTCCAACAGGTCGAGCTCGGATGCGAGACGTTCCAACAGTGCAGTGCGGGGGAGTTCGAGTGACACGACCTCAAGCCCTTGGCCAACCGAGGTCGCTCCCAGGTCCGCACCGGTCCGCTCCTGCGTGGCGGTGACGATCTGGACCGTGTTCCGACAATTCTCCGTCAGGGTGAACTCCGCCGGGCGATGACCTCTGAGAACTGCCATGGCGTCGTCCTCGTACTGGCCCACCAGACCTCGCTGGTTGTTCGAGTCGAGGAGGAACGTCCACTTCCCGTTCTCGAGGCCTCCGTCCAGAACCCGATCCACCTGCTGAAGGTCCGCACGGTTGATGACATCCTGGGCCTCGTCGACAACAACGAGGTCGAATGTCCGGGAGTTCAGGTCGCTCACGGTGTGGAAAGGGCGTACATCCACCTTCTCCAGACCAGGCTGGGAACGCAGAAACCTTGCGAGAACACCGCTACGACAGGTCAACAGCACCCGACTACCAGCGTGGGCCTCCCGGCGACTCATCTCCGCAGCCAACATGGTCTTGCCTGTGCCGGCACCGCCCTCGTAGAGCAAACGGGGATTACGCGAGCACTTATCCAGCGCCCGGTACTGGTTCCGGGTGAGCGTCACAAGTTCCCTCTCCACATCCCGGCTCAGGTGCATGAGCTTGGGTACGAGGTCGAACCGCGGACGCAGGAGCGCCAGGTACCGTCGTGTCTCCGCCTCGGTGAGACTCCGGCGGGACCCGGGTTTACTCTCCCAGTAGGTGCCCATCCGATCGAGTTCCCTGGCCCAGCCCGACTCCTCGATGTCCCTGCGGTCGATAATCTGGGCCCTGTCCCATTCCACACCGGGGACGTCGAAGTCCACATCGGGAAAGACCACTCCGTGGCCGAAAATGGTCTGTCCCACGAGGTCACTGCCGAGTTCCCTGCCGAGCAGCTTCTCGAGGGCGAAGTGCGCGGACCTCGCCTGTTGGAGAGGACTCTCGCTGAGTCGGTGACGCTTGCCGCTCAGGTTCCTCGTGTGCCAGACCCTGTCCTTGCAGCTGACCTGCCCGCCCTTGACCTCGAGCACTAGGAGTCCGCGTTCACCGACGAGAACGAAGTCCGCCTCGCACACCCTCTTCCGACGGTGTTCCGGGATGTTGAGTTGGTGAAACGCGAAATCCCATCCGGGAAGCGTTGTTGCTCGAAGTTCCTCAAAAATCCGCTTCTCGGCCTGACTGGCGTCCTGACGCACGTCGTCGGGGATCATCTGCATGTTGGTCTGTCCTGGGGGGTTCTCGCACGAGGTCCTCGACCAGGCGCCCGCACGTCATCGATATCGTCTCTCGGCTTGGTGCCCACTGGTCGGGGGAACACGCAAGGTGGCCACCGGAAGCCGCACCGGAGAACCGGGCGCCCCCACCTTCTGGAACGCCGTACCAGCATGAGAGAGGCTAGCGCATCCCTGTCGACCAGGGACAGGAGTGACGAACTTCCGGACTGCGCCGGTGACTGTGTGCAGCATCCACACACCTGTGGGGTCGGGCGACCGTGTCTCGACTGTAATTGACTCCCGCCTTGCCACCATACAGTCCGTGCGGGTACTACCAGCCGCCCGCGAAAGCTCAGCTCCCCGCCCCCTTTCGAACATCGCAGTTCAACCTCGCGAACAGCCACTTCCCCAGTCGGCGAAAACCCCAGTCCGTCCCAGAAGTACCGACACGGCTGTGTTGAAGTTCCGGGCTGGCCGTTACTCTGAATCTGGCAGTAATGATTCCCTGTTCGGCACGGTCACGCGGCAACAACGGGAACGGTCACAGTCAAGGAGTAGCGACTCCCTGTACTGGCAGCCGACAAGAAGGGGAAAGACGGAGGCACGCTGGGCAAGGTCAGCGGCCGGAGAGCACCTTCATGGTCGGCGGGCACGGGACACCGCACCCGAGGGCACCTTGCACCGTAGGGAGTCCAGGCTCCAGCTCCACCGAAGGGTAGCTCCACGATTGTTTCTGTCACGGTTGCTCCGTTCCCGAGCCCAGTGAACTTCAGAGGACCGAACGCGTCCCTGCAGGTGGAGAAGATGAGACCCAACCGTGAGAGGAACAGGAGAAACTCTGGGACTGTTTCAGAGGCCGGGCGGAGAGTGGTGCGCGTCTGGGAGTGCGGAGATGGCGGACGGGCAGCATCACGGGTGGTTGGGAGGCACGAGACGCGGTGAACCGCGCTTCAGAGAAACGCACCTCACCTTCGAGGGTATCGTCGAGGACTGTGCCACTCCTGCCACGAACACATGGAGCCGGACCTGTGCGACCGCCTACCGAACTATGAGTGTTCCGAGGTTTCGACGAACAGTGGTTCAGGGAACCGTCCCCGACTCGGGCAGTGCTGACTAAGCGGGCATGCGGGGCACAGAGGGAGGCTTGGTCCACAGGCGGTCTCTCCAATCAGCCTGACAGCCGACATCCGGAGTGCTGCCTGCCTCCCTGAGCCGACGAGTTTCAGAAGATCCACCCGACCTAGGCTGTAGCGGTTCTCGACATCGGATCGACTGTCGTTGAGCCGGGCGGCGACGCGAAGCGCGCCTTGACCCAACCACAGAAGGTCATCGCCGAGCAGCAACCGGTAGAGCCTGCGCTCCGCAGGTTTCATGCCGAGCAGAACAGGGACGTCCGTGTTCTCGTTCGGGGCCTCGGCACTGACCCACGCTTCCAGGCGCCCGAGCCTCGCACGACCCGTCTTAGTCGAGGCGACAGCAAGGAGTTCGTCCAGTATTTCTTGTGTCGGCCGTTTCCGACCGCGTGCGGCCCGTGCGATCCTGGCCACCTCTCCGGCCTTCAGGCGTGCGCCGGAGAGAAGGGCCGCGACCGCGGCCAGAAGCGGCGTCATGTGGTTGCCCGGCAGTTGGAACCGCTCGTCCTGCTCGAGAAGCTGTTCAGCCCAGGTTGTGAGATCCGCCCGTACCGTTCGCCAGCGCGGTTGGAGCGGACCGCTCGACTTCGGGAGGCCCGAGGGCAGAAGAGCGCGCGCCGCAGCCTCACCCAACAAGGGAGGAACGGCGTTACCGATCTGTCGGAAGGCGTCGCTGCGCGTTCCGGCGAACCTGAAGGCATCGGGAAAGGTCTGGATCCTCGCTGCCTCCCGTACCGTCAAAGTTCGGTTCTGTTCGGGATGGATATACCAGTAACCGTCCTTGGCGATGTGGGCGGTGATGGTCCTGCTGAGTTCCGACCAGTCAAGCTTCTTGTACTTGTCGGTGAACTGGTCAGCCTTGTACCTGCGGAGTCTGGGATCGATGTCCGAGTACAGAGTCCTCGAGTCCATACCGGAGAAGATCTCCCAGTCGTCCTTGCGGACTCTCCTGGTCATGTGGTCCCAGACGACTCCCCTAGTGGCTCCCTCACGCATTTCCTGCGCGAACGACGGGAGTTTCCTCGGACGTTTGTAGGAGAGCTCTCTCTCACCCACGCGTTCCGTGGGAACGACGTCGATTCGCGGGAGGTCCCCGATCGCGTCACGAAGGGTGGTGCGAACGGCCTGTTCCTCCTGCCAGGGGAACTCCTCGACGTCGTTCCTCGCGAGAAGGATGAGGCGCTTCCGGTGCTGCGGCACCCCGTATCGCCACGCATCGACGAGTTTCACCTGCGTAGCGTAACCGAGGTCTTCCAACTGTTGTTCGATGGTCCGCACAACGAAGAAGTCATCGCCCAGTCCCATGTCGGGCACGTTTTCCATGAGCACGACCCGCGGCTGCAACCGCTTCACCACATCCAGGTACGCCCCCCAAAGTTCCTTCCTGCGGTCCTCGGGATCCCGACCGTGATGCTCGACGAGGCTGCGGATCTTACTCCGTCCAGCCCGACTGAATGGTTGACACGGCGGCCCTCCCGCGACGAGGTCAATCGAGGCAGGCTGCAGTATCTTCACCAGCTCGTCACGCGCGGCAGGATCACCAAGATCCATCCGGAGACTGAGTCCAGCGAAGTTGGCCGAGTGGGTCTCGAGGGCTCGTTCGTCGATGTCGACCGCGGCTGCCACAAGCCACCCGGCCCGTTCGAGGCCGAGACTCAGCCCACCGGCCCCCGAGAAGAGGTCGACAGCGAGGCGACTGCCTTCCTCAATACTCTCGAGCCAGGAACCGAACTCGGCGCGAGGACGGCTACTCGGATGAACGGGAAGCCTGAGGTAGTCGCTCCGTTCCAGCGGGACGCCGTAGTGCTGCTTACTCAAGGCGTCGACCTCCAGAAGGGACAGACGGAAAGGCAGAACACACCCTGCACGTCCAAGTCGTTGTGTCGCAC
The DNA here is from genome assembly GCF_040613895.1 of Nocardiopsis sp. NPDC006198. Classification (NCBI taxonomy): domain Bacteria; kingdom Bacillati; phylum Actinomycetota; class Actinomycetes; order Streptosporangiales; family Nocardiopsidaceae; genus Nocardiopsis; species Nocardiopsis sp. NPDC006198. The sequence continues at coordinate 45,135 of NZ_JBEXSY010000005.1, read as the reverse complement.
TCGAATACGAAACCAGAGGGCACGTCAGGAACAGAACCTCAAGAGGGTGTTGGGAGGGACCCTGTCAGACCGGAAGGGTCACATCCTGAACGCAGCCATCGTAGGGGAAGTAGCCGTTAGGGTCGACTCCACCACGGTTTCGTGCTGTGCGCGTGTGGCCCGGACCGAACCGGAGGCACCCCATTCCGCGCATCCCACCAGACACGTGCCCTGGTCCCGGGCGCGTCCCCCGAGACAGGAGAAGGTCCCCGATGGAGTCCTCCAGCCACTTCGAGACCCACCTGACGCTGGACGCGCCGACCCCGGAACTCGTGGCCGGGGCCGCCCGGTGGGCGGAGGGGGTCGGGCTCAAGTTCACGCACATCGAGCTGGACCGCGGGGAGTCGCCCTCCCAGCCGATGGTCACGTTCCACGGCAAGGGCTCTCTGGCGGAGGAGCTCGCCGCGGCGGAGCGGTGGGCCGGGCGGCTGGCGGAGGCCGGGCTCGCGGTCGTCCGCACCAAGATCGAGGTGCCCCGGGAGGACTCCGGCGTCCCCGCGACGCGCGGGGCCGCGGCCCTGCTCCCGGCGGGGACCTACTTCGAGACGCACGTCAAGCTGCTGCTCCCGCCGGGGGCCGACCTCGGCGCGCTCTCGGCGGTCGTGGAGCCGCACCGGGCCCGGCTGTCCCGCAACGCGCGCAGGGTCCGCGAGGACGGCTTCCAGGAGCGGTTCGTCACCCAGCGGTGTTCGCGGGTGGGCCGCCGGGAGGCGCAGCGCCTCGAGGCGGCGCTGTTCCGGGCGCTCCAGGGCGCCGGCGTGTCGACGGAGCGGGGGGAGGGGCCGCGGCCGCGCGTGCTGTCGGTCGAGCGCGAGTTCGTCGTGCACGACACCGCGGTGTCCCTGGACGCGGGGTGGCTGGGGGCCGCCCCGGTCCCCGAGGGCGAGGAGGTCCCGCCGGAGGGCGGACCCGTGCACGACCGGCTCCCCGGCACGTTCCTGCCGAACACCGCCGGGCCGGCCGCCGTCCAGGCGGCGGTGTTCGACCCCGCGCTCAAGCAGTTCGACCGGGCCCTCCGGGCGGGGGAGCCGGTGTTCGACGACCCGGCGGCCGGTGACCGCTGGTGGGACGCGAACCGGCGGGCGATGGAGGCCGCCCTGCGGGCCATCGCACGCACGCCCTGGCGCGACTCCCTCGTCCTGCGCGGCAGCATGGCCATGCCCGTGTGGGTGGGCCGGGCCGCCCGCCGCCCGCGCGACCTGGACTTCGTGGTGGTCCCCGCCGAGACCGCGCCGTTCGGCGAACCGGCGGACCGCATGTTCGCCGACCTCGTCGCCGCGGTCGCGGGCGCGGACGCCGAGGGGGTCTCCTTCGACACGGGCGGTGCGCGGACGGAGGGCATCTGGACGTACGAGAGGGCCCCGGGGCGCCGCGTCGTGGTCCCGTGGAGCGCCGACGGGGTGCCGCCGGGCACCGTGCAGGTCGACGTGGTGTTCAACGAGCTCCTGCCCGTCCCGCCCGTCCGGGCCGTGGTCGCCGGCGCGGAGGTGCCGGTGGCGAGCGCGGAGCTCTCCCTCGCCTGGAAGGTGCAGTGGCTGTACACCGACGCCTACCCGCAGGGGAAGGACCTGTACGACGCCGTCCTGCTGGGCGAGCGCTGCAGGCTCTCCCGCGGGCTGCTCCTGCCGCTGCTGCGCGCGGAGCTGGGCGAGGCGGCCGAGGGCCTGGACGAGCGGCGCCTGCGCGAGGGGGCGGGTTTCACCGGGGACTCCATGGCGCACGAGTGGGAGCACTTCGTCCGCGACTGCCCGTGGGTGGAGGGCGGCCCGGCCGACTGGGTGGCCCGGTTCGAGGCGGCCCTCGCGCCCGCCTTCGACCGCGGCTGAGGGGTTGCGGCCCGGAGGCGGCCCGGGCCGGTCCCTCCCCCCGCGAAAGCGCCACCGCAACACGGATATAAGTGACTTAAGCCACAAGTCAGACATTGTGCCCTGACCTGCGATTCTTCCGACTTCTGCCATTGACCGGAACCGGCCCGCGAGAACCTTTTCCGCCCGCTCCGCCATCACATACGCTACTGAAACACAAACCCGAACCAGGCGGACGCGGACCCCAACCGGCTCCAACAGGACATTCGCGCCCAGACCCCTCCCAGAAAGGACCTTCGCGGGAGAAATCGGGTGGGACTCCGTACCAGCGCCCGGGGAAGCGCTGCACACGGCGGAGTCCGACGGGAATCGCCTGACCGGGGGGTGGCGCGAACACACAGGAACGTGAGGACCTCCGCCGGGCCGTGCCCGGACCGCTTCCCACCGGTCGTCCTCGGGACCCGAATCCGCGGCCCCGAACCGCATTCACGTCCCCTTACACGACAGGTCCTCTCGTGACGCGCTCAATGAATGGACACGACCATCCTATGCATGGTAAGGATTCGGCCTTCCCCGAGTGGGAGAACGGCGTTCTGCCGCCCTTCCCGGAGAACTCCCACGCCGATTCCTTTCTGAGAAGGACCCCCGAACTGGTGGGGCGCCTCTCCACCCGCCTCTTCGCGGAGCACAACCCGCTGAGGACCGATCCGGACTCCTGGCCGTACGCCTCCGCGTGGGCCGCCTCCGTCATCCGCGACAGCGCCTGGAGCCTCCACCACGGCCGCCCCTCCCAGCGCGTCAACCGCATGACGGAGACCTACTGGGCCGAGCTGGAGGAGGAGTCCTGGGCCATCCACCCGCGCCACACCGGCCAGGCGGCCCGCTTCCTCTTCGAGGAGATCACCGCCGCCCTGCCGCCCGACGCCCCGTCGGCCGGGGTGCGGGCCGCGCTCGTCACCGCCCAGAACGAGACCACCCTGCGCATGGAGGCCGCCCAGATCCGTGCCAACGCCCGCTTCCTGAGCCAGGAGCAGGCCGCCAACCAGGAGTTCCGGCGCTTCCTCGCCCGCGAGCTGCACGACCGCCTCGGCAGTTCCGTCAGCCTCGCCAACCGGCAGCTGGAACTGTACGAGCTGCTCTCCGTCCACAAGCCCGACGCGAAGGCCAACGGTCGCCTGCGCGCCCTCAAGGGCGCGCTCCTCGAACTCAACCAGCAGCTCCGCGTGCTCATCTCCGACCAGCGCCGCAGCGAGCGCGCGGGGTCGCTCGAAACCGCCCTGCGCTCCTACGCCGACTCCCTCGAACTGACGGTGCCCGAGGTCCGCATGGACTTCTCCGGCGAGGAGTCGTGGGTGCCCCCGCACTTCCTCGACGAGCTGTTCCTCGTGCTGCGGGAGTGCCTGCGCAACTCCGTGCGGCACGCGGGGGCCGCCCAGGTGCACATCGCCGTGCGCCTCGACCGCGCCGAGGTCCGGGCGATCGCCTCGGACGACGGCTCCGGGTTCGACGTGGAGGCGCAGCTGGCCCGCGGCTCCGAGGACGGCGCCTCGACCGGCCTGACCTCCCTCTCCGAGCGCATCACCGCCCTGGGCGGGCGCGTCCGGTTCCTCAGCTCACCCGAGGACGGGACCCGCACGATGATCCTCGTCCCCATCACCACCCCCTCGATCGGAGCGGAGTCCGCACGATGATCCGGATCGCCGTGGTCGACGACCACCACCTGCTGCGCGAGGCCCTCTGCGACCTGTTACGGGCCCAGCCCGGACTGGAGGTGGTCGCCAGCGTGGGCTCGGCCCGCTCCCTGGTCCCGACCGTGGTCGCCGCACGCGCCGACGTCGTCCTCCTCGACCTGGAGATGCCGGAGCACGACCCCCGGCACACCGTGCGGGAGCTGCTGCACCACGCGCCCGACACGCACGTGGTCATCCTGAGCATGCACGACGACTCGGCGCTCGTGAGCGACCTGCTCTCCCTCGGCGTGCGCGGGTACCTGCACAAGACGGTGGACATGGTGACCCTGGTCGCGGCCATCCGGGGGCTGCGCGACCCCGACCGCACGACGGTCGTCGTCTCCTCCCCGAACTGGCACCGGCCGCCGACGACCGACTCGACGCTCACCCCGCGCGAGGTGGAGGTCCTGAGACTGGTGTCCGAGGCCATGAGCAACCGGGAGATCGCCCGGAGCCTGGACATCACCGAGGGGACCGTCAAGCGGCACATGCGCAACATCTTCGAGAAGCTCGACGCGGTCTCGCGGATCGACGCCGTGAACAAGGCGGTGGAGACCGGGGCCCTGCCCTCGCACCGCAAGAAGGCCGAGCCGCGCTTCTGACCCCGGGCGGCGCCCCTCCGCCGCCCCCTCCCCCTCGACGCCCGGACCCGCGCCCCGGCCCGCCCCTTCCCCGCGCGCCGGCCCCGCGCCCCCGCGCCCTTCCCCCGCGCGCCCCGCCCCGTACCTCCTTCGAGGTACAGGCCTGGCACCTTGCGGACAATCCGCTTGTGGACGCCCGTCGGCGGTCCTAGATTTCCCCTGTGACCGCAGGTCAGAACACGGTTTCCCGGTACCGGACCGGGACGGGGGCGAGCGGGGGCCGCCCCCGGGCGGCCGGCGGTCCCGGCCCCGAGGCCCCCGGGAGCCCGACCGGAGCGCGGCCGGGGCCCAGAACGAGAAGGAGAGACGCGATGACCCGCTTCAAGATCCTCGGTCCCCTGGAGCTGGAGTCCCGCGGGGGCGAGGCGCTCCGCCGGGGCCCCAAGGTCGCCCGGCTCCTCGGGCTCCTCCTCGTCCGCGCCAACCAGACCGTGGGCGTGGACACCCTGATGGACGAGCTGTGGGACGGCGAGCCGCCGACCACGGCCCTCAAGACGATCCGCACGCACGTCTACCACCTGCGCGGCGCCCTGGAACGCTCCTGCGGGGCCGACACGGCACGCCGGGTCCTGCTGACCCGGGGACCGGGGTACCGGATGGACCTGGCGCCGGAGGAGCTGGACCTGTTCGCCTTCCAGCAGCTGGTCGGCCAGGCGCAGATCCTGTGGACCGAGCACCGCCACGACGAGGTGGTGGACCGGGCCGAGCAGGCGCTCTCCCTGTGGCGGGGCCCGGTCCTGTCCGACGTCCGCCCCGGCCGCGTCCTGGCCGGGCACGTGGCACGCCTGACCGAGACCTACACGCGGGTCAGGGAGCTGCGCGTGGACTCCGCCCTCCGGCTGGGGCTCCACCGCGAGGTCCTGCCCGAGCTCCGGGACCTCGTGAGCGTCTACCCCCTGCACGAGGGGTTCCACGCCCGGCTCATCGACGCGCTGAGCCGGTCCGGACGCCGCGGCGAGGCGCTGAGCGCCTTCCGGGCGGCACGGGACACCCTGCACGACCAGCTGGGGCTGGAGCCCTCCGAGGAGCTGTGCCGCCTCCAGCACGCCATCCTCACCGGCGCGTCCGGAGCCCCGAGCGCCTCCCGCGGCTCCGTCAACTGAGGACGCGATGCCTCTTTCGTGGTATGTCCGGACGTTCCCCGGGCTGGTTGAGTTGACCGAGGGACGGCCGCGGCGACACCGCCCTCCCCCGCGTCATCACTGACCGCGTTCGATCAATCACACAAGGGCCCGGCGTGCGGTCCGGTCCCCCAGGGTCCCGGGCCGACGCCCCTCGGAGCGGAAAGCGAGCCACCTGTGCGCATCTCGGAGCTGAGCGACCGGGCCTCGGTGCCCGTGGCAACGGTCGAGTACTACCAGCGGGAGCGCCTGATCTCCCATCCCTCCGAGAGACACGGGTACAGCCCCGAGGATCTGCGCCGCCTGCGCCTGGTCCGCGTGCTGGTGGAGGTGGGCGGGCTGGACCCGGACCAGGTACGCGGCCTGCTGGGCGCCATGGCGGGCGGGACCAGGACGCCGCACGAGACCTTCGGCATGGTCCTGCGGACCCTGGAGGGCGCCTCCTCCGCCCCGCACACCGACGTCGACCCGGCGGACGACGAGGCGCTGGCCCTGGCCAGGAGGGTCGCCGACCGGCACGGGTGGACGGTCGACCAGGACACGGCGTCCTGGCGCACGCTGGTCAAGCTGCTCAGGACCCTCCACTGGCTGGACGACGCCGACACCGCGGTGGTGGTCGAGGCCTACGCGGCCGCCGCCGACCGGATGACCGGCGCCGAGATAGGGGTCCTGGGCCTGTACGCGGACGAGGACGCCCTGGTCGAGCGGCTGGTGCTGTGGACCGTGTTCGGCGACCCCCTGCTCGCGGCGCTGCGGCGGATCGCCCGCCAGCACACGTCCGGGAGGGTGTTCGACCGGGAGTTCTCCCCGGCCGACCGCGGGTCAGCGCTCTGACAGCACGACGCACGAGGGGCTGGCCACCGGGACCGGCGCGCCCACGGGGGTGAGCCGCCCGGCGGCCGAGACGCGGTGCACGGTGACGGACTGCCCGGCCTGGTTGGCCGCGTACACGTAGCGGCCGGAGGGGTCCAGGGCGATGCCCCGGGGCCAGCGCGTCCCCGGGCCCTTGGTGGTGACCGGCTGGGACTCCACCAGGTCCAGGGAGGCGCCGCCGTCGCGGACCGCGTAGGAGACCACGGTGTCCAGGCCCCGGTCGGCGGTGAGGACGAACCGGCCGCCGGCGTCGACGACCACGCCGGAGGGCGCGTTGCGCGGGTCGGCGCCCGGGGCGGCCACCGACACCGACTCCCCCGGGGTCAGCACGGCGCCGACGGGGTCGTAGGCGAAGGCGGTCACGGTGGACCCGAGCTCGTTGGAGACGTACAGGTGGCGGCCGGAGGGGTGGAGCGCGGCGTGCCGGGGGCCGGCCCCCTCCGCGACGAGGGTGCGGCTCCGCTCGGTAAGCCTCCCGGTGCCGGGGTCGAGGGAGTAGACGTACACGTGGTCGTTGCCCTTGTCGGGGACGATCACGTCGTGGGTCCCGGGCACGAAGAGGCACATGTGCGGGTGCGGGGCGGCCTGCTCCTCCGGGTCGGGGCCGGAGCCCTCGTGCTCGACCAGGTCCAGCAGCGCCCCGATCGAGCCGTCCTCGGCGAGGGCGTGGACGGCGACACCCGCCGAGTCGTAGTTGGCGGTCATGAGGAACCGGCCGTCGGGGTGGGCGGCCAGGTGGACGGGGGCGGCGCCCTCGGTGGGCGCGGCGTTGAGGGGCTCCAGCCCGCCGTCGCCCCCGATCCGGAAGGCGTGCACGTGGCCGTCGCCGGTCTGGCTGACCGCGTAGAGGACGTCGCCCCGGGGCCCCGCCGCCAGGTAGGAGGGGTTGTCGATGCCCTCGTGGTAGCCGTCGATCCGCAGGGAGCCGTCCGCGCCGACGCTGCCGATCCCGATGCCGGGGAGCCCCGGCAGCCCGTACTCGCCGGCGGTGAACCCGCCGATGTAGGCGCGGCGGGCCGCGGGAGGGGGCGGGGCGGCCGTCGCCGGGCGTGCGGCGAACCAGGCCAGCCCGCCGATCCCGGCCGCCGCGGCGGTTCCGAGGAAGGCGCGTCTGCTGGGTGCGGGGCTTCTTCCGGTCATCGTCTGTCCTTGGGGGTGCGAAGGTGCGGGCGGCCGGTGCGGGGCGGGGCGGGCCGGGGTCAGACGTCGGAGCCGACGACCAGGCCGGAGAGCAGGACGACGGCGAGCCCGGTCCCGCCGACCGCGAGCAGGAGGTGGGACCACAGGGGCCACCCGCGGGTGGGCGGGAGCGCGCGCAGGGCCGCCGCGACGGCGACGGCCGCCGCCCACCCGGGGACCGCGAGGCGCAGCCCGACCTCGCCGTTGAGCAGGAGTTCGTCGACGGGTGAGGCGCAGGCGAGCGGGGAGCAGTCGCCGGGGGCGTCCGTGCCGAGCAGGTACGCGCCCGCCCCCATGACCGCCGTCGGGAGGAGGAGCAGGGCCGCGGTGAGCGCGGCGTACGGGGAGCGCCCCCGGGTCCGCGCCCCGCCGGGGTCCCCGGCGGCCGGCGCCGCCCCGGGGCGCGGTCCCCCCGCCCCGGCGGGGCCCCGCCGGGCCCCGGGGGCCAGGCGTTCGGCCGCCAGGACGGCGACCGCCGCGGGCGCCCCGAACAGCAGGCCGAACAGGCCGCCCTGCCCGGTCTGGGCGAGCAGGTGCCACACCGTCGCGGCGGCCCCTCCGGCGGACCCGCCGGCCAGCAGGCCCGCGGCGGCGCCCGCCAGCCCCGCGGCGGCGAACGCGGTCACCGGGACCGACCAGGCGCCGGGAAGGGTGTCCGTCCGGGCTCCGCGGCGCAGCAGGGGGTGCAGCGCGGCGACGAGCACGGCGGTCAGGACCGCCAGGTCCGGCCACGGGGTGGTGACGGCTCCGGGCAGGGGGAAGCCCCGGCCGGTCACCGCCCCGGCGAGGGGACCGACCAGGGTGTCCCAGTCGGCGAACAGCGCCGCGGTGAGGGCGACGGCCGCGGCGCCCGCCGCGGCGCTCCACGGGTGGCCGGGGGCGCCGGCCGTCGGACCGGCCCCCCGGTCCGGGCGGCGCCGGCGCCGCCCCGTGGCCGCGGGCCCGCCTCCCGCGCCGCCGGCCGGGGCGTCCTGCGCGCCGCCGCCCCCGGCGGGGACGGCCGCGGGGGCCGCCGCCCACCACCTGTGGCGGTCCGTGGTCCTGCCGACTCCTGCGAACACTGGTACTCCTTCGTGGTGCCTCCGGGACCTCCGCGGCGCGGGGCCCGGAGCGGGTCAGGCCGCCCCGTGGGCGGCGGGGACCGGGGCTCCGTCCTCCCCCGCCGCGCCGACGGCCGCCGCCAGGGCGGGCACGTGGTCGGGCGCGGAGACGGACAGGCGGCCGGTGCCGGGGCTGATGCGCCGGGTGAACCCGGTGAGGACCCGCCCCGGGCCGATCTCGACCAGGAGGTCGGCACCGAGGTCCCCGGTGAGGGTCCGCACCCCGTCGAGCCAGCGCACCGGGCGGGTGAGCTGGTCGAGCATGAGCCCGGGCCACAGGTCCGGGCGGGTGTGGGGGCGGGCGTCCACGTTGGCGACCACGGGCACGTCCGCCGTGCGCAGCTCGGCGCGGGCGAGGACCGCGCGCAGGCGGGCGCGGGCGGGTTCCATCAGCGGGCTGTGGAAGGCGCCGCCCACGGGGATGTCCACGACCCGGGCGGCCCCCTCGGCGAGGGCGGCCTCCGCGCAGAGCGCCACACCCTCCGGGGCGCCCGACAGGACGCTCTGGCGGGGCGAGTTGAGGTTGGCGACCCACACGCGGGCGCCGTCGCGGCGGAGGCCGTCGGCGATCCGCTGCACGGCGCGGACGTCCAGGCCGAGGACCACGCCCATGGTGCCGGGGGTGAGCTCGGTGGCCCCGCGCATGGCCTCGCCCCGCGCGGCGACCAGGCGCACCCCGTCGTCATAGGCGAGCGCGCCCGAGGCGACCAGTGCCGTGTACTCGCCGAGGCTGTGCCCGGCGACGGCGACCGGCCTGGTCCCCGGCAGGGCGTCGCGCACCTCGCCGTGCGCGACGCAGGCCAGGACGAACGTGGCGAGCTGGGCGTTGTCGGTGCGGCGGAGCGTGTCGGCGTCCGCCCGGAGCAGCAGGCCGGCGACGTCCCGGCCGCTGACCCGCGACGCGCGCTCCACGAGACCCCAGGAGGGGGTGTGCGCCCAGGGGGCGCCCATGCCGGGCTCCTGTGATCCCTGGCCGGGGAAGACGTAGGCGATCCTGGGCACGGCGTGCCCTCCTTCGTGGTCGGCGCGGCCCCGGTGCGGGGCGCGGGGACCCGGACCGGCCCGGGTCCCCGCGTGCGGTCAGAAGGAGACGGGCTCCTCGTCGGGGGTGAAGGGGCGCAGGTCGAGCTGGACGGCGCCGATCTGGAGCATGAGGAACAGGTCCTGGCGGCAGCCCCAGTGCTCGACGACCTTGCCGTCCCGGACCCGGTAGATGTGCATGTGCTCGAAGGCGACGTCGGCGCCGGTGGCCTCGATGCCCAGGAACTCGCGGACGTGGCGGCCGGTGAAGCGCAGGTGGATGACGGCCTTGTCACCGTCGGCGAAGCTGTCGATCCGGTCCCACCTGGCGTCGGCGAAGACGCTGTTCATCCACTTCGCGGTGCCGAGGTAGCCGTCGGGGCCGCCGGGGGTGCCGGGCGGGGCCTCGTGGTCGACGAACTCCGGGGCCACGTACTTGTGGGCGACCTCGGCGTCGAGCCCGTTGAAGATGTCGCCCATCTTGTGGGCGATGTCGAGGGTGGTCTCGGTCTGGGACATGGGTGTCTTCCTTCGCTGTGTCGGTCCGGCGGCGCTGCGGCCGCCGGGCTGTCGTTCCGTTCCGTGGTCGGGGTCCGCGGCCGTCCCGGGTACGGGGGCGGTCCGCGGCGGGCGTGCCGGGTCAGCCGACCTCGGCACCGCCGTTGACGGGGATGTTCGCCGCGGTGACGTAGCCCGCCCCGTCGGAGGCGAGGAAGCGCACGGCGGCGGCGACCTCCTCGGGGGTCCCGGCGCGGCCCACCGCCGTGCGGCCGATCAGGGCCTCGCGGCGCGGGCCCGCGAGATCGGAGGTCATGTCGGTGTCCACCAGCCCCGGGGAGACGACGTTCGCGGTGATCCCGCGCTTGCCGACCTCGCGGGCGACGGAGTGGGCGAGGCCGATGAGCCCGGCCTTGGACGCGGCGTAGTTGGCCTGGCCGGGGGCTCCGACGAGGCCGGTGAGGGAGGAGACGTAGACGAGGCGGCCCCACCGGGCGCGCACCATGTCGGTGAGGACCGCGCGGGTGACGCGCAGCGCGCCCACCAGGTTGGTGTCGACGACCTCCGTGAACTCGGCGTCGCTCATGCCGAGGAGGAGGCCGTCCCGGGTGATCCCGGCGTTGGAGACGAGGACCTCCACGGGCCCGTGGTCCCGGCGGACCCGTTCGACCGCCTCCTCGACGGAGCCGGGGTCGCGGACGTCGCAGCGCACGCCGTCGAGCCCGTCGGGCGGCGACCCGTCCCGGTGGGTGACGACGACCTCGTCCCCCTGGGCGGCGAACATGCGCGCGACCGCCAGGCCGATGCCGCGGTTGCCCCCGGTGACGAGGACGCGGCGGCTCATCGGACGGCGTCCTCGGGCGTGCCGACCAGGCGCGCCAGCTCGGCGGCGGCCTCGGCGGTGTCCCCGAAGCGGATGGCCCTCCAGCCCGCCGCGAGGGCGCCCTCGCAGTTGCGCTCGTTGTCGTCCACGAGCAGGCACTGCTCCGGGGGGACGCCCGCGCGCCGCGCGGCCAGGTCGAACACCGCGGCCTGGGGCTTGCGCGCGCCGACCTCGAAGGACATCACCACGTCGTCGAAGAGGGCGTCGGCGTCCACCATGCGGCGCCAGTGGGCGTCCCAGGTGGGGACCATGTTGGAGAGCATCCCGACGAACACGCCCCGGGAGCGCAGGGCCTCCAGTTCGGCGACCCAGGCGTGGTTGGTCTCGCGGTCCTCGAACCAGTCGTCGGCCAGGGTCGTGATGCGGCGGTCGATGCCGTACCGCTCCCGCAGGAGGACGCCGATGCGGTCCAGCCACTCGGCCTCGGTGACGAGCGGGGTGTCGATCGGCTCCATGTAGTCGTCGGTGCCGAAGCCCTCGGTGACCTCGCCGATGACCGTGAGCAGGGCGTGCGCGTCGATGCCCGTGCGCGCGCAGAACTTCTGCATGGTCTCGGCGATGGGCGGGGTGAGGACGCCGCCGAAGTCGGTCCACACCGCGGTGACGCGGGAAGTGCTCATCGTGGGGTCTCCTCCGTCCCGAGGCGGGACGTGTCGGTGACGGTCAGGGTGGTGTCGGCGATCCGGGCGCCGTCCTGCTCGAAGCGGACGCGGCGCTCCCCGGTCGCGATCCCGTCCGCCGGGGTGGAGGCGAGCACGGGGGAGGTCAGCTCCGCGAAGCCGGTGAAGCCGGCGCGGACGCCCGTGACGCGCCGGGCCCCCGGGGTTCCGGAGCCGCCGGGGACGGGCACGGCCAGGGCCAGCTGGCGGGCGGCCTCGGTGAGGACGGCCGCCGGCAGGTGGTCGTAGGGGTGGTCGAAGAGGGACGGGTTGTCCCAGCGGGGCCGGACCTCGGCGGTGAGTGCGCCGTCGCGGGCCACGGGGACGCCCAGGACCACGTTCAGGGGGTTGGTGCGGCCGACGGTCCGCGGCTCGACGCCGGTCGGCGCGGCGGTCTGTCCGCTCGTCAGCGGCGCGGGCCCGCCCAGCTGGGCGTGGCGGACGGCCTCGTACTCGCCGGGCGTCAGGAACAGCACGTCCATGGTGTGGGTGCCGGCCCGGACCCCGTCCACGCGGAACACCTGCTCCACGCGCCCGGCCCGGACCCGGTCCCTCCTGCGGCGGACGACGGTGAACCGGTTGTCGATCACCAGCTCGCCGGGGCGGTCGCCGCACAGCAGCGCGGCGGGGTCCGTGTCGATGGCGAACCGGTCCACGATCATCTGCGTGCCGGCCCTGGCCCCCATGTGGGCGTGGGTCCCGGCGATGGCCGCCTGCCGGCCCGCCTCCAGCAGGAGGAGCACGTCGAAGACGGCCGGGCTCCGCCCGTGGTCGCTGAAGTAGCCGTGGTTCAGGGGGAGCTGGGCCGCGGCCACGACGTCGGTCTCCGACACCGGGCGCAGGTCGGTGACGAAGACCTCCGAGACCGCGCTCCGGTGCACCAGCGTGCGGTCGAGGGTCGCCCTGAAGCCGAGGTCGGCCGGAATGTCGATGTCCATTTCCGCGACGGAAGCCATTGCACCACCTCTCGCAAATTCATTGACCTTTGACAACAGCCTTGCACCGCCGAATAAAACACCGATCAATTTTCGATCAAAGTTGACCGCATGTCACTTTCGATGAATACGGGAGGTACAAAGGCGCAGTCTTATTGCGCGGCCCGCCGGGCGGTGGCCAAGCTGGTGGAAGACCGGCCCGAACAGCGGGCCCTCCGATCCGAGGGGAACCACGATGACCGAGAGGACGACCGTCGAAGAATCCGGCGCGATGATCGGGAAACTCCGCGAGATCGTCAGCCAGGAACTGGAACTGGAGGACGGAGAACTCACCCCCACCGGGCACTTCGTGGAGGACTACGAGGGCGACTCCCTCTCCCTGATCACCGTCGTGGCGCGCATCGAGAAGGAGGTGGGCGTGGTCATTCCCAAGACCGACCTGCCGCAGCTCCTCAACTTCGAGCTGCTCGCCGCCGCCGTCCGGGAGTACGGCGAGGTGGCCCGTGCCTGAGACCAGACGCGTCGTCATCACCGGCCTCGGGGCGGTGAGCAGCGTCGGCATCGGCGCCGACGCGTTCGCGGCGGCCATCCGCGAGGGCCGCAGCGGCACGGCCGAGATCACCTCGTTCGACGCCTCCGGGTTCCCCTACCGGATGGCGGGCGAGGTCCGCGGCTTCGCGCCCCGCGAGATCCTCCGCCGGATCGACCCCGACCGGTGGGGCCGCAGCGGCCAGCTGGCCGCGGCCGCGTCCCGGCTCGCCCTGGAGGACTCGGGCCTGGCCCCGGAGGCGGTGTCGCACGGCCGTTCGGGCGTGATCATGGGGACGACCAGCGGCGAGGCCACCGTGTCCTCCGTGCTCGGGGAGCAGTGGGTGTCGGGGCGGATGAAGGAGTTCTCGTCCCGCGTGGTCGCGCAGGCCCCGGCCAGCCAGATCTCCGCGGCGGTCAGCACCGAGCTGGCCCTGGGCGGTGACACCCAGACCGTCCCGACCGCGTGCTCGGCCAGCAACTACGCCCTGGGCCACGCGTTCGACCTGGTGCGCACCGGCGAGGCCGACCTGATGTTCGCGGGCGGCGCCGACGCGGTGAACCGCTTCACGCACGCCGGGTTCCACGCCCTGGGCGCTCTCGCCCCCGACGTGTGCCGGCCCTTCGACAAGGACCGCGCGGGCATCATCACCGGCGAGGGCGGGGTCTCCCTGCTCCTGGAGCCACTGGACTCCGCGGTGGCGCGGGGGGCCCGCGTCTACGCGGAGATCCTGGGCTACGGGGTCAACTGCGACGCCAAGCACATGGTGCACCCGGACCCGGGGAGCATCGCCGCGTGCATCCGGGACGCGCACGCCTCCGCGGGGATCACCCCCGACCAGGTCGACTACGTGTGCGCGCACGGCACCGGCACCCCCACCAACGACGCCACCGAGGTACAGGCGGTACGCGAGGTGTTCGGCGGGCGCGTGCCGCCCATCAGCTCCATCAAGTCGATGATCGGCCACACCATGGGCGCGGCCAGCGGGTTCGGCGCGGTCGTGTGCTGCAAGGCCCTGCACGACGGGTTCCTGCCGCCCACCGCGAACGTCGGCACGGTCGACCCGGCCCTGGGGCCGGACCTGGACGTGGTCCCGGGGCGCGGGCGCGACGCCGCCCCGCGGATCGTCCAGAACCACGGTTTCGCCTTCGGCGGCAACAACGTCATCACCATCCTCGGGAGGCCCGCATGACCGTCCTGGCGACCGGACCGGGCACCGCGGACCGGCCCGCGCTCCCCGCCGCCGTCCCGCTCGCGATCACGTCCGCCGGCGTGGTGTCGGCGGCCGGGCTGGGCCTGGAGTCCCTGGGCGGCGTGCTCGGCTCCGGCGGCGTCGGCCACTCCGCCCCGGTGGGCGACGACGCCGACGACTACCCGCCGCTCGGGGTGCGCTCGGTGGAGGGGTTCCGCCTACGCGACCACGTGGGCCGCAAGGGGACCCGCAACCTGGACCGGCTGACCGGGTTCGGGCTGGTCGCGGCCAAGCTGGCCCTGGCCGGGGCCCCCGCGGGGGCGGAGGCCGACCGCACCGGGGTCGTCGTCACCACCAGCACCGGCAGCACCCAGAGCCTCATGGACCTGGCGGGCGACACGCTCCTCCAGGAGCGCCCCTACCTGGTCAACCCGTCGCGCTTCCCGAACACGGTGCTCAACTGCTGCGCCGGCCAGATCGCCATCTGGAACGGGCTGCGCGGCGCCAACGTCACCCTCGCCGCGGGCCAGGCGTCCGGCATGAACGCGTTCCGGCACGCGCGGATGGTGCTGTCCCTCGGCCGCGCCGACCGGCTCGTGGTCGGCGGGGTGGAGGAGCTGAGCGCACCGCTCGCCTGGGGCTGGCACGCCTCGGGGACCCTGGCCGAGGGCACCCCGATCGGCGAGGGGGCCGCCGCGTTCGTGGTCACCACCTCCGAGGCGGCGCGCGCCGGCGGCGCGGGGATCGCCGCCGAGGTGCTGGGCGTGGAGGTGGGCTTCCACCCCGCCTCGCGCGGGGACCGGGCGAAGGCCGTCGCCGAGCACGTGCGCCGCGCCCTGGCCCGCAGCGGCGTCGCCCCCGGGGACGTCACGGAGGTCTCCCCCGGATCCACCGGCCTGGTGGGCGTGGAGCGCGCCGAGCTCCGGGGGATCGCCCTGGCCCTGGGCGGCGTCCCGCCCGTCCGCGACGTGACGCGGGCCGTGGGCCAGTGCTACAGCGCGGCCGGCGCCATGCAGGTCGCGGGGCTGCTCGCGGCATGGCGCAGCGATCCCTCCGACCGGCCGCGCCTGGCCCTGGTCACCGCCGTGGGCCACGACGGCAACATCGGCGCGCTGGTCCTGCGCGAGGGGGGTGGCGCCTGATGCGCCCCGAGGGGACCCGGAACCGGAGAGCGGCCCCGGCCGGCACGGCGGTCCCGCCCCGGGCCGCCGGAACCGGACACCACCACACGGGAGGAGGCACGGCATGGGACTGAACGGCGCACTGGTCGGCCGGGTCTACCGGTCCGCGGACACCTACGAGGTGGGCCGGGAGAAGATCCGCGAGTTCCGCGCGGCCGTCGGGGCGCCCGGGGGCGACGACGCCCCGCCGACCTTCCCCATCGTCCTCGCCATGAAGGCGCAGGAGGCGGCGGTGCTCGACCCGGAGCTGGGCTTCGACTTCTCCCGGGTCATCCACCGCGACCAGTCCTTCCGGCACACCCGCCCCGTCCGCCCCGGAGACGTGCTCACCGTCGAGGTCCGCGTCACCCGGGTGGAGACCCTGGGCGCCAACGACCTGGTGGCGCTGCGCAGCGACATCCGCACGGCCGGGGGCGAGGACGTGTGCACCGCCACCACCACCCTGATCACCTGGGCGGACACCCCATGACCACTCCCACCGCACCCCTCCCCGACACGTCGCACGCACCCGGCGCGCGGCTCCCCGAGCGGCGCTTCGCCCTCACCCGCGCCGACCTGGTCCGCTACGCGGGCGCCTCGGGCGACTTCAACCCCATCCACTACGACGAACGCGCGGCCGAGGCGCTGGGCCTTCCCGGGGTCATCGCCCACGGAATGCTCACCATGGGCCTCGCCGCGACCGCCGTCACCGGGTGGTTCGGGCCCTCGGCGCAGGTCGCCGAGTACGAGACCCGGTTCGCGCGCCCGGTGGTCGTACCGCCCGGGGAGAGCGTGGAGCTGGCGGTCTCCGGCCGCGTCGACGCCGTCCTGGACGGCTCCCGCGTCCGGGTCGTGCTCACCGCCCTGTGCGGCGGCGAGCGCGTCCTGGCACGGGCCCGGGCCGTGGTGGTCACGGGCCGATGAGCGCACAGGGCACCACGCACGCCTCCCCGCTGGTCCGCACCCGCCGGGTCGGGTCGCCGGAGTTCCGGCTGTTCCTGCTGCACCACGCCGGCGGTGCGCACACCGCCTTCCGGGGGTGGGGCCGCCGCTTCCCCGGGGTCTGGGACGTGTGCGCGGTCGAGGCCCCCGGCCGGGGCAGGCTGCTCCACGAACCGTTCGCGGCCGGGATGGGACCGCTGGTCGACCGGCTGGCCGGGGCCGTGGCGCCGCTGACGGACGTCCCCTTCGGGGTGTTCGGGCACAGCATGGGCGCGGCCGTCGGGTACGAACTGGTCCGGGAGCTGGCCGGTTCGGGCACGGCCGAAGCCGCCTGGCTGGGGATGTCCGGCTACCCGGCGCCCGGCCCGGGGGCCGACGACGACCCCCGCCGGCTGTCCTCCGACGAGCTGCGCGCCCGGGTCGGCGGTCTGAGCGGCATGCCCGCCGAGGTGCTGGCCGACGACGCCCTGTGGGCCCTGTTCGAGCCGCGCATGCGCGCGGACCTGGCCCTCGTGCGGGACTGGCGGGCGGAGGGCCCTCCCGGCCCGCAACCGGTCCCGGTGACCGTGTTCGCCGGGGAGTCGGACCCGGTGGCGGGGCCGGAGCTGGTGAGGGGCTGGGCCGGCGCGGCCCCGCGCTTCCAGGGGCTCCGGTGCTTCCCCGGCTCCCACTTCTACCTGAACCGCGCCCGCGACGCGGTGATCGGGGCGATCACCGAGGAGGTCGCCCTGGCGACCGCCGCCCGCGGCGCGGAGCCGGTCCCGTCCCGGACCGGCGCCGGACCTCCGGCCGCCGGGGAGGCCGCGGTCCGGGCGGCCCCCGGACCGGAGCGCGCCCGACCCTCCTGAGACCACCCGGGTCCCGCGCGCCCCTCGGCCGGGCGCACGGGGCCACCGCCCCCGGCACACCCCCCGCACCACCAGAGAAACGGAAGGACCCGACATGACGGACAGACCAGTGGCGATCGTGACCGGAGGATCCCGGGGCATCGGCCGCGCCGTCGCCCTGCGCCTCGCCGACGACGGCTACGACATCGCGTTCTGCTACCACAGCGCCGGCGAGGCCGCCGCGAGAACGGCCGAGAAGATCCGCGCGGCCGGCGCCGCCTGCTACAGCGCCGCGTGCGACGTCGCCGACCTGGAGGCGGTCCAGGGCTTCGTCGCCGACGCCAAGGCCGCCCTCGGCGACCCCGAGCTCCTCGTCAACTCGGCGGGCATCCTCCGCGACGCCCCCGTGGCGGTGATGGACGCCGCCGACTGGAGCGCGGTCATCGACACCAACCTCACCGGCACGTTCAACCTCTGCCGCAGCACCGTCTTCGACTTCATCAAGAACCGGCGCGGCTGCGTCGTCAACATCTCCTCCGTCATGGGGATCCACGGCAACGCCGGCCAGGGCAACTACTCCGCGGCCAAGGCCGGGATCAACGGCCTCAGCAAGGCCATGGCCAAGGAGGTCGCCCGCTACGGCATCCGCGTCAACGCCGTCGCGCCCGGCTTCGTCGAGACCGACATGACCCGGGGCCTGAGCGAGAAGGTGCGCGACAGCGCCCTCGCCAAGGTCCCCCTGCGCCGCCTGGGCAGCGCCGAGGACGTCGCCGACCTGGTGGCGTTCCTGGCCTCCGACCGGGCCTCCTACATCACCGGCCAGATCGTCCAGGTGGACGGCGGCGTCGTCATCTGACCCGGCCGGGCACGCCCCCGGGCCGCACCGACCGCACCGTCCCCCGGACCCGAACCACCGCACCGTTTCGCGGCCACCGCGAACAGCACCCACACCAAGGAGAGACGCCATGACCGCCACCGACACCGCCCTCATCGACGAACTGCGCGAGATCGTCGCCGACGTCCTGGAGGTCGAGCCCGAGGAGATCTCCGAGACCGGCCTGTTCTCCGAGGAGCACGAGGCCGACTCCCTCCAGGCCATCGAGGTCCTGGCCCGCATCGAGAAGACCCTGCGGATCGCCGTCCCCCAGACCGAGCTGCCCGACATGGGCAGCCTCGACGGCGTGTACCGCGTCGTCTCCCGGTACACGGAGGGAAACGCCTGATGCGCCGGGTCGTCGTGACGGGCCTGGGGCCCGTGTCCAACGTGGGGACGGGGGCCGCCGCGTTCGGCGCCGCCGTGCGCGCCGGACGGTCCGGCGTCTCCCCCATCACCTCCTTCGACGCCTCGGGGTTCCCGCACCGCAACGCGGGCGAGGTGCGCGACTTCGCGCCGCAGGAGATGGTGGAGCGGCTCGACACCGCCGAGTGGGGCCGCTCCAGCCTGTTCGCGGCGGCCGCCGCACGGCTCGCGGTCGCCGACGCCGGACTCGACCCGGACGAGCTGTCGCGTGCCGGGGCCGGCTCGGTCATGGGCACCACCAGCGGGGAGTCGCAGATCATCGAGCGGCTCACCGAGGAGGAGGTCGCCGGGGGCTGGGAGAGCCTCAGCCCCCACCTGCCCCGGCAGGTCCCCGCGTCCCGGCTGGCCTACGCGGTCAACCGGGAGCTGGGCCTGACCGGTGAGGCCATGACCCTGGCCACGGCGTGCTCGGCGGGCAACTACGCCATCGGGTACGCCTACGACCTGGTCCGCACCGGCGCGGCCGACTACATGCTGGCGGGCGGCGCCGACTCGGTGCTCCGCTGGGCCCACGCCGGGTTCTTCCGGCTGGGCGCGGTCGCCGAGGACGTCAGCTCCCCCTTCGACCGCGACCGCTCCGGCATCATCACCGCCGAGGGCGGGGCGGCCCTCGTCCTGGAGAGCCTGGAGGGGGCGCTGGCGCGCGGCGCGCGCGTCTACGGCGAGGTGCTGGGCTACGGGCTCAACTGCGACGCCGACCACATGGTGTCCCCCGACCCGGTCGGCATCGCCGAGTGCATGCGCCGGGCCCACGCCAACGCCGGGATCGGGCCGGGGGACGTGGACTACATCTGCGCGCACGGCACGGGCACCCCCGCCAACGACCTCGCGGAGGCCACGGCGGTCCTGGACGTGTTCGGCGACGCCCCGCCGCCGATCAGCTCCGTCAAGTCGATGCTGGGGCACACCATGGGCGCGTCGAGCGCGTTCGGCGCCATCGCGTCGCTGATCGGCATGCGGGACGGGTTCCTGCCGCCGACCACCAACTTCTCCCACCACGACCCGGCCCTCGGCGGGATCGACCCGGTGCCCAACGAGGCGCGCCCGGCCGACGTGCGGATCGTGCAGAACAACGGGTTCGCCTTCGGCGGCAACAACGCCATCACCGTCTTCGGGAGGGTCTCATGAGCAGCACACGGGGCGGGTCCCCGGTCCTGGCCGTCACCGGCTGGTCGGCGGTGTCACCGATCGGCACCGGGGCGGCCGGGTTCACCGAGGCGGTGCGCACGGGCCGGACCGGCGGCGCCGACGTCAGCGGGATGTTCGACGCCCCGCTGCCCACCGGCCGGGCGCACGCCATCCCGGACTTCCGGGCCGCGGACCACCTGGGCCGCAAGGGCACCCGCCACCTGGACCGCAGCACCGCACTGGCGCTGGTGGCGACCAAGCTGGCGCTGGAGTCCACCGACGCCGCCGTGGACGGCGACGCCGCGGGGCGCGCGGGGCTCGTGCTGGGCACGACGGCGGGCAGCATCCGCACCACCAGCGAGTTCAGCCGGGACACCCTCGTCGAGGAGCGGCCCTACCTGGTCAACCCGGTGATGTTCCCCGGCGCGACGATCAACTGCCCCGCGGGGAGCAGCGCCATCCGGCACAAGCTGCGCGGGGTGAACGCGACCGTCGCCGGCGGCCAGATGGCCGGGCTCAACGTGCTGCGCTACGGCGCGCACCTCATCGGCGGCGGGCACGCGGACGTGCTCCTCGCCGGCGCCGTCGAGGAGTTCAGCCCGCACATGGCGTGGGGGCACCGGGCCCTGACCGAGGGGTACGACGTGCCGCTGGGCGAGGGCTCCGCCGTGTTCGTCGTCGAGGACGCCGAGCGGGTCCGCTCCCGGGGTCGGACCCCGGAGGCGGAGGTCCTGGCGTCGGCGTTCGGCACCGGCGGGCCCGACGACACCGCCCGCACCCTGGAGGCGAGCGTCGTCCGGGCGCTGCGCCTGGCGGGCGTGGGCGCCGACGAGGTGTGGGGGGTGGCCACGGGCGAGCACGGCGTCGAGGGCCTGGACGGGGCCGAGGACGCGGGCGTGCGGGCGGCCCTGGGCGACGGACCGGTCCGCATCCGCGTCAAACGGCTGGTCGGCGAGTGCAACAGCGCCTCCGGCCCGTTCCAGCTGGCGGCGCTGCTGGCCCACCACCGGACCGACCCCGGCCTGGACGGGCGGGTGTCCGTGCTGACCTCGGTCTCGGCCGACGGCGCCGCGGGGGCGGCCGTCGTCCGCGGACACCGCCTGCCGGACGGCACCGTTCCCGCGGAGACGCACGACGAGGAGGGTGACGAACTGTGAGGAAGCCGCCGAGACTGTACTTCGCGTTCCGCAGCCCGTTCTCGTGGATGGCGCTGCGCCGCCTGGAGGAGCTGTACCCCGAGGCGGTGGACACCGTCGAGTACCGGCCGTTCTGGGAGCCCGACGCCGACCTGCTGGCCCGGCTGCGCGCCGGTGGCGGCGAGTTCCTGTACACGCCCATGAGCAAGGCCAAGCACCTGTACATCCTCTACGACACCAAGCGGTTGGCGGCCTCGTTCGGCTACACGATGTCGTGGCCGGTCGACGTGGACCCGTGGTGGGAGGTCCCGCACCTGGCGTGGCTGTACGCGCGCCGCGAGGGGAAGGAGCGCGAGTTCTACCGCGCGGTCACCGAGGCCAGGTGGGAGCGCGGCGAGAACGTCTGCGACCCGGCCCTGGTCAAGGACCTGGCCGCGTCGGTCGGGCTGGACGGCGAGACGGCCGCGTCGGCCGCCCACGACCCGGACCTGCGCGAGGAGGGCCTGAAGGCGCTCCACGACCTGTACCAGGACGACGTGTTCGGGGTCCCCTACTTCCGGGTGGGGCGGCACCGCTTCTGGGGGCTGGACCGGCTGGACGCGGTCACCGACGCGCTCGGGCTGGAGCGGGAGGCGCGGGCCGCCGACCCTCCGTCCCTGGCCCGGGTGCCCGTCCCCGACCTGTCACCGCCGCCGACCGACCTCGACACGGACACGGCCGGGGGGTGCGGATAGGACGGCGGCCGGGACCGCCGCCCGGGCGGGGCCGCGGACACCCCTCCCCCGCCCGCCGCCCTCCCGGCCGGGCCGGGAGGGCCCGCGGCGGCCCCGGCCCCCGCCGTCCGGCTAGCCTGTGCGCATGCGGGAAGGCACGCGCGAGACCGTGCTCCGGTGGGGCCGCCCGGCCGCCGGGGCGGCCCTGTGGACCCTGCTCGGGGCGCTCACCGTCGTCGAGCTGTTCGACTCCCGCGACCGGCCCCCGGTGTTCGAGGCGCTCGCCCTGGTCCTCGCCCTGGCCGTCTCCGCCGTCCTGTCCCGTTCGCACCCGCTGACCGCCCTGGGCGTCATGCTCTCCGCGGCGGTCCTCCAGATGACGGCGTCCGGGGTGCTCCTGGTGGAGACCTTCGTCCTCACGCCGTGGCTGGCGCTGCTGCCGCTGGCGTTCCTGGCCGGGCTGCGCTCCGAACGGGTGCGCCCGGTGACCGCGATGGTGGTGGCGGCGTGCGTGTTCACCCTGGCCGTGTTCGCCGCCACGGGACTCCTGTCCGGCTACGACACGCGCACCTTCCTGTCCCGCTCCGTGGACTGGCTGGGCGGGGCGCTGACCGTCGCCCTGACCACGGTCACCCCGTGGCTCCTCGGCCGCTACCTGCTGCTGCGCGGACGCCTGGCGCGGGACGGCTGGGCCATCGCCGAGCGGATGGAGCGCGCCCGCGCCGCGGACGCCGACCGCGCCCGCCTCCGGGAGCGGGCCCGGATCGCGACGCGGATGCACGACTCCCTGGGGCACGACCTGGCGCTGATCGCGGTGCGCGCCGCGGCCCTGGAGATGTCCGCGCCCGACGGCTCGGACCGACGGAACGCCGCCGCCGAGCTGCGCACCGCCGCCCACGAGGCCAACCTGCGCCTGCGCGAGGTCATCGGCGTGCTGCGCGAGGGCGACGGCGACGCGCCCGCCGAACCGGTGGCCGCCCTGGTGCGGCGCGCCGCCGACGCGGGCATGCCGGTCCGGCTCCTGCGGGAGGGGACCGACCCCGACCCGGGTTCGCCGGGCGGCGCCGCCGTGCACCGGGTCGTCCAGGAGGCGCTCACCAACGCGGCCAAGTACGCGCCGGGGTCCGAGGTCACCGTGCGGGTCGTCCGGGAGGGCGGGCTGACCCGGGTGTCCGTCCTCGACACCGGGCCTCCGGGCGCGATGCCGGCCCTCCCGGCCCGCCGGGGTCCGGAGGGGTCCGGCCTGGCCGGGCTGCGCTCGCTCGTGGAGGGGTTGGGCGGGGACCTCGCCACCGGGCCCGCCGACGGCGCCCCCGGCCGGGGGTTCTCCGTGCGGGCGACCGTCCCCGACGCCCCCTCCGGCGGGGACGGCGCCGGGCCGGCGCCGGGGGGCCCGGCCGGGGTGGACGCGCCGTCGCAGACGCGGCGCGCCCACGCCGAGGCCCGGGCCCGTGCCCGCCGGCGGCTGGTGGCCGCCGTGGCCGTCCCCGCCGCCCTCGGGGCCGGGGCCGCCCTGGCGGGGTTCGCGCTGCTGTGGTGGGTCGGGACGAACAGCGTCCTGCCGCCGGAGGCGTACGGACGAATCTCCGTCGGCGACGACCGGGCCCTGGTCGAACAGGAGCTGCCCCGCTTCGCGTACCCCCGCCAGTCGGTCGACGACCGGCCGCCCGACCCGCCGGGCTCCGTGTGCTCCTACTACCTGGTCCGCCACGAGAACGGGCTGCCGCCGGTCTACCGGCTGTGCTTCGCGGACGGCGTCCTCGTCGCCAAGGACGAGATCCGGCGCTTCGAGTGAGGGGGCGCGCCGCCGGTAGGGTGTCCGGGTGAACGCGACAGACGGTGGACGCGACGCGGGCGTCGCGGGCACGACGCTGCGCGTCGTCCTCGCCGACGACGAGGCGATGATGCGCGCGGGCCTCCGCGCCATCCTGTCCTCGGTGCCCGGCATCGAGGTCGTGGGAGAGGCCGCCGACGGCGCCGCCGCCGTGGCCCTGGTGGCGGAGCACCGGCCCGACATCGCCCTGCTCGACGTCCAGATGCCCGGCACGGACGGCCTGGCGGCGACGGAGGCGATCGTCGCGGAGTACCCGGGGACGGCGGTCGTCGTCCTCACCACCTTCTCCGAGGACGCCTACATCGGCCGGGCCCTGGCGGGGGGCGCCGACGGGTTCGTCCTCAAGAGCGGGGACCCCCAGCAGCTGGTGGCGGGGCTGCGCGCCGTCGCGGACGGCGGCGCCTACCTGTCGCCGGAGGTGGCGCGCCGGGTGATCGACGAACTCGACGCCTCCGGCCCCCGCCTGTCCCGGGCGTCGGCCGCCCGCGAGCGGGTGGGCCGGCTCACCGCGCGCGAGCGCGAGGTGCTGGCGCTGGTCGGCGAGGGCTGCTCGAACGACGAGGTCGCCCGCCGCCTCGCCATCGCCCCGGGCACCGTGAAGGTGCACGTGGGGGCCATCCTCACCGGGCTCGGCGTCCGCAACCGGGTCCAGGCCGCCGTCCTCGCCCACGAGGCCGGGCTGCTCCGGGGGCGCTGACGCCTCCCCGGCCGGGGAGGCGCGGCCCTCCGCCCGCCTACCCCTTTGTGCCTATCCGCCCGCTGCCGTCCAGGCGATGTGCGGGGGCGCCCCGGAGGGCGAGGATGCTGCACATGATCAGCACTGGCTCCGCCGGGAGGAAGCGCGCACTCGCCTACGGGTCCGCCGCGCTCGTCCTCACCGCGACGTTCTCCGCCCCCGCCGCCATCACCGCCGCCACCAACCCGGGAAGCGTGGTCCTCCACCCTCCCGAGCCCACCGGTCCGCACCCGGTCGGCCGCACGGACCTCCACCTCGTCGACCCCGGCCGCGGCCACCCCTGGGCGGAGGGCTCCGACGACAGGGACCTCACGGTGAGCGTCTGGTACCCGGCCGTGGACGGCGGGGAGGAGCGGGCCCCGTACATGACCAGGTCTCTCCAGGGAGCGCTGCGGAGCGAGCTGGAGCAGGTCGGGCTCCACCGCGACACCGTGGACCTGGAGTCGTCCCGCGCCAACGCCCTCCTGGACGCGGACGCCGCGGCCGACGCGGGCCCCTTCCCCGTCGTCCTCTTCTCCCCCGGCTTCCGGATGAACCGGTTCCTCAACACCTCGAACGCCGAGGAGCTCGCCTCCCACGGCTACGCGGTCGTGTCCATGGACCACACCTACGAGACGCCCGCCGTCGACCTGCCGGACGGGCGCGTCATCCGGACCCGGGTCCCGGACACGGAGACGGAGACCTACCAGGAGGCCATCGCGGTCCGGACGGCGGACGCCCGCTTCGTCCTGGACCAGGTGGCGGAACTGGCCGCCGGGCGCAACCCCGACGTGGACGGCCGGGAACTGCCCGCCGGCCTGGGCGGTTCCCTCGACACCGACGCCCTGGGCATGTTCGGCCACTCCGCCGGGGGCCTGACCACGGCCGAGACGATGCTGGTGGACGACCGGATCGACGCGGGCGTCGACCTGGACGGCACCCTCTCGTACCACACGGGCGACGGGGTGTGGGCGGACTCCACCCTGGAGGGGGCGGACCGGCCGTTCGCGATCCTCGACGCCGGGCTGTCGGGTATCCGGCGCCTGCCGCACAACAGCGGGTACAACGAGGCCTTCCAGAGGTTCGTGCAGGCCTCGTCCGCCCCCGTCCTGGAGCTGTACACGGCCGACGGCGAGCACATGGGCTACACGGACCACCAGTGGATCCTGCCCGCCCTCGCCGAGGTCCACCGCCCGGACTCGAACGCGTGGCACGAGGCGGTCGAGGCGGGCATCGGCACGATCGACCCCGAGGAGTCGGTGCGGACCCAGCGCGCCTACATCACGGCGTTCTTCGACGCCCACCTGCGCGGCGAGGACGTGCCGCTGCTCGACGGGCCCTCCGCCGACTTCCCCGCCGTGGAGTTCGTGGAACAGCCCTGACCGGCGCCCGCCCCGGGCGGGGGGCCGGGCGGCGTGCCCCCGCCGCCCGGCCCGCCGTACCGGGCCCCGGCCGGCCCCTCGCGGAATGCGGGGAGGACGCGCCGGGGCGCGGGGCGCACGGAAGCGGGCTGCGGGGCCGGCTAGACGTCGCGGACGCGCAGCTCGGTGCGGGCCACGATCTGCGCGGCCACGGCCCAGCCCACCACCGCCAGGATGTTCACCGGCCCGTCGTAGGGCGCCGTGTAGAACCCCACGTCGCCCCCCGCGTAGAACTCGACGCCGGCCAGTCCCGGCATCAGCGACGCGGCGTCGCCGATCGCCTGCACCTGGGACAGCTGCATGACCATCGGCAGGCCCAGCAGCACCAGGAAACCCAGGGTGATCGTGCCCGGCATGCTCCGCAGGGCCGTGCCGACACCGGTGAACAGCACCGCGAACAGCGCCATGCACAGGCCCGCGCCCAGCGCCGCCACCACCGCCTCCGGCACGTCGACGCCCGCGTACGGGGCCACGAACCCCGCCAGCACCGCCACCCCCACCAGGGTCGAGAGCACCCCCACCCCGAAGGCCAGGCCCGCGGACACCAGCGTGCGCGCCGCCAGCACCACTTCCCGCCTCGGCCGCCACAGCAGCGTGCTCGTGACGCTCTGGTTGGCGAACTCACCGGTGGAGGCGAGCGCCGCGAGGACCAGCACCGCGAACTGCACCAGGTAGTAGTGCCCCTGGGAGGTGAGCCGCATGAACGCGGCGCTGTCCGCCTCGTCCGGGTTCTCCAGGATGCGCGTCAGCTCGGTGTAGCCCATCAGGGCCGCGAACACGGCCATGCCCGCCAGAGCCACCGCGACCACCGCCCAGGTGGACCGCAGCGACGACTGCCGGACCCACTCGGCCCCGGTCTCCCGGAGCAGTTCGGCGCCGGCGCGGGGCGGCCCCTCCCCGCCGGAGCTCCGGGGCGCCCCGGCCCGTCCGCCCCCGCGCGTACCGCTCATCCCGTCCCACCTTCGCATTCCGCCGCCTCCCGTGCCCTCTCCGTCCAACCGCCGTCCCGTCCGCATCAGGCCGCCGTCCCCCCGGTCCCGACCGGGGAGGCCGGGCCCGCCGCCCCGGCGCCGGTTCCCGTGCCGGAGGCCCCGGCGGACCGCCGCGCGGCCCCCGCCGCACGGGAGCCGTACTCGACGGCGTCCCCCGTGAGCTCCAGGTAGGCCTGTTCCAGCGACGCCTCCACGACCCGCAGGCCGTGGACCCGCGCGCCCGCCGCGTGCGCGTGGTCGCCGACCTCCTCCGCGCCGAGTCCGAACACGCGCAGCCCGGCGGCGGGCCCGCCGCGCTCGTCCGCCGCCCGTCCCCGGCCCGGTGCGCCGGGGACCGGCTCCCCGCCGGGGACCTCCCCCGCATCGGTGCGGTCCGTGCCGACCGCGTCCCCCGCTCCGTCCCCGCCGTCCCCGGACGCGTCCTCGACGCGCACCTCCGGGCCGGCCTTCTCCAGCCGCTCCCGCAGCCGACCGGCGTCCGGACTGCGCACCAGGACGTGCTTGCGCGACCACGCCGCGATCACGTCGTCGAGGGGGGCGTCCGCGATCAGCCTCCCCCGGCCCACGACGACCAGGTGGTCGGCGACCATCTCCATCTCGCTCATCAGGTGGCTGGAGACGAACACCGTGCGGCCCTCGGCGGCCAGCCCCCGCGTCAGGTCGCGCATCCACCGGACGCCGTCCAGGTCGAGCCCGTTCACCGGTTCGTCGAACAGGAGCACGCCCGGGTCGCCCAGCAGGGCGTCGGCGACGCCCAGCCGCTGCCTCATGCCGAGCGAGTACCCGCCGACCCTCCTGCGGTCGACCTCCGCCAGCCCGACCTCCGCCAGGACCTCGTCCACGCGGCGCCGGGGGATCCCCGCTCCCACCGCCTTCGCGGTGAGGTGCGCGCGGGCGCTGCGGCCCGGGTGCGCGGCGTCCGGGGACAGCAGTGCGCCGACCTCGCGCGAGGGGCGCGCCAGCCGTTCGTACACCCGCCCGTTGACCAGGGCCTCCCCCGACGTGGGCCGGACCAGGCCCAGCAGCACCCGCATCGTGGTGGACTTCCCGGCGCCGTTGGGCCCCAGGAACCCGGTCACCCGCCCCGGCTCGGCCGTGAACGTCAGCCCGTCCACGGCCTTCCCCCTCCCGTAGCGCTTGGTCAGGTCTCGTACGGTGATCACCGCGTCCCCTCTCTTTCCTCCGGAACCTCGGTGCACCACGCTAGGAACCGGGCCCCCCTCCCCACATCTGTGGTTCGTCGGGGCCCGACTACTCACTTGTGCCTAGAGTCCGGAGGCGCCCGTGCGCGAGACCGACCGCCGCCACGCGGAGCTGCTGTGGAGGCGCCGCCTCACGGGTCACGGGACGCGCCCCGCCGACGTCGCCGCCGCGCCGGGCGGCACCGATCCGGGGGTGGCCGCCCACGCGGCAGGGCTGTACCAGCGGGGCCTGACCCCGGTCGCCGACCCGCCCGTTTCACGGGGCCGGGACCGCGGGTAGGCCCCGTTCGAGGCCGGACCGACCCGGCCGGAACGGGGGAGGACATGCGGGCGTCCGTCGGCGACCACGTGCACATGCACGGCGTCACCAGCACAGAGGGGCAGCACACCGGGGAGATCGTGGAGGTGCGCGGGGCCGAGGACGGCCCCCCGTACGTGGTGCGGTTCCCGAACGGCCAGGAGCGGTTGGTCTACCCCGGGCCGGACACGGTGGTGGAGCCCCGCAAACCGGTGGACTGACGGCGGCACGGGGCGGCGGGGAGGCCGCCGCCCCGTGCCGGGAGGGCCGCCCGTCCGGGGACGGGGCCCCGAGCGCCCCGCACGCGGCGGTCCCGCCGGCCGCTCATTCGGTCACGCGGTCATCCGGTCACGCGGTCCAGGAAACCCGACAGGTTGGTCATGGCCCGCTCGATCTGCTCGTCCACGGTGAGGGACTCCTCGAACCGTCCGCCGGTCTCCGGTTCCTTCTTGCGGCGCACGTACAGCGAGCAGGCGAAGTCCGCGCACATGTGCAGCCCCACCGTGTTCCCCTCCCGCCCGGCCTTCCCCGCCCGGGGCGCGGCCATCAGGGTCACCCCCTGGCCCGGATGCGTCGTCAGGCACACCGAGCACATGCTGCGGCGCAGCCCCGTCCGCACGCTCGGCAGCCGGAA
Source organism: Nocardiopsis sp. NPDC006198 (assembly GCF_040613895.1). NCBI lineage: Bacteria > Bacillati > Actinomycetota > Actinomycetes > Streptosporangiales > Nocardiopsidaceae > Nocardiopsis > Nocardiopsis sp. NPDC006198. The sequence goes on along the minus strand of NZ_JBEXSY010000005.1, from coordinate 16,629 downwards.
CGCCACCCCCACGAGGCCCTCGTCCCGTTCGATGACCAGGTAGGCGCGCTCGTGCGCGGTGTGGTCACGCCAGCCGAGGAAGTCCAGGTCCTCCCACGGACGCGTCGCGAGGTCGCGCGGCAGGGCCAGCCTCGTCGCCTCCCCCTTGGAACAGTTGACGAACGATCCGCGGATCTCCTTCTCGGTCACAGCTCTCATGGTGGAAACGCTAGACCTGCGCGGACGTCCCCGGCAACGGGATATCCGCCGCGGGGGCCGGAGGCGCCCGTGCCGTCAGGCACCCGGGGGGACACCCTCCCCGCCCCACGCGGCCAGCACCCGGTCGATGCGGTCCGCGATGCGGGAGCGCGCCTCCTCGCGGGGGACGCCGGCCATCAGCAGTTCGTCGTAGTCGGTGTCCTCGTGCCGGATCGACGCCACGACCGCGCGGCGCACCGCCCCAGGGTCCAGGGCGCGGCCCGCCGCCGACCGGCCCACCCTTCCGCTGCCGCGGGTGCCCGCGTGCTCGGCGATCCGCAGCGCGCGGCCGTCCGGGCACCCCGGGAACCGGAGGGCGATCTCCTCGGCGAAGCGCCCCTGGAACTCCACGTCCTGCGCCGCGCGGCGGACCGCGTCCCGCTCGCGTCGGCGCTCCCGGACGTCCTCGTCCGCCAGGCACAGGGCCTCGGCCCTCTCCAGCGCGGACTCCTCCACGAGCAGGCCCGTCCTCCGGTGCTTGCGGCGGGAGGGGACCCAGCGCATGACGACCGCCGAGAGCCCGCTCTCCTTCTTCGCGCGGCGGGTGAGCGCGGCGTCGCCCGCCGGCAGGAAGACGAGGTGGTCCATGTCGGTGCAGGACAGGCAGTGCGGGGCGTCGTCCTCCCTGCACTGCAGGTCCGTCCCGGGCTCCCCGCAGGAGGCGCACTCCCACGGCCCCGCGGACTCCAGCACGACGAGGTCGGGGGCCTTGGTACGGCGCTTCTCCTCCCGCTTGCGCTGCGCCCCGGTCGCGTCGGGCGAGGTCCAGTGGGCCCGGAAGGCCTCTTCCCAGCGCGGATCCCCGTCGGCCGTGAACCGCAGGTCGCGCCGCTCACGGGACGCGGCGAGGTACTCGCCCTCCTCCCGCGTCATGCGCTGCCGCTCGGCCCACGCGCGCAGGAGCTCGACGGCCTCGCGCTGCCGGGCGGCGGGCGCCTGGACGAGCGCGCCGAGGGAGTCGGCGCGCCCCTGGCGCCAGGTGTCGAGGGCCTTGTCCGTGACCCATCCCAGGGAGGTGAACGCGTCCAGCACGGACACCGCCCCGCGCCGTGCGACGGCGCCGGTCGCGGCGGCCGCCACCCTGCGTCCCAGCTTCGTCTCCAGATCCGGCTGCATGCCCGTGTTCCCCGACCGTTCCGCTCATCCGACGTCTCGGCGCACCAGCCTAGTGTCGCCTCCGCCCGGGGCGGTCCGGCCTTCGCACCCGGCGGGCGGGACGGCGGGGCGAAGCTCCGGGACGCCCGCCGACGTGCCCGTGAGCGCGGCGGAGCCGGGGTTCAGTCCCGCCCGAGGAGGCGGGCGACGTGGAGAACGGCACCGGAGGCGAGGGCGGCGAGTGCCAGCGAAGCGGCGAAGGAGGCGCCCCAGAGGACGACGCCCTCCAGCGCGACCCACTCCTCGAGGGCGCGGCGGGTGGCCTCCCGGGACACCATGAACACGAGCACGAAGACCGCGAAGGAGACGACGGAGGAGATCCTCACCCTGCCTCCTCCCCGCTGCCCGGTGCCGGCTCCGGCACGGCCCACACCCTATCCGGGGCGTGCCGCAGGCCGTGAACCGGGACCGGGACGCCGCGACACCCCCACCGGCTCGCGCGGCGCCACACGGAGGGCCCCGTGGCGGTCCGCGCCCTCCCCTTCGTGTCGGAGGGGCTGCGCGCGTGTCCTGCCCGGCGGCGGCACCCCCGCCGCCGGGGAGGACGAGGCGGCCGTCCGGGCACGCGCCGCGCGCCCGAGGAACCGGGCGGCACGCGTCCCGGCCGTGTCACACCCCGGCCCGGCCGGGGCCGCGGGCGCACACTGGGCACGGGCCCGGACACCGCCGGGCCCGCGTCGAGGAGGACACATGGAACTCGGTCTGCACATAGCCGACTTCACCTGGGCCGGCGGGGCCCCCGCACTGGGCCGCACGCTCGCCGAGACGGCCCGCCACGCCGAGGCGGCGGGGATCGCCCGCATCACCGTGATGGACCACCTGTGGCAGATGGGCGACGCCACCGGCCCCCGCGAGAACGACATGCTGGAGGCCTACACCACCCTCGGGTTCCTGGCCGCGAACACCGAGCGGGTGCTGCTGCACACCCTGGTCACGGCGGCCGTGTACCGGCATCCCGGCGTCCTGGCCAAGCAGGTCAGCACCCTGGACGTGCTCTCCGGCGGCCGGGCCGGGCTGGGCATCGGCGCCGCCTGGTACGAGGACGAGGCACGCGGGCTCGGCATCCCGTTCCCGCCGACGGCCGAGCGGTTCACACGCCTGGAGGAGACCCTCCAGATCTGCCTCCAGATGTGGGGCGACGGCGACGGCGCCTACCAGAGCGAGCACTACCAGCTGGCCCGCACCCTGAACTCGCCGCAGAACCTCTCCGTCCCGCACCCGTACCTGATGGTCGGCGGCACGGGCGAGCGCAAGACCCTGCGGCTGGTCGCGCAGTACGCGGACGCCTGCAACCTCTTCGGCGGCCCCGAGGCCCGGCACAAGCTCGACGTCCTCAGGGGCCACTGCGACGCGGTGGGCCGCGACTACGACACGATCGAGAAGACCGCCACGTTCCCCTTCACGCCGAACACGACCCGGGGCGCCCTGGTCGGACAGCTGCTGGACCTGCGGGAGGCCGGGTTCACGGTGGCGTACGCGTTCGGCCAGGGGTTCCCGGACCCCCGCCGCGCGATCGACCTGCTGACCTCGGCGCTCCCCGAGGTCGCCGAGGCGTAGGCCGCGCCTCCGCGGCCCGGCCCTAGCGCTCCCCGGCCTCCAGGTCGGCGACGATCCCGGCGACGGCCTCCTTGGCGGTGCGGCCCGCGCCGATGAGGGTGGCCGAGGCCGCCCCGGTCCAGTCGCCGTACCCCAGGAGGGTCAGGCGCGGCTCGTCCGCGGAGCGGGTCCCGTCCAGGGCGATCCGCCCCTCGCCGGCCGACGGCACGAGCGGGGCGAGGTGGTCGAGTACCGGACGGAAGCCGGTGCACCACAGGATCGCGTCGCAGTCCAGGACCGTGCCGTCGGCCCAGGCCACGCCCGTGGCGGTGACCCGGTCGAACATCGGCTCCGCCTCGAGGGCGCCTCGGGCGCGTGCCTCGCGCACGCCCGGCACGGCGACGATGTCGCCGAGGTCCCCGGGGCCGGGGGCCCCGGCCCCCGAGCCGTCGCGAACGGCCCTCTGGCGCCGGGTGGCGATGGCGAACAGCGCCCGGCCGTCCACGTCGTCGGGCAGGAACCGCGGCGGCCGGGAGGTCGTCCACGTGGTCGTGGCGACCTCGGAGAGTTCGGCGAGGATCTGCGCGGCCGAGTTGCCGCCGCCGACGACCACCACCCGCCGCCCCGCGAACGCGCCGGGGCCCCGGTAGTCCGCGGTGTGCGCCTGGACGCCCCCGAAGTCCTCGCGGCCCGGGACGGAGGGGATGTACGGGGCCCTCCACGTCCCGGTCGCGCTGACGACGTGCCGGGCGTGCCAGGTCCGCGTACCGGCGCGGACCGCGAGTCCGCCGGGTTCGCGCTCCACGCCCGTGACGGTCACCGGGCGGCGCACCGGCAGCCCGTAGCGCCGCTCGTACGCGGACAGGTACCGGGCGACGTGCCCGGCCGAGGGGTACTCCCGCCCCTCCTCCCTCGGCATCCACCAGCCGGGCAGCATGCTGTGCTCCGCCGGGGAGAACAGCCGCAGCGACCCCCAGTACTCGTTCCAGGACCCGCCCGGCCGCGTCCCGGCGTCCAGGACGACGAAGTCGGCCCCCGCCCTCCTCAGGTAGTACCCCGCGGCGAGCCCGGCCTGGCCTCCGCCGACCACCACCGCGTCGAACCTGTGGTCACGCGCGTCCATCCCGTCCCCTCCGTGCTCCGTCCCACCGTGCCCGTCCCCGTCGCCCGGTCCTCCCCCGGCGGCCCTCCTACCTCCGACCGGGGGCGAACCTCCGCCGCCAGGCCAGGGAGACGTAGACCAGGGCGATGAGCACGGGCACCTCGATGAGGGGGCCCACCACTCCGGCCAGGGCCTGGCCCGAGGTGACGCCGAAGGTCGCGATCGCCACCGCGATGGCCAGCTCGAAGTTGTTGCCCGCCGCGGTGAAGGCCAGCGTGGCGGTGCGGTCGTAGTTCATCCCGATCGCCTTGCCGAAGGCGAAACTGCCGAACCACATGAGGGCGAAGTAGGCCAGCAGCGGGACCGCGATGCGCACCACGTCCAGCGGCCGGCCGGTGATCCTGTCCCCTTGCAGGGCGAAGAGCAGGACGATGGTGAACAGCAGCCCGTACAGGGCCCAGGGACCGATCCGGGGCAGGAACGCCGACTCGTAGCGCTCCCGGCCCATCCTCCTCTCCCCGAGCAGGCGGGTCAGGAACCCCGCCGCCAGGGGGATACCGAGGAAGACGACCACGTTGAGGGCGATCAGCCAGGGACCGACGTCCAGTCCGTCGGTGTCCAGGCCCAGCCACCCGGGGAGCAGGTCGAGGTAGAACCAGCCGAGCACACCGAACACGAGCACCTGGAAGACGGAGTTGAGCGCCACCAGGACGGCGGCGGCCTCGCGGTCGCCGCAGGCCAGGTCGTTCCAGATGACGACCATGGCGATACAGCGGGCCAGACCGACGATGATCAGGCCGGTGCGGTACTCGGGCAGGTCGGCCAGGAAGATCCACGCCAGGGCGAACATCACCGCGGGGCCCACGACCCAGTTGACCACCAGGGAGGACACGAGCAGCCGTGTGTCGCGGGTGACGGTGTCCAGCCGGTCGTAGCGGACCTTGGCCAGCACCGGGTACATCATGACGAGCAGTCCCAGGGCGATGGGCAGCGAGATCCCGCCGACCTCCATCGCCGCCAGGGCCTCGTTCAGCCCGGGGACCAGGCGGCCCAGGCCCAGGCCGACAGCCATGGCGAGCAGGATCCACACCGCCAGGAACCGGTCCAGGACCGAGAGCCCGGCGGCGACGGACCCGTCCGTGCCGCCGGTGGTCTTGTCGGTCGGGGTCATCAGCACGGCCTCCGGTTCCCGGCCGCGCCGGAGGAACGGGCCGTGGCGGCCAGTCCGGCCAGCCCCTCGGAGAGGGTCTCCAGTGCCTCGGGGCGGAGCCGGTAGTAGGTGAACCGGCCGCAGGGCTCGGTCTCCACCACCCCCGCCTCGCGCAGGATCCGCAGGTGGTTGGACAGGTTGGTCTGCCGGGCCCCGGTCTCCTCCACGAGGTGGGTCGTGCACAGGGTCTCGCGGGCCAGCAGGGTCACGATCCTCAGGCGCAGGGGGTCGGAGAGCACTCTCATCGAGTCAGCATTCACTGATATCAGCACATGCTGATATTATCGCACCGTCAGCTCCCGAGCACACGTGCCACCGCACCCGGAACCCGACAGGGGCCATCACCATGGGCGACCACGACAAGCCGTCGGTCCTGTTCGTCTGCGTGCACAACGCCGGACGCTCCCAGATGGCCGCGGCCTGGCTCCGCCACCTGTCCGGGGGCCGGATCGAGGTCCGCTCGGCGGGCTCCGCCCCCGCCGACTCGCTCAACCCCGCCGTCGTCGAGGCCATGGCCGAGGTCGGCGTCGACATCACCGGCCAACGCCCCCGGGTCCTCACCCCCGAGGCCGTCGAGGCCTCCGACGTGTGCGTCACGATGGGATGCGGCGACGCCTGCCCGTTCTTCCCCGGCAAGCGCTACCTGGACTGGGACCTGCCCGACCCCGCAGGCCGGGGCGTGGAGGCCGTCCGCCCCATCCGCGACGAGATCAGGAGGCGCGTCGAGGCCCTCGTCGGCGAGCTCGTGCCCGGCGGGGCCTGACCGCCGCGCCCCTCCGTCCGGGACCGCCGCGGCGGGATCCCCCCTCCGCCCGGCGCCCGCCCCGGACGCCCGCGTATCGGACCCGCGCTGCTCACACCGCGTGCATGACCGATACACCGCGCCCGCCGGGGGCCTTGCCCCGGCTTCCCCCGGTCTGCACCCGGCCCCGGGGCCCGTGACGGGCGGCCGCGTTTCCACGGGCACCGTACGGTGCAGACCCTTCACACACAGCAACCGATGTGAAGGATTCCCTTGCGCCCGTCAGCTCTCACCGCAACAGCCGGCGCCCTCGGCCTCGCCGTCCTCGCCCTCTCCCCCGCCACCGCCCACGCGGCCGCGCCCGTCCCCCTCGCCGACGCCGTCGCGGCGCTGCCCGTCGCCGGCGAGAGCCGGGAGGGCTACGACCGCTCCCTGTTCCCGCACTGGACCGACCAGGACCGCGACGGCTGCAACACCCGTATGGAGGTCCTGATCGCCGAGGCCACCACCGCCCCCGAGGCCGACGAGCGGTGCCGCCTCACCGGGGGCGAGTGGCAGAGCTACTACGACGACCGCGTCCACACCGAGGCGCGGGGGCTCGACATCGACCACATGGTGCCCCTCGCCGAGGCCTGGGACTCCGGGGCCTCGGAGTGGACCACCGAGCGGCGCCGCGCCTACGCCAACGACCTCGACGAGGAGGTCGCCCTGGTCGCGGTCACCGCGGGGGAGAACCGCGCCAAGGCCGACAAGGACCCGGCCCAGTGGCTGCCCCCGTCGGAGGCCGCCCTGTGCCGGTACGTCACCGAGTGGACCACCGTGAAGACGCGCTGGTCGCTCAGCGTCGACCAGGCCGAGGCGGACGTGCTCGCGACGACCGCCGCGGAGTGCCCCGACGCCGTGGTCGACACCGTGCCCGCGGCCTGACCCGCCCGCCCGGGCGGGCGGGTCAGGCGTCCGCCTTCTCCCGCTCCGCCCGGGCGGTCCCGCGCCGCGCCCTGAACAGCTTCTGCGCGAGCGGGAGGAGGACCACGACGGCCAGCAGCAGGAACAGCGTGCCGGAGATCGGCCGGGTGAGGAACCCGGTCGGGTCCCCGTCGAAGACGAGGAGCGAGCGGCGCAGCGAGGTCTCCAGCAGGGACCCGAGGACGAACGCGAGCACCAGCGGGCCGGGCTCGAAGCCGAACTTCTTCATCAGGTAGCCGACCAGGCCGAACACCACCACGAGGGCGATGTCGAAGACGCTGTTGCGGACCGTGTAGACGCCCACCAGCGTGATCAGCACGGTGATCGGGGCGAGGATGCTCCCCCGGACCCGCAGGATCTTCACGAACAGCCCCACCAGCGGGATGCTCATGATCAGCAGCAGGATGTTCCCGATGTACATCGAGTTCACCACGCCCCAGAACAGGTCGGGGTCCTCGGAGACCAGCTGCGGCCCGGGGGTCACGCCCTGGATCATGAGCGCGCCGAAGATCATCGCCATCGTGGCGTTGGCGGGGATCCCGAGCGTGAGCAGCGGGATGAAGGAGGAGGTCGCGGCCGCGTTGTTCGCCGACTCCGGCGCGGCCACGCCCTCGACCGCTCCGTGGCCGAAGCGCTCGGGCGTCTTGGACCGGCGCTTCTCCAGCGCGTACGCCGCGAGGGACGACAGCGTGGCGCCGCCGCCGGGGAGGATGCCGAGGAAGAAGCCGAGCACGGAGCCGCGGCCGATCGCCCCGGACGACTGGCGCAGGTCGGCGCGGGAGGGCCACGCGTTGGCCACCCTGGCCGGGGCGACCGTGCCCTTCCTCCGCTCCTCCAGGTTGTAGAGGATCTCGCCGAGGCCGAAGACGCCCATCGCGATCGGGACGAAGTCGAGCCCGTCCGCCAGGGAGAGGGACTCGAAGGTGAACCGCTCCGCGCCCGTGAACATGTCGCGTCCGACCGTGGCCAGGAGGAGGCCGAGGCACGCGGCGACGATCGCCTTCACGCGCCCGCCGTTGCTGACCGTGGCGACCAGCAGGATGCCCAGCAGGGCCAGCGCCGTGTACTCCGGGGGGCCGAAGTCCAGGGCGAAACCCGCGACCACGGGCGCGAGCAGCGACAGGGCCACGATCGACACCGTGCCGCCCACGAAGGACCCGATCGCCGCGATGCCGAGCGCGGTCCCCGCCCTGCCCTTGCGCGCCAGGGCGTGGCCGTCGAAGACGGTCACCACGGAGGAGGCCTCGCCGGGGAGCCGGAGCAGGACGGAGGTGATGGTGCCGCCGTACTGGGCCCCGTAGAAGATGCCCGCGAGCATGATGATCGCGGTCACCGGCTCCACCCCGAAGGTGAGGGGCAGCAGGATCGCGATGGTCGCCGCCGGGCCGAGTCCGGGGAGCACGCCGACCAGCATCCCGACCACGACGCCGAGCAGGCAGTAGAGCAGGTTGGCCGGTTCGAGGACGACGCCGAACCCGTCGACCACGGGGGTCAGGAAATCCATCGTCGCTCCTAGAAGAGATGGGGGATCGGCACTGCCAGGACAGCGACGAAGAGCAGGTAGAAGGCGACCACGATGCCGAGGCTGGTCAGGACGGACAGGCGCCAGGACTCGCCGCCGATGAACCGCAGCCACACGAAGGCCAGCACCGCGGCCGGGATCTCGAAGCCGATCACCCCGACGAGGGAGGCGAAGGCCGCCATGGTGGCCAGGCCGGCCAGGACCGCCCAGCTGGACGAGGAGAACCTCTCGGCGTCCCGGGTCCGCCGCGCCTGGAACACCAGGGCGGCGCCGAGGCAGGTGATCGCCGCGCTGACCAGGAACGGCCACATGCCGGCGGAGGGGGCCGACGCCTCGCCCAGGCCGAGCGACCACGAGCCGGCCAGCCCGGCGGCGCCGAGGGCGACGACCACGAGGGCGACCACGATGTTGGTCACGGGTCCCGCGGGGGGCGGTGCGGGCTCCTCGGCCGTCTCCGGTTCGCCGGGACCGGGCCCGGACGGTTCACCGGTCTCCGCCCCGTCCGGGCCCCGCCGTCCGTCGGGGGCCTCCGTCGCGCCGGAGGCCCCGGCGACGCGGCCGGACCCCTCCGGCGCCCCCGGCACGGCGGCGGCCTCCTCAGCGCCCGCGCCGGCCTCCGGGCTCCCGCCCCGCGAGGTGATCACTGCGAACCGCCGAGGTCGATGCCGTACTCCTCCGTCATGGACCGGTACGACTCCAGGGAGGACGTCCACTCCTCGACCACCTGGTCGCCGGGGATCTCGTGGGCGGTGAGCAGGTTGTCCTCGTTGAAGGCCCGGTACTGCTCGGTGGCGAACGCGGCCTCGCACGCCTCGCGCAGGCGCTCCAGGACGTCGTCGGGGGTACCGGAGGGGGCGGCGAGCGCGCGGTACTGGGCCACCTCGACCTCGTACCCCTCCTCGACGGCGGTGGGGACGTCCTCCAGGAACTCGTTGCGCTCCGCGGAGAAGGTGAGGAGGGCGTTCAGCTCACCGGCCTCGATCTGCCCGATCGCCTCGCCGAGCTGGATCGCGGCGACGTCCACCTGGTCGCCGAGGACGGCGGTGAGCGTGGGCGCGCCGCTGTTGAAGGGGACGGCGGTGCCGGAGATCCCGGCCTGGTTGAAGAGGAGCTCCTGGGCGAGCTGGCTGCCCGTGCCCACCCCGGTGGTGCCGAACTTGAGGTCGTCCCCGGCGTCCTCCAGGTCCGCGAGCGTCTCCAGGCCGGAGGCGGGGGACGAGACCAGCACGTAGTCGTCGCGGGAGATCCCGGCGACCACCTCGAAGTCGTCGATGGCGACGGCCTCGTCCTCGGAGACCGCGAGGGGGGTGATCGCGGTCAGGGAGGCGTTGACGAGCAGCAGGTTCTGGCCGTCCGGCTCCTGGCCCGCGACCTCGTTGGCCGCCAGGGCGCCGTTGGCGCCGGGGGTGTTGACCACGGGGGCGGCGACGCCGAGGTCGTCCGTGAGGCCCTCGGCCAGGGCGCGGGCGATCAGGTCGGTGCTCCCGCCCGGGTCCTGCCCGACGGCGATCGTGATCGGCCCGCTCGGGAACTCGCCCCCCGCCGCGCCGCCGGACAGGTTCCCGCCGCACGCGGCGACGGAGAGGGACAGAGCCGCGGTGAGCCCGAGGACCGCCCCTGGACGTGCGGTTCTCTTCCCTGGCGCCTGGGTCATGCGAACTCCTTCGATCCGGCGGGTGCCCGCCACTTCGTGCACTGTGAGTGCCGTCACGTTCGTGAGTGTCTGGCAGCCTAAGAGGAGTCATCCATGCATGTCCAAGGCAAATACGGCATAAGATGATACCTTTCTGGCATCATGTTCTCCTTCGACCAGCTGCGCGGCTTCGTCGCCGTCGCCGAGGAACTGCACTTCGGGCGGGCGGCCGAACGGCTCTCCATGACGCAACCCCCTCTGAGCCGCCAGATCCAGAAGCTCGAACGCACGGTCGGCGTGCAGCTGCTGGAGCGCGACCGCCGGCGCGTGTCCCTGACCGCGGCGGGCGAGGCGTTCCTCATCGAGGCCCGCCGGCTGCTCACCCTGGCGGAGAGCGCGCCGGACCACGCCCGGCGGATCTCGGCGGGGTCGAGCGGGACGCTCAGGATCGGGTTCACCGCGGCGTCGTCCTACGGCCCCCTCGGCGGGCTCCTGAACCGCCTGGAGGAGGTTCTGCCGGAGATCAACATCGAGCTGTTCGAGATGGTCACCCGCGAACAGGTGGCGGCGCTCCTCAACGAGGAGGTCGACCTCGGTCTGGCGCGGCCCCCCTTCGACACCGAGCTGTTCGGCTCCCGGGTCCAGCACCGCGAGCGGATGCTGGTCGCCGTGCCGGAGGGCCACCCCCTGGCGCGGCACGCGGGTCCCGTGGCCGCGGAGGAGCTGGTCGACGTGCCGCTGATCATGCACTCGCCGACCAGGGCCCGCTACTTCTACGACCTCGTGGTGCGCCTGGTCCCCATCTCCCACCAGAACGTCGTGCACACGGTCAGCCAGGTCCTGACCATGGTGTGGCTGGTGGCCGCCGGGAGGGGGGTCGCGTTCGTGCCCCGGTCGGCGACCGGGCTGGGCATCGACGGCGTCGCCTACCTGGAGATCGCGGACCTGCCGGAGGACCCGGTCGAACTCCACCTGCTGTGGCTGCGGGAGTCGCGCAACCCCGCCGTGCGGCGGGCCCTGGAGGCATGGCCCCCGGAGGGGGCCGCCTTGCCGTGATACCCGTCCGGTATCAGTTAATGCCCAACAACTCTTGGACAGCATCGAACGCTTCTCCGTACGGTAACGGCAACACCGCCCCGGCCCCTGCCAGGGAGACCCCGACCTGCCGACCTAAGGATGACGTGTGACTCTGATGCACCCCGGTGAGCTGGCGACCCGGCTCAAGTCCGGCCTCCTCTCGTTCCCCGTCACCCACTTCGACCAGGACCTCGCGTTCGACGAGACCCGCTACCGCGAGCACCTCGCGTGGCAGTCGGGCTTCGGCGTGGCCGGGCTGTTCGCGGCCGGGGGCACGGGCGAGGGCTTCTCGCTGACCTCGCCCGAGATCGACCGGGTCGTGCGCACCGCGGTCGACGAGGTCGCCGGGGCGGTGCCCGTGCTCGCCCCCGCGACCGGCGGGACGGCGACGGCGAAGGCACAGGCCAGGGCCGCCCAGGAGGCGGGGGCGGACGGGATCCTGCTGCTGCCCCCCTACCTGACCGAGGCCGGGCAGGCCGGGCTGGTCGAGCACGTCACGGCCGTCTGCTCGGCCACCGACCTGGGGGTCATCGTCTACAGCCGCGCCAACGCGGTGTTCACCGACGAGAGCGTCGCGGCCCTCGCCGACCGCAACCCCAACCTGATCGGCCTCAAGGACGGCGTCGGGGACGTCGAGCTGATGACGCGGATCTACGCCAAGGTCGGCGACCGGCTGATGTACGTGGGCGGGCTGCCCACCGCGGAGACCTTCGCCCTGCCCCTGCTCCAGCTCGGGGTCAGCACGTACTCCTCCGCGCTGTACAACTTCCTCCCCGAGTTCGCCCTCGGGTTCTTCGAGTCGGTGCGCGCCCAGGACCGCGAGGCGGTCTACCGCAAGCTCAACGACTTCGTGATCCCCTACCTCGACATCCGCGACCGGACGCGCGGCTACGCCGTGTCCATCGTCAAGGCCGGCCTGAACGCCGTCGGCCGCGACGGCGGCCGGGTCAGGCCGCCCCTGAGCGACCTCAGCCCCGCCGAGACCGACGAACTGGCCGCTCTCATCGCCAAGGTCTCCTGAGCCGGAACCCCGGACAGAACCCGCCGCACCCCTACCAGGAGGTACCGCAGTGCCCGTCGAAGGAAGATCGCTCGTGGCCGGGGAACCGGTCGAGGGGAACTCCGGTTCCCTCCTCGCCACCGACCCCGCCACCGGTGAGGAGGTCGGACCGGCCTTCGGCCTGGTCGGTTCCGCGCAGATCGAGGCCGCGACGCGGGCGGCCGAGGCCGCCTTCGACGCCTTCCGGTCCCAGACCCCGGCGGAGCGGGCCGCCTTCCTCCGCAGGATCGCCGACAACATCGACGGGATCGGCGAGGAGCTGACCGCGCGGGCCGTGCGGGAGACCGGCCTCCCGGCGGCGCGGCTGGAGGGCGAGCGGGGCCGCACCGTCGGCCAGCTGCGGATGTTCGCCGACGTGGTGGAGCAGGGGGACGCCCTCCAGGCGCGCATCGACCCCGCCCTCCCCGACCGGCGCCCCGCCCCCCGCCCCGACGTCCGCCAGGCCCACGTTCCGCTGGGCCCCGTGGTGGTCTTCGGGGCGAGCAACTTCCCCCTCGCCTTCTCCACCGCGGGCGGCGACACCGCCTCGGCGCTCGCGGCGGGCTGCCCGGTCGTGGTGAAGGCCCACAACGCCCACCCCGGCACCGCGGAGCTGGTCGGCCGGGCGGTCGCCCGGGCGGTCGCGGACAGCGGGCTCCCCGGAGGCGTGTTCTCCCTGCTGTTCGGCGAGGGCAACGGGATCGGGCAGGCCCTCGCGGCCGACCCGCGCGTCAAGGCCGTGGCGTTCACGGGCTCGCGCGCCGGGGGCCTCGCGCTCATGCGGACCGCCGCCGCCCGCCCCGAACCCGTCCCCGTGTTCGCCGAGATGTCCTCCTCCAACCCGGTCGTCGTCCTGCCGGGCGCGCTGGCCGGCGGCGCGGCCGAGGAGCTGGCGGAGGCGTACGTGGGCTCGCTGACCCTCGGAGCGGGCCAGTTCTGCACCAACCCGGGGCTCGTCCTCGTCCCCGCCACGCCCGACGGCGACCGCTTCTTCGCCGCCGCCGAGCGGCTGGTCACGGAGGCCACCGGGCAGACCATGCTCACCGGCCCCATCGCCGCCGCACGCGCCGCGGGCACGGACGCCCTCGCCGCCGAGCCCGACGTCGAGACGGTCGCCACCGGGACCGACGGCCCCGGCCCGAACGCGCTCGCGCCGATGCTCCTCGCCACCGGCCTGAAGTCGTTCACCACCCGGCCCCGCCTCCAGGAGGAGGTCTTCGGCGCGGTCGGCCTGCTGGTCCGCTACCCCGCGGACGGGCTGTCGGCCGAGGCCCTGGCGGAGTCTCTCGCCGAGGCGCTGGAGTCCTTGGAGGGACAGCTCACCGCCACCCTGCACGCCGACCCCGCGTCCGCGGACGACGCCGTCGCCGTGCGGCGGCTGATCCCCGTCCTGGAGCGCAAGGTCGGCCGCATCCTCTTCGGCGGCTGGCCCACCGGGGTCGAGGTCAACCACGCGATGGTGCACGGCGGCCCCTTCCCCGCCACGTCGGACCCGCGCAGCACCTCCGTCGGCAGCCTCGCCGTCCACAGGTTCCTGCGGCCGGTCGCCTACCAGTCCGTGCCCGACGCGTTCCTCCCGCCCGCCCTGCGCGAGGCCAACCCGTGGGGACTGAGCCGCCGCGTGGACGGCTCCGTCGTACCGGCGGAGGGGCGAGCATGAGCCCCCGGACCCCGACCGTCGTGGACCTCGAGGTGGTGCCCGTCGCCGGGCACGACAGCATGCTGCTCAACCTCAGCGGCGCCCACGGCCCCTTCTTCACCCGCAACATCGCGATCCTGACCGACAGCGAGGGCCGGACCGGGGTCGGCGAGGTCCCCGGCGGGGAGCCCATCCGGCGCACCGTCGCCGACGCCGCCGGGATGGTCGTCGGCCGCCCGGTCTCGCACGTCCACCAGGTGCTCCGCGAGATCGGGGAGGCCTTCGCCGGACGGGACGCGGGCGGGCGCGGCGAGCAGACCTTCGACCTGCGGACCACCGTCCACGCCGTCACCGCCGTCGAGTCCGCGCTCCTGGACCTCCTCGGCCAGCACCTGGAGGTCCCCGTCTGCGAGCTGCTGGGGGAGGGCCGGCAGCGGGACCGGGTCCCCATGCTCGGCTACCTCTTCTACATCGGCGACCGGGACCGGACCCCGCTCCCCTACCTAGCGGAGGCCGACCCCAAGGACGACTGGGAGCGCCTGCGGCGCGAACCGGCCCTCACCCCCGACGCGGTGGTCGCGCTCGCCGAGGCGGCGCGCGAGAGGTACGGCTTCCGCGACTTCAAGCTCAAGGGCGGGGTCCTCGCCGGGGAGGAGGAGGTGGAGACGGTGCGGGCCCTGGCCGCCCGCTTCCCCGACGCCCGGATCACCCTGGACCCCAACGGGGGCTGGCTCCTGGAGGACGCCGTCCGGCTCTGCTCGGGGCTGGACGGGGTGCTCGCCTACGCCGAGGACCCGTGCGGGGCCGAGGGGGTGTACTCCGGCCGCGAGGTGATGGCGGAGTTCCGCCGGGCCACGGGCCTGCCGACGGCGACCAACATGGTCGCCACGGACTGGCGGCAGCTCGCCCACAGCGTGCGCTCGCACGCGGTGGACATCCCGCTCGCGGACCCGCACTTCTGGACCATGCGCGGATCGGTGCGCGTCGCCCAGCTGTGCCACGAGTTCGGGCTCACCTGGGGCTCGCACTCCAACAACCACTTCGACATCTCCCTGGCGATGTTCACGCAGGTGGGCGCGGCGGCGCCGGGGAAGATCACCGCCCTGGACACCCACTGGATCTGGCAGGACGGCCAGGCACTCACCCGCGAGCCGCTCCGGATCGCGGACGGCGCGATCGAGGTGCCCACCGCCCCCGGGCTCGGCGTGGAACTCGACCGGGACGCCCTCGCGGCCGCCCACGAGCTCTACCTCGAACACGGGCTCGGGGCGCGCGACGACGCCGCGGCGATGCGGTACCTCGTCCCCGGCTGGTCCTTCGACCCCAAGCGGCCCGCGACGGTCCGGTGAGCCCCGCGTCCACCCGGGGCCTCCCCGGACCCCGCACGCGCCCGGGCCGCCACGGCCGGGGCGCGTGCGCGCGGCGGGACCCCGCCGCAGCCCTCCCGCACAACCACACCCTGGAGACACCATGACCGCCCAGCCCGGTTCCGACAGCGGGACGACCCCCCGCGCCCACGCGGCCGCGGACAGGATCAGCGAGGTCACGCTCTCGCGCGTCGACCTGCCCCTCGCCTCCCCCATCAGCGACGCCAAGGTGCTGACCGGAAGGCAGAAGCCGCTCACGTCGGTGTCGATGCTGTTCGCCGAGATCCGCACCGAGGAGGGCCTGGAGGGGGTCGGCTACACCTACTCCAAGCGCGCGGGCGGCTTCGGCCAGTACGCGCACGCCCAGGAGATCGCCCCCGAGCTGATCGGCGAGGACCCCAGCGACATCCAGCGGATCTGGACGAAGCTGGTGTGGGCGGGCGCCTCGGTCGGCCGCAGCGGGCTGGCCACCCAGGCGATCGCGGCGATCGACATCGCCCTGTGGGACCTCAAGGCCAAGCGCGCGGGGCTGCCGCTCGCCAAGCTGCTGGGCGCCCACCGCGACGCGGTGGACTGCTACAACACCTCCGGCGGGTTCCTGTCCACGCCGCTGGACCAGGTGCTCGACAACACCCGCGCCGCGCGCGCCAGCGGGATCGGCGGCATCAAGATCAAGGTCGGCCAGCCGGACTGGCGCGCCGACCTGGCCCGCGTCTCCGCCGTCCGCGAGGAGCTGGGCGACTTCCCGCTGATGGTGGACGCCAACCAGCAGTGGAACCGCAGCACCGCCGTGCGGATGGGCCGGGTGCTGGAGGAGTTCGACCTCATCTGGATCGAGGAGCCCCTCGACGCCTACGACTCCGAGGGCCACGCGGCGCTCGCCCGGGAGCTGGCGACGCCGATCGCGACCGGCGAGATGCTGACCAGCGCGGCCGAGCACGAGGAGCTGATCCGGGCGGGCGCGGTCGACTTCATGCAGCCGGACGCCGCGCGCGTCGGCGGGATCACGCCGTTCCTGAAGATCATGGCCCGCGGCCAGCAGGCGGGAATCCGGATGGCGCCGCACTTCGCCATGGAGATCCACCTGCACCTGGCCGCCGCCTACGAGATCGACCCCTGGGTGGAGCACTTCGACTGGCTCCAGCCGCTGTTCGACGAGCGGCTGGAGATCGAGGACGGGCGCATGCTCGTCCCCGGCCGCCCCGGCCTGGGCTTCACGATCAGCGACCAGGCCCGTGCCTGGACCGACCAGAGCGTCCGCGTCGACGCCGACGGGCGCACCACCCTCTCGGGCTGACCCCGCCCGGCAGGGCCATCGGCTGCGTGATCAGGGAGCGCAGTCCGTGGGTGAGCCGCGACGACCTGGGGGTGAGCACCTGGAGGACCGTGCCCCGGAGCGCGTTG